>NZ_CP025407.1:7692598-8029398 GCF_002847285.1 Streptomyces sp. CMB-StM0423 | reverse complement strand
ATGGCTGGGCAGTTGCGGGTGCTCGGCAAGGAGAAACGGCGCCGGCTCGGGACGATGTGGAGGGCGGTGATACCGCCCGAGCAGCGGGCACGGATCGGCAGCCTCATCGACAGTGCCGAGGAACAGCTGCTCCAACTGCGCGGCGTGCAGACTGGGCCTACCGCCGAGGTTGCCCGGCAACTGCTGCGCAGCCTCGGTCACAGTGCCGGTCTGATCGAGGCGGCCTGAAGCGGACCGCGGTGGCAGCGGTGAACGGCGGAGTGCCGCTGGAGGAGGTGGCCCGGTGGGCGGACATTCCCGTCGAGGTGCTCAGGACGATGCTGACGGCGGGCGGGCAGGAAGACGGCGCCTGAGAACGACCAGGGGCGAGTGCATCGGCGGTTAGCTGATAGAGCACTCGCTTGTGGCAGAAATACTGAAAACAGCGGTGGCTGCCTACGGGAGCAGCTTGACTGACGCTGGTGAGCAGCACAGGAGCGGCCCGGTCCGGGGGCTGGGCAGGGCGAGCGGCCGTAGGTCGAGGGAGCGGGTTCGAGGCGGTTTTCCTCGACCCGGTGGGACAGTCGGTCCAGCAGCGGTGGGCGGATGCCGCCATGACCGTGGCGTTCGAGGAGTTGCCGCCGGTGTCGGCCTTCCCGGTGATCCCGGGACGGCGCTGGGGACCGGGCGTGTGGTGGTCAGCAACCACCGGCCGGCACGTGGCCGCGGGATCGAACGCGATGCGCACCCAGCTGATGGTCCTGGACCGCGACCCGCACGTGACCGGGCTCGCGGGGCGGCCGGTACGAGTGATCTGGCGCGACGAACGGGGACGGGTGCGCTCCTGGGTGCCGCAGCTGTTCGCCCGGTACCTCGACGGCACAGGTTCTGCTGGCCGACTGCCCCAGCCACCCGGAAGCCGGCGGCGACCGTGCTTTGAAGGCTGCCGAAGCGATGGGCGAGGCGTGTGAGGAGATCGGCTGGACCTACCGGCGCCTTGCGCCGCTCGACGATGTACCGGCCGCCAATCTGAAGTGGCTGGCCGGCTACCGCCATCCCCGCAACGCCGGGCGCCTGGGCCTGACGCCCGCGGTTTCTGGAGGCGTTCGCGCGGCCGCGGCCGCTGATCGAGGGAGCCGAAGCTGTCGGTGACCCGATCGAGGTTCTTCCCGCCGTCTTCCACGCCCTGTGGCACGGAGAGCTCACGACCAACCTGGAGGCGCCGCTGCACGAGTGCGCCCTCGTCGGCCCAGGGACTGGAACGGTCCGGACGAGACGGGAGGTGCCGGGTGAGCGCGCGGCGCAACGCGCGGCCGGCGGTGAAGGTCGGGCGCAGGTCCGGTTCCGCGGTGTGAAGTGGCAGGTGGCCGCCCTGTCCGGGCAGACCGTTCACCTCGTCGGCCCGGACGGCGGCGGTGAGGCGGTGCTCGCCGGGTACCTGTTCGCCGATCCCGGCTTCAGCATCATCGGGGCCGACGTGCCGCAGGCGGCCCCGCAGTGGGGGCTGTTCGAGACCGCGCCCGCCGCGGCGCGCGAGAAGGCCCTGGCCTGGCAGCGGCATGTACGGGAAGTCGAATGCGGCCTTGCCGACGGGCCCGGCAGCGGTGGAGTGGTGCGGCCGCAGTACGACCCCGAGCAGCACACGCTGGCCGAGCGGGAGCAGGCCAAGGCCGAGGAGCTGACCGTCCTGGGGTTCGGGCGGGTGTCGCGTACGACGGTGCAGCGCATGCGCCTGGCCTACCGCAAGCAGGGACTGTGGGGGCTCTTGGACCACCGGACCACCCGCGCCTCCAGCCCCACCGGACGTTCCGACGAACGGGTCGTCGACGCCGTCCGTGAGGCGCTGCGCCGCCGGCGCGGGCGTTCCACGGGCACCATCAACGGCCTGTTCCCTCTGATCAACCAGATCCTCAAGGACCGGCACGGCCCCGGTGCGGTGCCCGTGCCGTCCCAGGCCACGCTGTACCGGCTCGTCACCTCCCTCGCCCGCCCCGGTGAACTGCCCAGTGGTCCGGTGCGGCAGGTGCCCGCGAGTGTCGAGGGGCGGGCTTTCACCCCCGCCATGGCGCTGCGGCCGGGCGAGCAGGTCCAGATCGACACCACCCGCCTGGATGTCCTGGCCCTCTTCGACGACGGGCGCCTGGCCCGGCCCGAGCTGACTATCGCCGTCGACGTCGCCACCCGCGCCATCCTCGCCGCCGTGCTGTGCCCCAGCGCGACCAAAGCCGTGGATGCGGCCCTGCTGCTCGCGGAGATGGCCGTCCCCCACCCCGCCCGCCCGACCTGGCCGGACATCCTGCGCATGGACCACGCCCGCACACTTCCCCACGAGCGTCTGGCCACTGTGGACGAGCGTCTGGCCGGTGCGGCGGCCCGGCCGGTCGTGTTGCCCGAGATGATCGTCGTCGACCGGGGCAAAATCTTCGTCTCCCGGGCGTTCACCGCCGCCTGCGAGAGCCTCGGCATCAGCGTCCAGCCCGCCCCGCCCCGCGCCCCCACCGCGAAGGGCATCGTCGAGCGCACCTTCGGCTCCATCAACGCCCTGTTCTGCCAGCACCTGCCCGGCTACACCGGATCCGACGTCACCCGCCGCGGCCCCGACACCGAGAAAGACGCCTGCTACAGCGTCGCCCAGCTCCAGGACCTCCTCGATGAGTGGCTGGTGCACTACCACCACCGGCCCACGAAGGGCTGCGCCACCCGATGATGCCCAGGAAGGCACTCACGCCGAACGAGATGTGGGCCGCGCTCGTCGCCGTCGCCGGATACGTACCCGTCCCGTTGACCGGGCGCGACTACCTCGAACTGCTGCCCGTGCGCTGGCAGGCCATCACCCCCGCCGGCATCACCATCCACCACCGCACCTACGACGCGGATCTCCTCGCCCCGCACCGCGGCCAGGCCTCCCCCGTCGCCGGCCGCGGCGGGAAATGGGAGATCCACTACAACCCGCACGACGTGCGCCAGGTCTGGGTCCGGCTTCCCGACGGTGAACTCACCGAGATTCCGTGGATCCACCGCGACCACGTCCACCGGCCCTTCGACGAACGCACCTGGCAGCACATCCGCGCCCAGGCCGTTGACGGCAACCACGGTGATGCCGAGCAGTACGAAGCCGGCCTCGCCGATGCCCTCGACCAGCTCATGCGCCGCGTCCACAGCGGCCACGCCACCACAGCGGAGCAGGCACTCATGGCCCGCACCGCTCGCCTCCCGCTCCCCGAAGCCCGCGATGGGGACCACGGCACCGAAGCACCCGCTGGCAGCCCGGCGCAGCAAGGCGACGAAGGCAACGACGACAGCATCGACGACCTGCCCGACGACGACGTCAGCCCCGCCCCGGCCACCGGATTCGGGCTCTACAACGCGCACGAGGAAGCCGCCACATGGTGAACCCCAGCCAGACAAGCGCGAGCAGCACACCAGCCGGCGGCGTCGGCGGAGCCGAGCCGTCCTGGCCGCTGACCACCTGGCAGGGCTGGCACCGCTTCGCGACCACCGACCCCGTCGTCCCGCCCCGGCCCGGCGACCCGCCCCGTAGTGCGGAGGAACGCCTGGCCTACCACTCCAGCTTCGTCACCATCCGCACCCCCGCCATCCACGCCCTGGCCACTCAGGTCCGCACCCTAATGATCCTCGGACGCCACCAGCAGACCACCGCCCGGCCCTCCCTCATCGTCACCGGACGCGCCGCAGCAGGAAAAACCACCGCCCTCCTGAACGTCGGGCGTATCTGCCACCTCGCCCACACCCGCAAGAACCCGCCGCCACCGGGATCAGCGCATGCCGCGGTACCGGTCGCGTATGTTCTGGTCCCGCCCGGCGCGACCGCGAAGACCCTCATCACCGAGTTCGCCCGCTACCTCGGTATCCCCACAACCGCGCGCATGACCCAGACCCAGATCACCGAAGCCGTCTGCCACACCTACACCCAGGCCGGCGTCCAACTCGTCCTCATCGACGAGATCCACCGCCTCAACCCCCGCACCACCACCGGCGCCCAAACCGCCGACCTCATCAAGGACCTCAGCGAACGCCTTCCCGCCACGTTCGTCTACGCCGGCATCAACGTCACCGACACACCCCTGTTCACCGGGACGCGGGGCGCCCAACTCGCCGGACGCGCCACCCTCGTCGACTGCGGCCCCCTACCCGCCCGCCACGGCACCCGCCACCCGTTCCGCGACGTCATCACCGACATCGAAAACCATCTCGACCTCCAGCAGCACAAACCCGGCACCCTCCCCCGCCACACCCCCTACCTCCACCAGCGCACCGCCGGCCGCATCGGATCCCTCACCCGCCTCATCCGCCAAGCCGCGATCACCGCCATCCACGACGGCACCGAACGCATCACCAAAACCACCCTCGACACCATCCGCCTCGACCACCTCGCCGAAACCCACCACCGCCCCCGCCGAAGCCGATAGCCCACGCCCACTGAGCAGGCAGAACAGCCCTGACCAGCACAAACACCAATCGGGGCTTTTACACGCTAGAACCAACTACAACAGACCCAGCCCCACTCAACACAGAACACATAAGAAGCCGTTGTCTTTCCGAATGTGATCGCTGTGTTTTCGCTGTTCAGGCATGATGTCGGTGGTTCTGCGGCAGGGACGACACGTCGTGTTGTGTCGTCGGGGAGGTATGCGGGTGCCGTCGGTGATGGGGATGTTGGAGGCTCGGGAGTCGGCTGCCCGGGTGCGGGTGGAGGAACTGCGTGCCGAGGCGGACCGGGTTCGGGTTGAGCTGGTAGAGGCGGAAGCCGTGCTGGGCCGGCGGGTCGTCGCGCTTGCGGAGCTGGCCGAGGTCCTGGCTGCGGGTGCTGTGCTGCCAGAGCCGGTCGGGCCGGCGCCGGTTCCGGTCGAGGTGAGGGAGCCCGCGGCCGGTTCGGTGGTCCCCGTGTGGCGCGAGGGTGTCACGGCCCAGGTGCTTGCTCCTGAGTACCGCAGGTTGCTGGCGGTGCTGGAGGCCGACAGTGGCGGCCAGGGACTGCGGGCGAGGGGCCTGGCTGCCCGATTGGGTCTGGAGTTGGTGCCGGCGAAGGTCGAGGGTGTGCGGGTGAAGGCGAAGCGGCTGGTCGCGCGGGGCTGGCTGGCGGAGGACCGGCCGGGTCTGTTCATCCTGCGATGTCCGGCGCAGTGAGTGATCAGGTGCGGCGGCGGGCGAGGCGGCGTCCCATGAGTATGGCCATCGACCAGTGCACCACGGCTTCGCTGGTGGCGGGGCGGGTCTCGTAGTCGCGGGTCAGGCGGCGGGAGCGCATCAGCCAGGCCAGGGTGCGCTCGACGCACCAGCGTCGGGGCAGTACGACGAAGCCACGGGTATTGTCGCTGCGTTTGACGATCTCCAGGGTGAGGCGGAGTTTGTTCCTGGCCCAGTCAACGAGGCGGCCTGTGTAGCCGCCGTCGGCCCACACGAGCCGGATCTTGCGGTGACGGGCCAGCAGGCGGGGCAGCATGCCGCAGGCGGCGTCCCGGTCAGTGACGTCGGCCGGGGTGACCAGCACCATCAGCAGCAGACCAAGGCAGTCCACGATCAGGTGCCGCTTGCGGCCGTTGATGTTCTTGGCCCCGTCGAAGCCCCGTGACCGTGCCGGGACGGATGCGGCTGCCTTGACCGACTGCGAGTCGACGATCGCGGCCGTTGGTTCCCTCTCCCGCCCCTGGCTTTCGCGAACCCGGCTGCACAGCCGGTCGTGGAACTCGGTGATCAGGCGATGGTCACGCCAGCGGCGGAAGAACGCGTAGACGCGGTCCCAGTCGGGAAAGTCCGCGGGCATCGCCCGCCACTTGATCCCGTTGTCCACGAGATACCGGACTGCGTCGATCATCTGCCGGTGGCAATAGCCCTCCGGCCGGCCGCCCTTGCCGTTCATCCACGCCGGCACCGGCAGCAGGCTGCGGACCACCACCCACTCCGCGTCGGTCATGTCCGACGGATAGCGTCGCACACTCCCGGCACGATCGGCCGCGTTGCCGTACACGTGCGCGAGGCAATCACACGGCCGAGCAGGCGAGTTGGACGCAGCAGGCAACGACGCGGAAGACTGCGACACCAGGGCCTCCTGTTGCTCATGGACTTCGACACCCACGAGCTGTGCAGGAGGCCCTGCCTCCATGCCCGGAAAACCGGAAATCACCCGCCCGAGACGCCGCACTCGAACCCACACCCACCATGATCGGTATGACAACGGCTTCTAACCCCAGCCCACACACCCCGGCCACCCCCGCCGAACCGCCAAATCCGCCTCTCAACAAACCCACAACACCCCAGGCCACCAACGACCCAGCACACCAACAACCCCCCTTCCGAGCGTTAGGATGTCAGGGAGTCTGGATGGGGCGGGGCCGCGTCGCTGCGCGGCCCCGCCGTTGCTGGGCAGGGGTCAGCGGTCTTGGGCGAGGGCGTTCAGTTCACCCAGGAGGCTTCCTTCGGTGGCGACAAGGTCGTCGAAGGTGCCCTCTTCGCGGAGGCGTCCTTTGTCGAGGACGATGACTCGGTCGGCCATCCGGGTCGCGGCCAGGCGGTGCGTGACGACCACGGTGATCCGGCCGGGTGCCATCGCGCGCAGCTCCCGGAAGATGAGGTGCTCGCCGCGAGCATCCATCTCGCTGGTGGGCTCGTCCAGCACGAGCACCGCCGGCGCCCGGTAAAGGGCCCGTCCGCATGCCAGGCGCTGCCACTGCCCACCGGATAGTTCGTGCCCGCCCCACACCGAGCGGGCCAGCAGGGTATCGAGCCGGTCCGGGAGTTTTTGGAGGGCCTGGGTCATGCCGACCCGTTCGGCGGCGTCCCAGACGGGGTCGTCGGTGTGTTCGCGGGGCTGGCCGAGGGTGATGTTCTCGCGGGCGGCCAGCGGCCAGTGCCCGTTCTTCTGGGGGACCAGGCCGACGTGCCGCCAGGCGGATTCCGCGTCGGCGGTGGTCAGGTCGGTGTTGTCCCAGTGGACCGTTCCGCCGGTCGGCAGGGTCAGTCCGGTGAGCAGGCGGATCAGGGTCGACTTGCCGGCGCCGTTCTCGCCGACGAGGGCGACGACTTCGCCGCGGTTGAGGGTGAGGGTGATCGGGTGCAGCGCGGGTGTGTCCTTGTCGGGGTAGGTGAACTCGGCCTCGTGTAGGTGGATGCGCTGCGGCGCGCTGGCCTGGGTGGTGCCGCGGGTGGTGGTCATGGAGCGGACTTCGTCGGTGAATTCGTGGTAGTCGTGCAGGTAGAGGCCGTGGTGGAACATCACCGCCCCGTACCGGATGATCGAGTTGAGGGCGCGTCCGGCCGTCTGCGAGGCGACGATGGCGATGCCGGCGATGGCGGTGGACATCGCTCCGGAGAGGGCGAGTGCGGCCAGGGCCGCCCACATGCCGAGCGTGAACAGGCCCGCCAGGGAGGCGGCGAGGAGCGTCACGAATAGGTACGGGCGGGCTCCTTGGAGTTCGCGGCCTTCGACCCTGTCGCACATCACCCGGTACCAGGAGTACAGGTAGGGGCGCATGGTGTTGGCGCGCAGTTCGTCGGCGAGATCAGGGGTGGTCAGCCACCAGCGCATCATGCCGCGTACATTCCGGGCGGAAATGGTGCGGTCGTGAATGCGGTAGTCGATGCGCGCGGCGATCACGCCGCCCATGCCTCTGGGGATGACGGACAGCAGCAGTACGCCCAGGAGCAGGGGGTGGAGGGCAGTCAGGACGGTCGCGGCGGACACGAGCTGGACCAGGCCGTTGGTCAGCGTCTTGGCGTCGTCCGCGAGGTCGATCGCGCGCAGGGCGCCGATCTCCGCGGCCCGGCTGCGGTCGGTGAACCCTTCGGTGTCGTAGGCGGAGAGTTCGGCCTTCATGTGGAGGTCGACCAGGGTGAGATCGACGGCGGAGGCGATCTGCGGGTTCAGTCGGCGGGTGGCCCAGTCTGCGAGGATCCACATGCTGGCGCCGAGCGCCATGGCGACGAGGGCGACCGTCAGCGCCGGCCAGGCCCGTTCCAGCCCGGTGCGGGCGTCGGCGGTAGCGAGGTGGGGCATCGCTTTGGCGACTGCGGTGAGCATGACGGCGGTGCCCAGGCCGGACAGCACCTGGCATACGAGGATCGTAAGCGTCATGCGCCGGTCGACGGACCATGCCAGCCGGGCCGTCTGGGCCAGCGCGGTCGGGATACGGCGGGCCATGTCCGCCAGGCTCGCGTCGTCCATGGCCCGGCGGTGCTTGCGCCCGTGGTAGTCCAGCTCGGGTGGAGCCGAGGGCTGAGGATCGGCCGGGCGCGGCGTGGGGACGGTAGCCGTGCCGTCCGCCGGGGGCGGGGTTTGCGGTACGGCGGGAGCGGTCGGCCGTGCGGTGCTGCGGGGGCGCCTCATGCGAACACCTCCGTCATCAGCCGGTTCAAGACGGCCCGACCGGGGCCCGTGGCGGCCCGTGAATCCTCGTACGCCCCGCCCAAGGCGAGGGAGCAGGGCGCCTCCAGTTCAGCCGGGACGGTCGGCAGGTGGTGCCGGCAGTCGTTGGTGAGTAGGAGGTCCCGAACATGGGAGTCGTCCCGCTGGCAGTCGTCCCTGGTTCCAGCGGCGACGCAGATGGCTCGCTCGGTGCAGCCGCGCGAAGCCTTGATACGTGCCTTGGCGTCGCTCATGCCCCCCACCTCGGTGACGGTCGTGATGCGGCTGCGAACGGTGCGCGGCGTGCGGCAGCCGGGCGCTGGACGCGCTGGAGACCCGTGGGCTTGGCGGCCCGAGCGGGAGGATTCTCGAACGCGGGGTAGGCGGCGGGACGAGGGCGCACAGGATTCACGGTTTACTCCTCAGGTAGAGATCGCATTGAGCACTCGGACAACGTGGGTGCCCACGTGGCCGATACGGGCTGGGCCGGGCGATGGGTCGAGCGCAGGTTCGAGATAGGGCGCGTCGCTCAGGCGTGGACGGCACTCCCCTGCGTTCGATTCACTCGTCGGGAGGACAGCGGCGAAGGTGTAACGCGGGTGGGGGATTGCGTGAGGCTGTCGACAGCACTGGTCTCCTCGGTGAGGGTGATGGGCCTGCGGGAGGGAACCATCGACCAGGCCACTGACAATCGGGCGGCGGCGGTGCCGGGTTCCGGACAATCCGAGCCTTCTTTTCGGCGTTGGGCAACGGTTCGCGAAGGTCGGCCGGTGACCTGGGTGAAAGCCGGAAGAAACGGCTTTCGAAGCAGCAGGTGAGTTACCGAGGTTGAGCCGTTGGCAAGTTGGCTTGAACTGCCCCCAGCCCGTCGTGCGGTTGGGTGGATTCGCACGTGGCAGGCCACGAGCGCGCGGAGTGAGGATTAAGGTCGCTTCCGGCGCCCACCTGGTGAGTGCCCGCAGGGGGCCGCCCTTGGCCAGGGCGGGTTTCGGCAGGTGGAGCTCACCAGATCCGCGCCCCGCTTGGCCGGCGGTGAGCCCTGGGGCCTGCGGAAGGTCACGAAGGAGCGCACATGGCGATTCCCACCTGCACGTTCACGACGTGGTCACCGCCTACCTGCGTCGCCATCCTGCCGAGCAGGCACTCCTGGAGCCGCCCCTTCGTCGCTTGGCGGCGGGCGGCACGGACTTCGGCGGCCACGTGACCATCTCAGGTGTCGTCGTCAACGACGGCGACGAAGTCCTGATGCTCCAGGACGAGGCATCGGGGCGACGCATCCCACCGGGAGGTCCCTGCGCCTGCTGATCGCACGTTGACCGGCGCCGTACGGCGGGCGGTCGCCACCGAGACCGGCATCACGGCCCTTCAGCCACTCTGCAGCGGCGAACCGGTCCACGTCGGCGTCCACCCGACCGGCGCCGCCCCGCAGCAACGCGAGCCAGCACACCACATCGACGTCCGCTTCCTCTTCCGCACCCGGTGCATCCCCGAGATCACCCCGGCCGGCGATGGAGCCGGCGCCGAATCGTGCGGTCCCTCGCAGTTGGACGACCCCGTGCTGCGCGCCCGCGTCCTGAAGGTGCTGGGACGCCCGCAACAAGTCCGTCCGGCCAAGGACGACCCGTACGGCACCCTCGTGGTGATCACCAACAGGGCCGGGTGAAGTCCTCATGCACCTGCGGGACGACAAGGAAGGCATCTGGGCGCCGAGCACCTGGGCACCGCTGGGCGGTGGCGCCGAACCCGGCGACGCAGACCCCCTCGCCACCGGCGTCCGCGAACTCGACGAGGAAACCGGGCTGAAGGACATCGCGCTCGCCCCGATGTTCCGCATCCTCTCCGACGGCTACCCCGTCCACATCTTCCACGGTCGGTGGGACGGCGACCCCGACACCCTGATCCTGACCGAGGGCACCGATCTCACTTTCATCAACCCCCGCGACATGCGCCGCCTGCCGATGAGCCCGCTGGCCCGCTATGCCGCGCTGCGCGGGCTCTCAGCCGATCTGGAGGACCGGGCCCACGCCGACGGCATCCGCGACCTGCTCTCCGCGGCCCTCATCCTCCGCGATGACACGATCCTGTTCGTGCGGCGCAGGCCGGAGGACTGCCTCGGCGGCACATCGGAACTCCCCAGCGGGAAGCGTGAGAAGAACGAATCCATCCTGGACTGCCCCACCCGGAAGGTCTGCGGAACGATCAGCCTGCCCCTCACGTCGGTCGACCAATACCTGGCCACTTCGATGACACCAACACACGCGGCGGCCTCAGCCGCCAGTTCGTCTTCACCCTGACTGCCGACCACCCCAGCTCCGTCATCCTCACCGAGCACGACCGCCACCAGTAGATCCCCCGTACCGACGGCCTACCGTCCACTTCAGATGACCTTCGGGCGTTCCTGCGGGCCGTTCACAAGCTGCGAAGTTGAAACACGCGATCGCATCGCCGGTGACAGCGCGGGCGATGGTCTCGGAGTTTTCAGGCGTACCGATCGATGCGAGCGTCTTGGGCGTTTCGATGAGTACATGCGAGACCCGCACGGTCGGATCAGGACCCGGGCACTGCACGCCTACCTGCAGTAGCGCAACCAGAACGCCCGCCACCCCGACATTCTGGCCCCCCAACGACGCGAAGGTGCCCGAATCCGCAGCGAAAGAAGCATCCATTGGGACGGCAGACCCCTACCCACGGGGGCCTGATCACTCAACCCGGTGAACCTTCCCGGTCACAGCACAAGCCGCGGACACGGAAGGTGACGGAGCCCGAGAGCATGTCCAGCTCCCGGGCTCCAGCTTGCCACCCATTTGCGCACACCGGCGGCGTTTAAGAACCGCGGGTCATGTTGAGATCGACGTGTTCTGCCTTTGAACTACAGCGCCACGAGAGAGGCGCCGGAGGGACTTGAACCCCCATCCGTCGATGTTCGCCCACGTTCGGTCGATCCGGTGTTCGGCGGCGAATACTGAGACTGGAGCGAGAATCTGAGTTTCACGGGGCCGCCTCTGCCAGGCTTGGGCCACCCCCGCACGTGGTGCGGGGAGAGGGATTCGAACCCCCAACTGACACCCCTTGATCAGCTTCAACATCAGTTTCAGCTTGCGCTCATCGCGCACCCTCCGCTCGCGACGGAGGGCGTATGTGGGGGCTACCGGAAGAGGTAGCCGAATACCGCGTCACCGACCCGCTGGTCGGTGACCTCGGTGTTGTTCGCCTCCTCGCGGGCGAACTTGACGGACTGCTGGAGCTTCTCGACGCGGTCGAGGAGCTCGTTGACCCGCCGGGCGGGCAGCGCGCCGGAGAACTTCACCGTGGTCCAGTAACCGACCGGGACGTCCTCGTAGTACACCTCGACCTGCGCCGGGTGCTTCTCCGTGGCCTCGGCCTTCACGTGGTTGCGCGGAACCTTCTTCGTGCGGATGGTCCGCACCGGGTCCGTCTTCCACGAGTCCGTCGAGGGGTCCAGGTTCCACGACTCGGACGCGTCGAGCACCGGCAGCTTGCGCACGAAGGTGTGCAGGTCGGTGAGTTGCTTCTCCAGGAACAACAGGTACGGGACGGGCACCTGGGGCAACAGCACCGTACCGTCGACCACCACGTCCGCGACCGCGGACCGGTTCGCCCAGTCCTTCGTCGCGGTCACGTCGAAGAGCCGCGTCAGCGTCCCGGCGGTCGCCCGCAGAGCGTCCTCGGCCTTGATCTGCACCCGCGTGGACTCGGGCGGCAACTGCTCGCCCTCCTCGTCCTTGGGCTGGTAGGTCCGGGAGATACCGGCCAGCAGGGCGGGCTTCTGCACGTCCTGGTGAACCTGGGTGAGCTCTTGGAGGGCCTTGGACTTGACGCCCTTTTCGACTGCGATGATCTGATTCAGCTTCGGCACACGGCAAACCTAACAACCCCGCGCCGCACGCACATCCGATTAATACTCCAGCCGTAGATCGTGATCTTGTTGCTGGAGTGTGGTGGAGAGGGGCCGTCGTCGGTCATCGATGAGATCGAGCTGGGCATCAGAGGCGTCCGCTACTCAAGTTCTCCGAGACGGCGGGCATCTTTGATCTCCTGGAGCCTGGCAGCCGTCAACGGGGTCCACTCCCTCCTCTGTCCGGCGGCACGGAGGGCTTCTCCGACCTCGCTGAGCTTCGCGGCGGACAACACGCCCACACGCTCGATCAGGTCGTCCCGGGCCACGGTGGTCAGCCATGTGCAAGGAGTAAAGCCTGGACGCAGGAACGCGAACCGCAGCACCCCTTCGAAGGGCAGTCCTTCCCGGGCGCCTACGGCCACTTCAACGCCCAGGCCGCTGATGTCGACACCCGCGGGAGCAACGACCTGCATCGCCTGGAACCCGGATGACTCGTCGTCCGACAGCAGCACGACCGGGCGTCGCTCGTCGAAGTCGACCCACCAGACTTCGCCGCGTTGCATGTGTCCTCCTGGCACGAGACGGCGGGCGAACGCTGCGTGCCCGAGCGGGGCACGGGATGGGGCCCGTCTTCGCACGTCGTGACCGAGGGCGCGGTGAAGACGGGTGCGGCCACCGCTGATCATCGGTGTGTGAAGACTAACGATCTTGCGGTGGCCGCAGGTCACAGCGTAGACCCTGCCCGCTGGCAGGAGGCGTTCGAGGTCCTGATGGGCCGAATAGCGGGCCGGTTCGCGCGGGTGGAGCCGAGGCGCCGGGTGCGGGACCTGGTGCTGGGACTGTTGTCGGACCTGCCGCGCAAGAACTGCTGGAGCATCGCCGAGTGGGCCGGGGATGCCAGTCCGGACGGCATGCAGCACCTGCTCGGCCGGGCCAAGTGGGATGCCGACCGCGTGCGTGATGACGTGCGCGAGTACGTGCTGGAGCATCTGCACGACGAGGACGCAGTGCTGGTCGTCGATGAGACCGGGGACGTGCCCCGCCTCACCGCATCCGCGCCCTCCCGTCGCAACGCGGCCACCAACCTGCCGAAGCAACGCGGGCTCAGCCCAGTGAATGGAGCTATGCAGGACGGCTCGGGCGCCGTGATCACAACTGCTACAGCCCGTCATCATCGCAAGGCAGTTCGCTTCGCCTTGCACAAGATGGGCGCCCGCGACTGCACGCTCCGTACTGCGATGCCGGCTCAAGCTGCGATGCCGGCTTCGGGTTGGAGTGCAGGGCCGAGCAGCAGGCCACCGTCCAGGACGAATTCCGAGCCCGTAGCGAAAGATGCGTCCTGGGAGGTGATGAAGAGCAACAGGCGGGTGATGTCAGAGGGTTCGGCGAGGCGGGGGATGGCGAAGGGGTCGGGCGAGTAGAAGTCGGCTATGGCCGGCTGGCCTGCGACGGTGGGTTCGTTGATCAGCGGTGTGGAGACGACGCCGGGGTGGATGGAGTTGACCCGGATGTTGTCCCGTCCCAGCTCCAGCGCGGCCGTCTTGGTCAGCCCGCGCACGGCCCACTTGCTGGCGGTGTAGGGGGCGTAGAAGGCCGTGCCGACGTGGGCCATGGTCGAGGCGATGTTGACAATGGTTCCCCCACCGCCCCTGCGCATCGACGGAGCCACGGCCTTGATGCCGAGGAACTGGCCGGTGACGTTGACGCTGAAGGTGTGCTCCCAGGTGCGGAGTTCGGTGTGCTCGATAGGGGCCGCCGGGTTCTGGACACCCGCGTTGTTCACCAGGATGGTGATCGGCCCGAATCGGCCTTCGACGTCTCGCACCACCGCCGCCCATTCGTCCTCGCTGGCGACATCCAGGTGAACGGACAGAGCACGATGACCGAGCTGAGCAGCGAGATCGCGGCCGGCGTCGCCGCGGCCGGCAATGACGACGTTCGCCCCCTCGGCGTGGTAGCCCTGTACATGACTGCTGCCCATGCCCCCGCTGCCGCCCGTGACGATGACGGTCTGGCCCTCAAAGCGTCCCATGGTGCATCCTTCCAGGCTTGCACTAGTGGTGAGCCGAGTGACTCACCTCTTCTCTCAAGGTAAGGGCAGGACTGGAGGCGAGTCAAGTGACTCACCTCGTAGCGAGAGGCATACTGGAGGCATGACGGCACAGCCTTCGGAGTACCACCGGCGCGTGGCAGCGCAGAAGCGTACGTCCATCATCGAGGCAGCGACGAAGTTGTTCCTCGACTCCAGCTACGACGGCACCTCGCTGGCCCGCATCGCCGAGGCGGCCGGAGTGTCGAGGGCGACTCTGTTCAAGCAGTTCACCACCAAGGCGGCCCTTTTCGAGGCGATCGTCACCGAATACTGGAAGGTCGACGAGGAGGAGGCGCCTCTCCCTGAGCCAGGAAACCTACGTGCAGGGCTTGAGACCATCGGACGCCGATACGTGGCGCTTCTCACCCAGCCCGGCATGGCCGCCCTCTTCCGCATCGTCATCGCTGAGGTACCGCGCTTCCCCGAGCTCGGCGAGACCCAGTTCAAGCTCGGCAAGATGCCCTACTTCGAATCGGTCCGCCGCTATCTGGCGGCGGAGAACGCCGCTGGTACAGCCCGGCTTGACGATGCGGAGATGGCAGCGACCCAATTCCTCGGGATGATCTCCAACTACGTGTTCTGGCCGCGAATGCTACTCGCACACTGGGAGCCCGACGACTCCGCCATTACCGACGCGGTCGACCAAGCGGTGCTGACCATGCTCGCCCGATACGGCACGCCAGGGACCCACGGCGCCTAAGACACCAGATGCCCCACCGCTCTGCGTAACCACCCGACACCTCCCGCACGGGTAGACGTTCGACCCCGTTGAGCACGCAATCGCTCACGCACAGTGCCGGAACTCTTGGAACTGCCGCCTTCGCGACGGAGGCGCGCCCGATAGCCCGCGGCCCCTGCAGCCGATCGAAGCCAAAGGCCAATTGCGGGACAGCCCTTAACGGCAGAATGGCGACCCTCAGCCCTCAACGCCTCAGGAACCGGCCACGTCCACCCGTACGCGGGAGAGGCGTTCCGATAAAGGCGCATCTCTTTCGACACCCTGCCCCGCAGGCCAGGACGATCCGCTACCGCTGGGCCTGCGATTGCGTGGCATTGCCCCACGGCGCAACCACTCCTCCGGCACCGCCGGCTATTCATCGGACAACACCGACTCGGCCTCGGCCGCCTGCAACTGCAGCTCAATGCGTCGTACAGGTAGCGCAGAATCTCCATCGCCGCGTCCATCTTCGGCCAGTCCCACCCTGCCCCGCTCCCAGATGACCACCGCCGTGCGATCTCCGCACGCCCCGGCGATCTCCAGCATGGGGCGACGCGGACTCTCCACCACCTGGCCGCCAGCCCCCGCCGGCTGACTACCCTTGGACGGCTTGCACTGAATTCGGCAGCATCGACGACCCCCGGCTGAAGCGCATCACCGAAGGCTTCCCGCCGCACTGCGCCGCCCGCCCGAGAGCAAGGCGCCACCGAGCAGCAGGTGTTCGGCATCGCCGCCGAAGGCCCGCAGGGGAAGAACTTCAAGGAGCGCGGCCGCCGCGCCCGCGAGGCTGCACAGGGCGTCTGCCGGTCAGGACTCCCCCGGCCGTAGGCGGATCGCGAACTCGGCCGGCTCGAAGAGGTCGTGGGACTCCTGGGTACGGCACATCCTCACGAAGTCCGTCAGGAGGTGGTTGCCGGATGCGGGTCGCCGAGGTACGGGAACCGGTCCAGGATGTCGGTGTGCGGCGTCAGTCCGGTCGGAGGCGCCTCGTTCTTGGTGAGGAACGCGACGCGGATGTCGATGACGTCTTCCCTGAATGTGCGGCCATTCGGGTACGCAGCAGGCATGGACGGGTTGAAGTGCAGCACGTCGGGCAGAAGGCCGTGCTCGTCGAGCGCGGCGATCGCCTCCTCACGCGAGTAGCCGCCGGTGTGGCCCAGCAGGTGGACGAACTGATCCGTCCACCTGGCCCGGTCGTTGACCGGCTCGCTGGCGTTGTACTCCTCCTTCGTGTCGTCAGTGTTGAAGAAGCTGCTCATTGACGGGTGCCCAGCGCGGTCCGCGTGAACGAGTTCGCCATCGCGCAGGACGCTGCACCGGCCCCAGATGTGCAACTCGGGCTTGGGGGCCAGTTGCGCGGTTGGCAGCTCGATGGCCATGGAGAAGACATTGGCCTTGGTGTTGGAGTCGATGCCGGTCCACGGGGACTTTCCGCCCAGATGCGGCGCGGTGAAGTTCCGCTTGCCGCTGGTGTCGAACAGATTCTTGACTCCGTCGAAGTCGAAGAAGAAGGCGTCACTGCGGCTACCGGCAGCGACCTTGTAATCGCCGCTGCTGACCACGTTGGCCCGGGGCCCGAAGGAGACGGCGGCGTCCGACACGATTTTGGTGCCGACCGCCTCGGGCCTGCGGGACTCCGCACCGGTTGCCATGAAGGCGCTGTATGTCTGCGAGCCATCGGATGCCGGCGGGCTGAAGACCCAACTGAAGGCGTGGTCGGTCAGGTAATCGCCGTCGTTGTCAATGTTCAGGCGGTAGACGGCGTCGGGGTGCATGGCATCTGCGTGGGGATTGGCGTTGAGAATGAGAACGGTCCTGCTCGGATCTCCGGGTGCCCCGAAGGCGTACAGGTCACACAGATCGAGGCGCTGGTCGCCTAGTGGTGGCCCGAGGCTGAGGCCGGTGAAGTGGTTGGACATGTCAGGCCCTTACGTTGTCTGCCCGTCGGAAACCGCTAGAGCCCTCAAACGGCCGTTCTTGGGCGCGTGAGGTACACCCCCACCTGGGGTAAATCCACGCTAGCCGCCGGAGCAGTCCGGCCATCGAATGCGCAGGCGCGGCCGTCAATCAACGCTCGAACGGCTCACCGGCAAGGACCTGCACGGCGCGGACTGATCAGTGCGAACCTGCTTGGCACGATCCTGTCCGGCCCAGCACGCGCATTTCAGGGTCGGCGCCGGGCGACGAACTCGATTCCGCCGGCCGCGGCGTTGGTCTGGTACGTCGGTGGGGAGGCGGCTGCGACGGCTGCGGCAGTCCGGTGTGGTGCGCCGCCGGCCTACTGATGGTGCGCCGCAACGTCCCGCGGGATCTCATGGCGTTCCTGCACCATGTCCACGATCGCGCCGTGCTGCGGCAGGACGGGCCGGTCAACCAGTTCCACCACTTCGACCTGCAGCACCACCTCGTACATCAGCAGCCCTGACCAGGCCCACGGCAAGGGTGGAACGGACGCTGCGCCCGAAGCGAACCCGCGCGGCAGGCTTCGGCGATCAGGCGCTCTGGGTACCGCGGGCTGATGTCGAAGGCCGGCCGTCGCTGAGAATGGAAGCCTCTGCGGTGCGGATCGACGTTCCGCCGCCTCCATCAACTCCTCGGTCGGTGGAGACGTCACCCCGCCCTGGGCTGCCATACCGTCCACCTGCCCATTGGTGTCATCCGTCGGCCAGTTGCTGGATGATCTTAAGTGTCTGACCTGCTCCGTTCTCGGTCACCAGACGTTTCGCCGCTCCTGCGGCGGCTTGGCTGTGTGCCTGCTGCTTCACCACTTGTTCAAGTGAGTCGGCAAGCCTCTCTGCGGTAAGGGACCGGAAGGGGATCGGGTCGGTGGCGGCGCCGAGGGCGGCGAGTCGCCTCGCCCAGAACGGCTGGTCTCCGGTCACCGGCACGGTGACCGCAGGCACTCCGGCGCGCAGCGCGGCGGCCGAGGTGCCGGCCCCACCATGGTGGACCACCGCGGCCAGCCGTGGAAAAAGCAGGGCGTGCGGCACATCCCCGATGGTGAGCACGTCGTCCCCGTCGGCGGCGAGTTCGGCGCTGCCGGCTTGGAGGATTCCCCGCAGCCCGGCGTGGCGCAGGGCTCGTACAGCGATCTCGCTCAGCCGTTCCCCGTCACCGGACGCCATGCTCCCGAAGCCGATGAGGACGGGCCGGGGCCCGGCACACAGGAAGTCCTCAAGCTCGGTAGGCAGCCGTTCGGATTCATCATGATGGGGCCACCAGTTGCCTACGACCTTCAGGCCAGAACGCCAGTCGGAGGGACGGGGCACCAGGGTCGCGCTGAAGCCGTGCAGAACGGTCCACTCCGCCTGTTCCTGTCGTCGACGCATCTCGGAGGGGGAGGCCGGGGGGAGCTCAAGGCGGTGGCGCAGCTTTGCGGCCGCCTGGTCGTAGACGCGGTCGGCCATCCGCAGTGCGAAGCGTCCGGTTGCTCGGTTGGCGAGACGTCCCAGCGAGCGGGAGCCTGTCACGACGGGCGGGAAGTCGCCGGTCGGTGCGGTGGGCTGGAGGTACACGCCGAGGCTCGGTATGCCCATGGCCTCGGTGAGGTGCCAGCCGAGCGGGGCCGTAGTGGTCGACAGGAGAAGCAAGTCCGTGCCCTGGTCCACCGCATCCGCGAAGCCCTGACCAAGGTCGGTGATGAACGCGGCAGCGGTCCGCATCAGTTCACGTTTGCCTGTGCCGCCGCGCACTCGTGTGTCGCCAGGCAGACAGCGGAATTCCAGCCCTGCGTCGCGTACGAGGGGCGCGAAGGTGTCCGTGGCGGCGAGGGCAACGTCGTACCCGGCCCTGCGCAGTTCAGCACCCAGGCCCGTGTAGGGGGCGACGTCGCCGCGCGATCCGGCCGTGGCGATCAGGATCCTCATCGGCCCTCCTCGAAAACGCTCCCGCCACCTGCGTGGCGGGCCGCGTTGGCGTAGACCGCGTGGTGTGTATACGCGGCCAGGCCCGGGCGTTGCTGCGAGGGCGGTACGACCAGAGCGAAGGCGCGCGGGTCGGCGATGAAGTCGTCCGCGATGCGCCGGTGCATGTCAGGCGGGCAGGCGGCAAACCAGCGTGCGACATGCAAGCGGTGCTCCTCGGCGAGGTCCATGGCCCGCTCGCCGTCGCTCGGCTCCCCCTCGTCGAAGGCCGCGAGCAGCTCGGCGCGCCAGGCGGCGGCCTCCTCCATGAGCTGACGCCAATCCTCCTTGGTGTGGGCAGCCGCGCGTGTCATCGCCTCGTGCTTCCCCTGCGATCGCGCCCATTTCAGATCTGCCTCGGTGGCATAGCTCAGGTCGAAGGTGACCTCACCAAAGACCTCGAAGCGTTCTTGAGGAGTCAGGGACACTCCGGTCTTCTGGACCTCTATCGCCCGTTCCGCCACCTCGGCCAGCCGCTGCAGCCTGGCGATCTCCTCGGTCAGCTCCCGTTGCCGGGCCCGTAGCCGCTCCAGGGGGTTCGCCTGCGGATCCTTGAAGATCGCCGCGATCTCGTCGAGGGGGAAGCCGAGCTCGCGGTAGAAGAGGATCTGCTGGAGACGGACCAGGTCAGCCTCGCTGTAGAGCCGGTATCCGGCGTGGCTGCGGTCACTGGGCGACAGTAGTCCCGCCTTGTCGTAGTGATGCAGTGTCCGCACTGTCACGCCGGCGAAGGCCGAGACCTGCCCCACGGAGTAGCTCATCCACCTGCCCTTTCGTCGGCATACAGCCTCAAGCCTGACGTAAGGGGAGGGTCAACTCGCGCTCGAAGCGGGGCATGCGCGGGCCGCTTCGGTGACGAGAGACGCAGAGATCATTCGTTGAGGTTCTGGCGAGGAGGGGGTGCCGCCCGTGGCCCACGGAATCCGAACCGGGCCCCAGCAGGTTCTCCCCGAAGCCGTCCCTGTTGGAGTTCCCCAATAGCTGGCATGCGGCCTGCGACGACGCTCTGCACGAGTCTTGTTCATGGTCGGCAGCGACGCGACGAGCGGATCACGGCCTTGCGCTGCGCGAGCCCTCTCCGGGGTCGCGGGGGACTTCCGTGCGCGCCGCCGCGGACCGCGCTGCGTGGTCAGTGGGGCTAGGCCATCCGCGTGAACCAGTCCGCCGCCGCGTCGCCGACCTCCTCCAGCGCGCCCGGCTCCGGGAACAGGTGCGTCGCGCCCGGGATCACGCGCAGTTCGTGTGGTGCGGTGAGTTGCTGCGCGGCTTCCTCGTTGAGCCTGATCACGGCGTCGTCCCGGCCGCCGACGAGCAGCAGGACTGGCGCGCGTACCTCGGCGAGCGCGCCGCCCGCGAGATCGGGGCGGCCGCCGCGGGAGACCACGGCCCGTACGAGCTCGGGACGCTCGGCCGCGGTGATCAGGGCCGCCGCGGCGCCGGTGCTGGCGCCGAAGAGCCCGATGGGCAGATCAGTGGCGCGGGCCGCGAGCCAGTCGGCAGCGCCGCTGAGCCGGCGAGCCAGCAGGGTGATGTCGAAACGGTGCTCGCGGGTGACCGCATCGGTCTGGTCCTCGGCCGGCGTGAGCAGATCCAGGAGCAGGGTGCCGAAACCGCGATCGTTCAACTGGGCGGCGACGGCCTGGTTGCGCGGGCTGTGCCGCGAACTGCCGCTGCCGTGGGCGAACAGCACCAGGCCCGCGGCCTCATCGGGCACCGCGAGGTCGCCGCTGAGCCGCGTGCCGGCGATCGGAAGGGTCACGCTCTCGACGGGCATGGTCGCCTCCCGGCTTCTCTGGGACGGTGTTGCTGAGGGTCGGTCCAGGACAAGGATGGGGCAAAACCAGGAGCACACCCGAAGACGCCGTACGGCGCGTCGCTGCGACGTGGGAAGAATTCAGCCTCGCGGCTCTGCTGGGAAGCCTGGGCCGTTGTGCACGCTCCTCCGGCGTCGTCCGGTGGGACCGCCTCGGCGCCCCGGACGGGGAGCCGCTGGTATTGCTGCACGGCACACCGTTCTCGTCGTACGTCTGGTCGACGGCGTGGCCCGTCCTGTCTGTCGCTACGGCAGGGGCCGAGGTCGCCGTCGACGACGGTCTCGGAGATCGGGGCGCTCCCAGAGGCCGAGGATCTCGTTCGCCAGGGCGACGGTCGGTCGCGGATCCCAGTCGGCGCAGACCTTGATGGCGGCGTCCCGTTCCGGATCCTGGACCAGGTCGGTGAGGGACTCGGCGAACAGCCCGCCACCGACGCTCTGCTCGTGGTCGAGCACGATGATCTGACCCGAAGTGGCCCCCGGGCCCGGCGTCAGATCGACGGCCACCTGATCCCCACCGCCGGTGTCGCCGATGACGATCCATCCCGGCGAGCCGACCACGTCCTGCACGGCAGCGTTGGTGCCGAAGGTGGTCAGGTCCTGCCCGCTGCTGCGGGACTCCACCGAGTTGATCGCGATGAGGAGGGGCCCGGGTTCTGCGGTGCGGGTGTACCGGTGGTGCTCAGGCGCCTCCCTGGGCGCGGCCCCACAGCATCAACAGCACGATGGTGGGCATCGGCGTCAGCAGCCAGCCGGAGTTGTCACCAGCGGCGTCCGATGATCTGGCTAATGGGATCGGTCGGAGCAGTCTGGTTGTCACAGGCGCGGCATCCGGCTTGTCACATACGCGCATTCAGTAGTCCTTCTGTCACCAGAAGCGAAGATCGAGAGCCTGCGGCTCGTCTTGGCGGTTCTATGGGTGCATTGGCCCAAGGCCCGGAATCGTCGGGTCGCAGAAGACAGGTGATGGAAATGCGAGATGAGGCCGCCAAGCGGGTCGAGCTGGTCTTCTCCCTCTTCGACGCCAACGGCAACGGAGTCATCGACTCCGACGACTTCGACCTGATGACGGGCCGTGTTCTGGAGGCGGCGGCTGCTTCGGACGGCGGCGCCAAGGCCGCCATCCGGGCCGCGTTCCGCCGCTACTGGACGACGCTGGCCACTGAACTGGACGCCAATGGCGACGGTGTGATCACCGTGGACGAGTTCCGTCCGTTCGTGCTCGACCCCGAGCGTTTCGGTCCCACGATCGCCGAGTTCGCCGAGGCCCTCTCCGCACTCGGCGACCCCGACGAGGACGGCCTGATCGAGCGGCCCCTCTTCGTATCGCTGATGAGGGCGATCGGCTTCGAGGAGGCGAGCAGCCACGCCCTCTTCGACGCCTTCGGTCCGGACGCCGAGGGCCGCATCACCGTGGCTACGTGGGCCGCCGGCATCAAGGACTACTACGCGCCGGACTTGGCCGGGATCCCGGGCGACCATCTGGCGGCTGCCCGGGCCGGCTGACACGGTCGTCAGCGGCATTACCGGCCGTGGGCGCCACCGCTACGACGTCACCGAACTGCGGCTTCCATCGGGGACGTCCCATCGAGCAGGGCCCGCGGCCGGGGCCCGCTCTCAGCCCCAGTGCGACGTCGTCGTGAGCGGTCGGGCGTCACGGCGAGGGCTTGTGCGCGAACACCCACCGGTTTCCCTCCAGTGCATCGTTGGGCTCGGGCAGAGGGCCGCGTCGGTGCCGGCGGGTGAAGTCGAAGGGCGTGTGCATCGAGGTGGACCAGCCCTTGGCCGTCAGATCGCCCGCGGAGTCGGGTCGTGGCCCCTTGTCGAAGAGGTGGAGCAGGTCGATGCCGATCTGCTCACGCGTCGCCGTGTAGATCGGGCTGTCGCGGTACGCCTGCAGGTCCTTTTCCAGCTTGGCCTCGAAGGCCAGTGCGCTGCCTCCGGCGGCCAGCCTGTCCACCGTGTCGATGAGGTACGTCTCGGCGGGGCCCGGCAGGTAGAAGAGGAGTCCCTCGGCCAGCCAGACACTCGGTGCGGCCGGGTCGAAGCCGACCGTGGTCAGTGCGCTGACCCAGCCCTCGCGCAAGTCGATCGGAACGGGGACGCGCTTCACCTTCGGGGCGGCCGACAGGTCCGTGAGCACCTGTTGCTTGAAGGCCAGCACGCTCGCCCTGTCGATCTCGAAGATGACGCAGTCGGACGGCAGATCCAGCCGGAAGGCGCGGGTGTCCAGCCCCGCTCCCAGCAGGACCACTTGGCGGGCGCTCGCACCGACCGACCGGAGGAGGAAGTCGTCAAGGGCCCTCGTCCGCAGGCCGAAGTAGCGGGCGAACCTCCCCCACAGCGGGTTGTCGTCCCCGTCCGGAACCTGCTCGATGCGCACCGGCCAGTCCGCGCAGGCAGGGGCCGCGCGCACGAAGTGTTCCGCGTAGGCGTCCTGGGCCAGGCTGTCGTAGCGGTGTGTCTCGATGGCCCGTGCCGCGGCGACCAGGAGGGCGGTCAGGCCCACGCCTCCGTCCACGCCTTCCACGTCTGTGTGCTGGGGCGTCGTGCCTGCCATGTTTCCTCCGTCGGCGGAAGTGGGGGATGCGGGCTGCTCACTTGTCTGATGGGGTGAGTCCTTGCCGCCGCGTGCCTCGCTCATCGGCTTGTTCTCTCCGGAAGCAGGACGGGTTTGACCACACGGCCCGCGTCGCAGTCGCGTTCGGCCTCGTTGATGCCGGCCAACGGGTAGGTGCGGATCAGTTGGTCGAACGGGAAGCGTCCGGCCTGCCACAGTCCGATCAGCCGGGGTACCAGCACTCCGGGTACAGCATCTCCTTCGCAGATGTGGCGAATGCTGCGGCCGCGGTCGAGCGTGCCCGGTTCGAGCGCCAGTGGGGTGTGGAGGCGTGCCACCAGGCCGAGGCTGCCGGTGGGACGCAGGGCTTGGAGCGCCTTGTTGATGAGCGGGGGTGAGGCCGTGGTGTCCAGCGCGTACTGGGCGCCGCCGTCGGTCAACCGCCGGATCCGTTCGGGCAGGTCGGGTGAGGCGGCAGGCAGGGGGGTCGCGCCGAACCGCTCGGCCAAGGCGAGCCTCTCGGGATGCCGGTCGACGGCCACGGTCAGTACGCCTGCGGCGGTGGCCGCCATCACCGCGGCCAGGCCCACCGCTCCCGCACCGAAGACCACGAGGGTGTCGCCGGGACCTGCGCCGAAGGTGTTCAGCACGGCTCCGGCGCCGGTGAGGGAACCGCAGCCGAGGGGCCCGAGCAGTTCGAGCGGTAGTGCGGGGTCGACCCGTACGGCGTTGCGAGCCGGAACGAGGGCGTACTCGGCGAACGAGGACTGCCCGAACCACCGGGGTGCCAGTGCTTTGCCGGTCGCGTCGGTGAGCCGCGGCGGTTCCTCCTTGCGCCCTCCGAAGAGGTTGAGGGAAGCGAAGGAGTCGCAGTAGGCAGGGGCCGCCGCGCGGCAGGTCCGGCAGTGTCCACAGGAGTCGAAGCTCAGCACGACGTGGTCACCGACGCCGATCGCGGCGTCCGGGCCGCCCCCCGTCCGCACCACGACCCCGGCGCCCTCATGGCCGAGGATGGCCGGCACCGGGCTCCGGCCGGCGGACCGCCGGACCGCGAGATCGGTCCGGCACATCCCGGTGCCCGCGATCTCGACCAGGATCTCGCCGACGGCGGGCTCTGTCCGCAGAACCACCTCCTCGACCGTGAACGGGTTCTCGTACGAGCGCAGTACGGCCGCCTCGAACCTCATCGTCACGCCTCCTGCGGGCGGTGGACGACGAACGGCCGGAGGTTGCCGTACAGCCCCCACGGCCCGCCCGCGACGCCGACCCCGCTGTTCTTGACACCTGCGAAGGGCTGGGCGAGGGACAGTTCCGCATGATGGTTGACCCAGGCTGTGCCGCATTCGAGCCGCTCGGCCACCGCCTCGGCCCGGTCGAGATCGGTGCCCCATACGGAGCCGCCCAGTCCGAAGCCGGTGCCGTTGGCCGCGTCGACGGCTTCGTCGAGGCACTGGTACGGCAGCACCGGAAGAACCGGTCCGAACTGTTCCTGGGTCACCACCGGAGTGCCGGGCGGCACATCGGTGAGGATCGTGGGAGCGAAGAAGTACCCCGGTCCGTCCAGCCGGTGGCCGCCCGCCGCCGCCCGGGCACCGTCCACGAGAGCCTGCTGTGTGACCTGCTCGATTCGGGCGAGCTGCGGGACGTTGTTGACAGGGCCCAGCCGGGTGTCCGGGTCGAGGCCGGCCCCGACGGCGACGGTCTTCGCGCGCTGGGCGAGGGCTTCGACGACCTCGGCGTGCAACCGGGCCGGTGCGTAGACGCGTTTGACCGCCATGCAGACCTGCCCGCAGTTGCGAAACGCCGCCCAGAACAGCCGGTCTGCGATCCGGTCCACGTCGACGTCGTCCAGCAGGACGGCGGCGTCATTGCCGCCCAGCTCCAAAGTGACCCGGGCGAGCGAGGCCGCCGCCGCTTCGGCGACGGCCCGCCCGGTGGACACCGAACCGGTGAAGGTGACGTGGCGGATGCCCGGATGGGACGCGAGACGGGCACCGAGGGGTTCGCGGCCGGTGACGACGGTCAGGACGTCCTCGGGCAGGACGGTGGCAAGGATGGAACCGAGCAGCCGGGTGGCCAAAGGGGTGAACGGGGACGGTTTGAGGACCATGGTGTTGCCCGCCGCGAGCGCGGGCGCGAACTTCGCCGCCGCGAGCTGGAGGGGAAAGTTCCACGGCACGATCGCGGCGACGGGCCCGAGTGGTCGCCAGCGGATCTCGCTGCGCAGCGGCCGGCCGTCGACGATCCGCCGGGTTCTGGGGGTGAGGTCTGCGAAGTAGCGCAGGCGGGCCGCCGTACGGGCGACCTCCGCGTACGACTCGGCCAGGGGCTTGCCCTGCTCCCGGGTGAGCAAGCGGGCGAGGTCATCGCCGGCCGCCTCCACTGCACCGGCCGCCACGCGCAACGCAGCGGTGCGTGCGACGGGGTCGGCCCGCCAACCGTACCAGGCCCGGTGGGCACGGTCGACCACGGCGTCCAACTCGTCCGGCTGCTGATCGGGAGCCTCGTCGAAAGCTTCCCCGGTGGCCGGGTCGACGACGGCGAAACGTACGGCCTGGAGTCCGGGGACGCGATCGGCCTCAGAGGTCGGCATGGCGGCGGTCAGTGCACGGAAGAGACGCCGACGGTGTGCTCTCGGGCGTGCCGGTCCATCTCCGCCCGGAAGGCGGCCACCAGATGTGGCTGGATCCTGCCGGTATTGCGGTCACCGCCCTCGCAGACCGCTCCCCGCACGCCCACGATGTCCGTACCGATGCGGGTCAGCGGACCGAGGTCGGCGTGCGTGACACTGCCCGCGAGGGCCGCGAGCCGACCGGAGGCGTGGGTCAGCCGGACGAACTCCGCGCACACGTCCGGCGGAACGTGGTCGAACAACCGCGTCCCGTCCTTGACGGCGGTGTCGAGCATGGCCGCGTCGGCGCCGGAGCGGGCGGCGATGTCGGGCACGGCAAGCGGATTGACGCAGCCGATCCGGTGGGCGTCGGCATAGCCCGAGGCGACGACGAGCGCGTCCGGGCGGTGGTCCTTCACTGCCCGGACCACCGCGCGCATGACCTCGATGCCCTGAGCAGGCGTCGTGCATCCGTAGAGGCCGACCTTGATGTACGTGGCCCCCGAGACGACCGCACCGAGCGCAGCCTGGGCCACCGTGCCGGGCTTGTACGGGACATCCCCTACGGTCGCGGACACCGGCTTGTCCGCCGGGACCGCTGCGCGGATCTCCCTGATGACCCAGGGGAAGTTCGCGCCGAGAGAACCCTCATCAGGCTTCTTGACGTCGACGATGTCGAGATGCTCCGCAGCCTTCGCACAATCGAGAGCCTCCTCGACACCGTCCGGGGAGATGAGAAGCAACACCTTGACCTCCTTCGCCGCCGGTCCGCCCGGCCGAGGGACCGGGGACCGCGGACCACCTGGCTGATGTGCGGTGCGCTCATCATTTCCGTCACCCTCGGAGATCGGGAGGGCGCACAGAGTACCCAGGGTGCCCATGTCCACATCAACGCGCCGTACATATCAGCGAAAATCGGTTAATAACTGATGATTCGTCCAGTCGGTGAATAACTCGGCCGCACCGGGGGCGGTGGGGCGGGGGCGTCCAAGGGGAGTTGTTTGCGGCGGATGACGGCCTGGCCGGCGGCAAGGGAGACGGTGTTGTCGCTGCTTGGTGCGCGGCGACACGCGCGCACCGGTCGGCGACACCCCCGATCGCTCCGTTTTGTCGTTAATGTCCGTATAGGGTGATGGCGCACATCGGCGCCCGGATGGTGCGGTCACCGAGGTTTCGCCTCGCGCAGCGTGGTACCCGCTGTGCTGGGACCGACGCCGGAGCGCCCGGGAGGTGGCTCATGGAACACCGGATCACCCTTCGGGTGGACGGCACGGAAAGGTCCGTGACGGTCGACGTGCGCACCACGCTGCTTGACGCGCTGCGCGAGCGTCTGGGGGTGACCTCTCCGAAGAAGGGCTGCGATCACGGTCAATGCGGCGCCTGCACGGTGCTGCTGGAGGGCCGGAGGCAGCTCAGTTGCCTGACCTTCGCCGTCGCGCACGACGGCGACCGCGTGATCACCGCCGAGGGTCTCGGCGAAGCGTTCGGCGACGGCGGGCTGCACCCCGTGCAGCAGGCGTTCATCGAGCAGGACGGCTTCCAGTGCGGTTACTGCACACCGGGCCAGATCTGCTCGGCCGTCGGCATGCTCGACGAGGCGGAGGCCGGCCACCCCAGCCATGTCACCGAAGACCTGACGCCGCCGGCCACGCCCGGCTTGCCCGTGCCGCTCGACGACGAGGAGATCCGCGAGCGGATGAGCGGCAACCTGTGCCGTTGCGGCGCGTACGTGAACATCCTCGCCGCGCTGCGCGAAACCGCGGTGGCGCCCCGGGGTGCCTCGTGATCCCCTTCGAATACCAGCGGGCCGCTCACGCCGAGGAGGCGGTGGCCACCGTCGCCGCCCACCCGCACGCCGTATTCCTCGGCGGCGGCACCAACCTGGTCGACCACATGAAGCTGGGCGTCGCCGCGCCGCAGATGCTCGTCGACGTGTCACGACTGCCCCTCGCCGAAGTGGAGGAGATGCGCGGCGGCGGACTGCGCATCGGCGCGACGGTGCGCAACAGCGACCTCGCCGCCCATCCCCTCGTACGGGAGCGGTTCCCGGCGCTGGCCCGGGCGCTGCTCGCGGGTGCCTCCGGGCAGCTCCGCAACGCCGCGACCACCGGCGGGAATCTGCTGCAGCGCACCCGCTGTCGCTATTTCCAGGATGCCACCACGCCGTGCAACAAGCGGGAGCCCGGCTCCGGTTGCGCCGCGATCGGCGGCTGGGACCGTTACCACGCGGTGCTCGGCGCCTCCGAGCACTGCACCGCCGTGCACCCTTCCGACATGGCGGTGGCCCTCCTCGCCCTGGACGCGACGGTGCACGTGCTCGGCCCAGACGGGGCCCGCACGCTGCCCCTCGCCGAGTTGCACCGGCTGCCGGGGGACGCGCCAGAGCGCGACACGGTGCTGGCACACGGCGAGCTGATCACTGCCGTGGAGCTGCCGCCCGCAAGCGGGATGACCCGCCGGTCCACGTACCGCAAGGTGCGAGAGCGCGCCAGCTACGCGTTCGCGCTGGTGTCCGTCGCCGCCGCGCTGGACCTGGACGACGACGCCGGCGTCGTCAGGGACGTGCGGATCGCGCTCGGCGGCGTCGCCCACAAGCCATGGCGCGCCGAGCGGGCGGAGGACACGCTGCGCGGCGCGCCCGCGACACAGGAGTCCTTCCGCCGGGCCGCCGAAGCCGAGATGGCCGCCGCCGAGGCCCGGAACGGCAACGCGTACAAGGTGCCGCTGGCCCGCAACACCATGGTCAGGGTCCTGCGAACCCTCACGGAGGGAAGGCGATGACGACACTTCGCCCCCGCGCCGTCGGTGCGTCGTTGGCACGTCTGGACGGCCCGGCCAAGGTGACGGGGACCGCCCGCTATGCGTTCGAGCATCCCGTCGACGACCCGCTGTACGCACATCCGCTGCAGGCCGCCGTCGCCCGCGGCCGGGTGAGCGCCGTGGACACCGAGGCGGCCGAGGGCTGCCCCGGCGTCGTGGCCGTGCTCACCTACCCCGGCGCGCCCCGGCTGGAGGAGACCGGCGACCAGGAGTTGGCGGTGCTCCAGTCCGGCCGGGTCGGCTTCCGCGGCCAGTTCGTGGGCGTGGTGGTTGCAGAGAGTCCGGAGACCGCCCGACACGCCGCCTCCCTGGTACGGATCTCCTACGACGAGGAGGAGCCGGACGTCGAGTTGCGCGCCGACCGCGACGACCTGTACGCCCCAGACGTCGTCAACCCCGCCTTCCCCACCGACAGCGACCACGGCGACGTGGACGCGGCCATGGACCGGGCCGCGGTCACCGTCGACGTCACCTACACGACGCCGATGGAGCTCAACAATCCGATGGAGCCGCACACCACGGTCGCCGTGTGGCAGCCGGACTCCGCGGTTCGGTTGCTGCTCTACGCCTCCACGCAGGGCGTCCACTCCGTACGCAAGACCCTCGCCCCGCTGTTCGGGCTCGAGGCCGACCAGGTGCGGGTGATCTCCCCGCATGTCGGCGGCGGATTCGGCTCCAAGGGCATGCCACACGCGCACGACGTGCTGGCCGCGCTGTGCGCCAAGGCGGTGCCGGGCAGGCCGGTGAAGCTGGCCCTGACCCGCCAGCAGATGTTCACCCTCACCGGTCACCGCACCCCCACCATCCAGCATCTGCGGCTGGGCTGCGACGCGGCGGGCCGGTTGACCGCGATCGCCCACGACGTGGTCGAACGCACCTCCCGCATCAAGGAGTTCGCCGAGCAGACGGCCACCGGCACCCGGATGATGTACGCCGCGCCCAACCGCCGTACCTCGCACCGGCTGGCGGCGCTGGACGTACCCGTGCCGTCCTGGATGCGTGCACCCGGCGAGTGCCCGGGCCTTTTCGCGCTGGAGTGCGCGATGGACGAACTGGCCGTCGCCTGCGGCCTGGACCCGATCGAGCTGCGGGTACGCAACGACCCGCCGCAGGACCCCGAGACAGGACGCCCGTGGTCCGGGCGGAAGCTGGTGGAGTGCCTGCGCGAGGGGGCCCGCCGCTTTCGCTGGGCCCAGCGGCCCGCCGCCCCCGGCTCCCGCCGCGAAGGGCGGGACCTGGTCGGTCTGGGCGTGGCCTCGTCCACCTATCCCTACTACGCGAGCCCGGGTTCCGAGGCTTCGGTCGTCTTCGACGGCGAGGGCCGCTGGACGGTACGGATCGGCGCGGCCGACATCGGCACCGGTACCTGGACGACGCTCACCCAGATCGCTGCCGACGCGCTGGACGCAGCGCCGGACGACGTGACCCTGCTGATCGGAGACACCACGCTGCCGCCGGCGACGGTGGCCGGCGGCTCCTCCGGCCTGGCCTCCTGGGGCTCGACGGTGGTCGAGGCCGTCCGTACCTTCCGCCAGGAGCACGGCGACGACCCGGATCCGGGCGCCGAATCCCGCGCGGGGATGCCGGAGAACCCGGACCGGAAGAAGTACGCGCTGCACTCCTTCGGCGCGCACTTCGCCGAGGTGCGGGTGGATGTGGATACCGGCGAGATCCGGGTGCCGCGGATGCTCGGCGTCTTCTCCGCAGGCCGGATCGTCAACCCGCGCACCGCCCGGTCCCAGTTCCTCGGCGGCATGACCATGGGCTTGTCCATGGCGCTGCACGAGCACGCAGTGCTGGACCCCCGCACCGGGCACGTGGTCAACAACGACCTCGCCGACTACCACATCGCCGCGCACGCGGACGTCTGCGACATGGACGCCATCTGGCTGGACGAGGAGGACCCGCACACCAACCCGATGGGCACCCGCGGCATTGGCGAGATCGGCATCGTGGGCTCACCGTCCGCCGTGATCAACGCGGTGTTCAACGCGACCGGGGTACGCGTGCGAGACCTGCCGGCGACACCGGACAAGCTGCTGGAAGCGTTGGACACACTGCGCGGCGCATGACGGCCCTACGGCCGCACCAGGCGAGGCGGCCAGCGCGGCATCCGACCTCGGACCCGTGGGCTGAACCTGGTGACGCTCTCCCCCCTGTGCCACACCCGCCTCACCACAGAGGCTGCGGTCAAGTCCGCTGCGTCGTCGCGTCGCGGCGGGTCTGGACCGTGATTCCCGCGGGCGCCTGAATGGTCGGGGTGCCGTCGGCGGACAGCACGATCTCCAGGGGGGCACCAGCGACTTCGAGGCCCGCGGCGCGGAGTGGGAGGAGGGCGCCGGGGACCTGCGGGGAGACCGTCAGCGTGCCGTTCGGGACGTCGGGAGTGAGACCCAGCAGCGACTGCAGTACCAGTACCACGGACGCGGCCGCCCACGCCTGCGGGCGGCAGGCCGCCGGGTACGGGACGGGACGGCTGCCGGAGTCCGTGCCGTAGCCGGCGAACAGCTCCGGCAGCCGGGCGTCGAAGTCGCCGGCGGCTCGGAGCAGTCCGGTGGCCAGGGCTGCCGCGGGCTCGGGGAAGCCGGCGCGAGCGAGGCCGTGCACGGCGATGGCGGTGTCGTGCGGCCAGACCGAGCCGATGTGGTAGCCGAGCGGGTTGTAGCCGCCGGAGTCGCTGCTGAGCGTGCGCAGCCCGAAGCCCGAGTCGAGGTCGGCTTCGGCCAGTCGCTTGGCCAGCAGAGCGCTCTCCTCGGGATTCAGCAGGCCGGTGCCCAGCAGATGCCCGAACCCCGACGTCACCGAGTCGACGGGGCGTTTGTCGCGGTCCAGCGCGACGGCGGGGTACGGGCCACGGGCGTCCTCGACCCAGAATGCCTCGCGGAACCGGGACTTCAGGCGTTCCGCCCATTCCTCCCAGCGCTCCGCGCCAGGGCGGCCGAAGGCACGCAGCAGCGCGGCGCCGCCCCGGGCGGCCTCGTAGGCGTAACTCTGCACCTCGCACAGGGCGATCGGCGGCTCCGCGAGCCGGCCGTCGCGGAACCGGATGCCGTCGCCGGAGTCCTTCCAGCCCTGGTTGGCCAGGCCCGTGCCGGTGGTGTCGACGTACTCCAGGAAGCCGTCGCCGTCGGCGTCGCCGTACTCGTTCATCCAGGTCAGGGCCCGCTCGGCGTGCGGCAGCAGCGCCTCGACCTCGGCCGGGTCCAGACCCCAACGCCAGGCGTCGTGCAGCAGGGTCACCCACAGCGGGGTGGCGTCGACCGTGCCGTAGTACACGGGCGGCAGCGACGCGGACCTGCCGGACAGGCACAGGCCCGCGCGGCGTACCTCGTGCAGGATCTTGCCCGGCTGCTCCTCGGTGGCCGGGTCGGTGACGGTGCCCTGGCGGCGGGCCAGGATCCGCAACGTGCTTGCGGCGAGCCGGGTGCCGAGCGGCAGCAGCATCCGCGCGGCCCACAGCGAGTCGCGGCCGAAGAGCGTGGCGAACCAGGGGGCCCCGGCCGCGAGGAACAGGTCGTCGGGGCGCCGGGGATCGGCCAGCAGCAGCCGTTCGAGGTCGGCGTGGGACCGGTCGAGCCAGACGTCGAGTCGGCGGTCGGCGCTGCGTACCCGGGGAGTGCGCCAGGGTGGGCTGCCGGGGGCCGCGGCGGGGAACGGCTCGCCCTCGGCGTCCTCGGCGGTGCACACGAGGTCGGCGTCCCAGACGTCGCCGGGGGCCAGCGCCACGTCGTAGTGCAACCGGCCCCCGGAGGCGCCGGCCTCGATGCCGGTGGGCGCCGGGGAGCCGGTCAGCCGTACCGTCACGGTGGCGTCGGTCCAGACGAGCGTGGTGCCGGTGGCGACGTCGATCGCGGCAGCGGCCTGGCCCGGCGGCCGGCCCGCTTTGACCTCCTCCATGGTGGCCAGGTCGGTGCCCGCGTCCACGGTCAGCCGTATCAGCGCCGGGATCCGGCCGGAGTTGCGCACCCGCAGCGACTCGGTCAGCCGGCCCGGAGCGGTGGCGCGCCGCCGCTCCAGCACGACGGCGGGGTCGGCGGTGGTCTCGGCGACCCCGCGCAGCACGGTGCGGAACAGCGCGCGGTCCGCACCTTCCAGCCCTCCCGAGACCGGTGCCGCGGGCACGCCGTCGGCGGAGACCGACAGCCGTGCCAGGGCGCGGCGTTCGCCGTGGTAGAAGCCGTCCGCGCCGTCGTGCAACTGCCCGTCGGGCCGGGAGACGGCGAAGGCCGGCGCATGCAGTGTGACGACACGGTCGTGCAGGAAGGGCTGCAGGCCCGCTTGAGAGGCCGATTCGACGCCGGTCCCCTCCGGGGTCTTGACACTCATCTCAGGTGAGGACCAATCTCTGAGGCATTGGAGCGTTCCAAGAAATGTAAGCGCAGTTCAAATGGATCACAATCCTTTGGATCGCTCCAACCCACGGTGCTTCAGCGGCTTCACGGAGCTCCGCGGACTGTCACCGGAGCACGGCGCAGGAGGGACAGCCATGGCAGAGCTGTCGGGCCAACGGGCGGGAGCGCCCCAGCGGGCAGGGGCGACCGGGAACGTGACGCTGGCGATGGTCGCCGCACGCGCGGGGGTCTCCCCGCAGACCGTCTCCAACGCCATCAACTCGCCCGACCTGCTACGCCCCGACACCCTGGAGCGCGTACGGCAGGCCATCGACGCCCTCGGCTACCGCCCCCACCGCGCCGCGCAGACCCTGCGCACCCGCTCCAGCAAACTCCTCGGCTACGGCATCCAGCCCGTGCCGCCGGGTACCGCCACCCCGGTGCTCGATCACTTTCTGCACGCGCTCTCCCAGACCGCGGACGAGGCCGGCCATCGCATCCTGCTGTTCGCCGCCCCCACCGGGCCCGGGTTGCTGGAGGCGTACCAGGAGCTGCTGGACACCCACAACGTCGACGGCTTCGTACTCAGCGGCACCGCGCACGGCGACCCCCGGCAGGCGTGGCTCGCCGGGCACGGCGTGCCGTTCGCCGCCTTCGGGCGGATGTGGTCGGGGCGGAAGGTCGGCGACTGGGTCGACATCGACAACGCCGCCGGCACCGACGCCGCGGTCGACCACCTCGTCGGCCTGGGCCACGTGCGGATCGCCTTCCTCGGCTGGCCACGCGGCTCCGGCACCGGCGACGAGCGGGCCGCGGGCTGGAAACGCGCCCTGCAACGCCACGGGCTGCCGGTGCGCGGCCGCCGCGCGGAGAGCGAGGACGACGTGGAGGCCGCCCGGCACGCCGCCGGCCCGCTGCTCGACGCCGGCGCCACCGCCGTCGTCGCGGCCAGCGACACCCTGGCCGTCGGCTGCTACCGGGCGCTCGCCGACCGCGGCCTCAGGCCGGGCGCGGACGTGGCCGTCACCGGCTTCGACGACACCCCCGCGGCGCCGCTGCTCACGCCGAGCCTGGCCAGCGTCGCGCAGCCGCTGGACGCCGCGGGCCGCGAGTGCGTCCGGCTGCTGCTCGCCCGTATGGCCGACTCCGGCCGCGCGCCCGAACGGCTGCTGCTGCCGCCCTCGTTCGTCGTCCGTGACTCCGCGGGCCCCGCCGCGGGGCCGCAGCCGCGCACACGCCACTGAGCTGTACGGCACCGAGCCGTACCCCCTGCGTACCTCCCCCGCACCGCATCGGCGCACCGCACCCCTCCCCGCTTCCCGAGCCGCAACCCGAAGGACTCTCCGATGAAGAACCGCACCTCTCTGGTCGCCCTCGCCGGCGGCCTCAGCCTCCTCGTCGCCACCGGTTGTTCCTCCGGCTTCGGAGACGACGACACCGAGCAGGACACCGGCGGAAAGCAAGAGCTCACCGTGCTCATCGCCTCCTCCGGCGCGGCCGAGACGAACGCCGTGGAGGAGGCCGTCGCCGGCTACGAGAAGTCCTCCGGCAACGAGGTCCGCGTACAGGCGGCGAAGGACATGAACCAGCAGCTCGGCCAAGCCTTCGCCGGAGGCAACCCGCCCGACGCCTTCTACGTCGCCTCCGACCAGTTCGCCAACTACGCCGCCGGCGGCTCCCTCTTCCCGTACGGCGACAAGGTCGAGAACGTCGAGGACTTCCCCGAGGCGCTGCGGCAGTCGTTCTCGTACGACGGCGATCTGACCTGCGTGCCCAAGGACGCCAGCTCCCTGGCCCTGGCCGTGAACCCGAAGCTGTGGAAGGCGGCCGGGCTCACCGAGGCGGACTACCCCACGAGCTGGGCCGAGTTGGAGAGCGTGGCGAAGAAGCTCACCCGCGGCGACGTCACCGGACTGGTGACCAGCGAGGAGTACCAGCGCCTCGGCGCGTTCATGAAGCAGGCGGGCGGATGGATCACCGACGTCGAGCAGACGGAGATGACGGCCGACTCCCCGGAGAACGCCGAGGCCCTCGGATTCGTCAAGCGCGGGTTGCAGGACGGCTGGTGGAAGTACGCCAAGGACGTCGACGCGCTGAACGCCGGTGAGGCATTCGGCCAGGGCAAGGCCGCCATGACCATCGAGGGCAGTTGGTTCGCCGGCCAGATGGAGCACGACTTCCCGGACACCGACTACCGGCTCGCCGAACTCCCCGACGGCCCCGCGGGCAGCGGTGACCTCGCCTTCAGCACCTGCTGGGGCATCGCACAGGACAGCACGCACCGCGCCGCCGCCGTGGATCTCGTACGGCACCTCACCGCGCCGGAGCAACAGGCCGCCATGGGCGAGGGCTTCGGTGCCATCCCCGCCCGGGAGAGCGCGGCGGAGACGTACTTCGGCGACCACCCCGACCGCGAGCCCTGGACCCCTGCCGGCGAGGGCATGCAGGGGCCGGTGACCGTCCAGGGCATGGACAAGGTGCTCGCCCAGCTCAACAGCGAGCTGCTCGGGCTGAAGGGCGCGGACCCGGCGACGATCCTCGCCGACGTGCAGCGCAACGGAGAGCCGGTGATAGAAGAGAGCACGAAGTGAGGCGCAGGGGCACCGTCCACGGCCGCGAGCGTCTTTGGGGCTGGCTGTTCGTCAGCCCCATGGCGGTTGTCCTCGGGCTGTTCCTGGCACTGCCCGTGTTCATGGCGATATGGGTATCGCTGCTCGACTGGAACGGCCAGTCCAACCCCTTCACCGGCGGCGAGGCGGACTTCGTCGGCCTGGACAACTACCGGGCGCTACTCACACAGGACGGCCTGGACCGCACGCTGTTCGCGACCTCGCTGCGGAACAACGCGTACTACGTCCTGCTGGCCGTGCCGCTCGCCACTTCGGCAGGTCTGCTTCTCGCGCTGGTCGTCAACCAGCGGCTGCTGAAGGGCCGCGGGCTGGCACGCACCACGTTCTACTTCCCGTCCGTCACCAGCTCGATCGCCGTCGCCACCGTGTTCCTCTTCCTCTTCCAGGGCAGCGGGGCGGTCAACAGCCTGCTCTCCTGGGTCGGCGTCGAGGGACCGAACTGGCTGAACGACCCGCGCGGCGTGACCTGGGTGCTGCTCGGCGGGCTCGGCCTCGTCGACCCCGACCAACCCAGCGCGTCCCTGGCGGCGCACGACTTCCTCGGGCTGCCGCTGACCGAGTGGCTCGCCGGGCCCTCGGTGGCGCTGCTCACCCTGGTGCTGATGGCGACCTGGACCACCTCCGGCACCTTCATGCTGATCTTCCTGGCCGCCCTGCAGAACATCCCGCGCGAGCTGGAGGAGGCCGCGGCGCTCGACGGCGTGGGCCGTCGCCGGATGTTGTGGCACGTGATCCTTCCGTCGATCCGCCCCGTGGTGTTCCTGGTGCTCACCCTGGCGATGATCGGCAGTTGGCAGGTCTTCGACATGGTCTACGTCATGGGGCAGGGCTCCCCCGCCAACACCACGCTGACGCCGGCCTTCCTGTCGTACAGCTCGGCCTTCGACAGCGCCGACTTCGGGCAGGGCGCGGCGGTCGCCTTCCTCCTCTTCGCGATCATCCTGACGCTCGTCCTGCTGCAGCGCTGGCTGCTGCGGGAGCGCGGCCCCGGGCGGGACCGGCTCAGGAATCGGGGACGGCGGGGCACCTCGGAGAGGAGCCGCGCATGACTGCCACCGACACCACGTCTCGCGCCGCGGAAGACGGCCGCACCATGGCCGGGGAGGGCACGGCTCACGGCAGGTCCGTACGTCGCCTGCATCTCGGCGCCCGCGCGCTCGGCCGGCGGCGCCCCACCGGCGACGCCCGGGACGAGCGGCCGGTCCTGCCCCGGTTCCCGCGGCCCGCGCGGCTGTTCGGCTACGCGCTGGTCGCGGGTCTGGCGCTGCTGTACCTGCTGCCCTTCCTGCTGCAGATCTCGAACAGTTTCAAGACCGAGGCGGACGCGGCCGCCGACCCGCTGGCGCTGTGGCCGTCGACGCCGACGACGATCACGTACGAGCGGCTGTTCGGCCTGGGCGGGGAAGCGGACAGCGTGCCGTTCCCGCGCTGGCTGGCCAACTCCGCGCTCGTCACCGTGCTGATAACGGCGGGGCGGGTGCTGTTCGACTCGATGGCCGGATACGCGCTGGCGCGGCTGCGGTTCCCCGGCCGGGCGGTGCTCGCCGGCTTCGTCCTGGCGGTGATGGCGGTGCCCGGGGTCGTGCTGCTGATTCCCAGGTTCCTGGTGCTCAACAGCTTCGGCATGTTCGACACCTACTCCGGGATGGTGGTGCCGCTGCTGGTGGACGCGGCCGGGATCTTCATCATGAAGCAGTTCTTCGAGACCGTGCCGCGCGAGCTGGAGGAAGCGGCGCGGATCGACGGGGCGGGGGTGCTGCGCACGTTCTGGTCGGTGGTGCTGCCCATGGCGAGGCCCGCGCTGATCACGCTGACGATCCTGTCCTTCCAGGGCTCCTGGAACGAGTTCACCCACTTCCTGGTGGCCACGCAGTCCGAGCAGTACGAGACGTTGACGACGGGCCTGGCGAGGTTCGTCTCCGGCGGCCTCGGCGGCGGCAGCCAGTTCCCGCTGAAGCTCGCCGCGGCGGTGCTGTCGACCGTGCCGGTGGCGGTGCTGTTCTTCTTCTTCCAGCGCCACTTCATCCGCGGGGCCAACGCCGGAGCGGTCAAGGAGTGAGGCCAGGCACTCCGGCCAGCGGTTACGCGCGGAGTTCGCCCTCGATGACCGTGACGGCGCGGCCTGTGAGCAGGGTACGTGCACCGCGCAGCCCGACGCGGACCAAGCCGGAGCGCGGCGATGCCTGCCAGCCCGTCAGGTCGGTACGACCCAGCCGCGGGCCCCAGAACGGGGCGAGCGCGGTGTGCGCGCTGCCGGTCACCGGGTCCTCGTCGATGCCGATGCGGGGGAAGAAGCAGCGGCTCACGAAGTCGTATCCGCGTGCGGGGTCCTCGGCGCGGGCGGTGGCGACGATGCCCCGCTCGGAGCACGCGATCAGGGCACGGTGGTCGGGGTCCAGGGCCAGCACGGTCTTCTCGTCACGCAACTCGACCAGAAGGTCGCCCATGTCCTCGCCCGTGTCGTAAACGGACAGCACCTGCGCCCTCAGAGCCTCGGCGAGTTCGGCCGGCACCGGCTCCTCGGCCAGCGGCGCGGTCGGGAAGTCCAGGGTGATCGTGCCGTCCTCGTTCGGTGCCGCCACCAGGATCCCGCCACGGGTCGCGAACCGGACCGGGCCGCGGGTCGTGCCCGTGGCGGCGAGCACATGGGCCGTTGCCAAGGTGGCATGGCCACACAGAGACACCTCGGCGGCGGGTGTGAACCACCGCAGTGCCCAATCCGCGTCGCCGTCCTCGGGAAGCGGGTGCGCGAAGGCCGTCTCGGCGTGGTTGACCTCCCGCGCGACGTTCTGCAGCCAGTCATCATCCGGGAAGGCGTCGAGGAGTACGACGCCTGCAGGGTTGCCCGAGAACGGGCGGTCGGTGAAGGCGTCGACGATACGAATCCGCATTCCGCGACGATAACGGCATGCGAACTGCATAATCGCAGGCCAATGCGGATGCACTGGCCTGGCCCAGCCCGCCGGCCGGCTTCAATGTATCCCGGACTCCGTATCCTCACTCAACGCCCAGGCTGCGGCGCTCCGTGGATGGGACAGCGGGCCGGAGCCGCCCAGCGCCGACTCGGTTCGGTTCCGGCCCGCCTCCCCCACTGGCGTCCGCCGACGGGGATTGTCCTCTCACCCCCGGCCGGGCCAGTGAGAATTGCTAGCCGGTTCGGGGAACGGCGGCGATGGCATCGAGGCGCAGCGGCCTGCGCGCGTCCCGCAGTTCATGCAGCGTCGGGCAGATCCAGCCGCCTTCGTCGAACTCGTTCCAGGCGTAGACGAGTACGGTATTGGCCGGGTTGTTCGCCGGGCGCGCAGCCCTCCACGTGATGGCGTCGCTCAGATGGTCCGCGATCTCCTCGGGGGTCGCCTGCTGAGCCCAATTCTCCTTGAAGTCCGTGTAGTCGGGCTCCCAGGAGACGGGATAGTCGTAGCGAGGCCGCTTGTCCCAGCCCGTCGACACCGTGGGGACGACCTGACCGGCCGCGGCTGCGTACTGCGACCACAAGGTGGCCTCGGAGCCGGCCAGGGCCGCATACGCCACGCCGGACCTCCCCCCGGTCGCGTACCGGCTCACCGCATCCGCCCCGACCGCGGCCTTGACGGCCGCCGCATCCTGCGCGGTCCACGCCATCACCACGATGTATGGATCGGGCAGCCCTGCCGCGGCCGCGGCAGCCCGCACCCTGGCGACCCGGTCAGCGTCGGCGTCGGAGAAGAAGTAGAGGAGGGGGCGTCCCCCCAGCACCCGCTGATAGTTCGACTCCCCGAACCGGGAGACCAGTTCGCCGAGATTCGCATCGAACGCGGCTGTGAAGTTGCTGTCCAGGATCGCGCACCACTTCACCTCGTTCTTGTGCGCGCTGGACAAGTAGAGTTTTCTTCCTCGCGCCAGCGGCTCCTGTGGGTAGTAGACGAAGGCCCAGTAGTCGATCCCCGCATCACGGGCGTAGCGGATCTCCTGGTCCATGACGCCCTGACTGTTCGCGTCGCAGTTCACCGATTCGGTCACTTCGACACCGACGTTATCGACGTACAGGTCGGCGGTGAGGCTCTCGTTGGTGCGGAAGGTGACGGTGTCCAGATTCCCTGAGGCCGTGGTCAACGGTGCGTGGTGCACCCTGCGCACCCCGTCGACGAAGACGTCCACCCACGGTGCGGCTCCCCCGGGCGGAGCAAGGTCGACGATCACCTTTGCCGCGTACCAGGTGTCGTCCGCTACGGTCTGAATGACGCTCCACGTATCGTTGGGGCCGCGCAGCGCGAGCTGTTTGGCGCCGGCGTCGATGCGGGTGGCGATGTCGATGACCGCCTTCGATCCGTCGCGCAGCAACGCCCGGGACCACCGGCCGGCCGTCGACTCCTTCCATTCCCACTGCACGGTGACGGCCCGGCTCTGAGCAGGGAATGTGCGGTCCATCCCGGACATCGAGGCCCCGGAAGCATCGTGCAGGCGCACGCTCTTTCCTGCACGATCCGGCCCATCCACCACTGATACGGCAGTGCCGGCCGGCGACGATACGGCCCACCCGGACGGGGCGGCCCCTGTTGCTTCCGTATCGAAGCCTTGGTTCACGAGGACTCGGCCGGCGTCCGTGATACTGGCGTAATACGGGAGCCGGAAATGGTACTTCTCCGGAGACAGTGTCCGATTCACAGTGCTGCCGACCTGCAGCCCCCGGCCGACCCAGGCATCCCACCGGATCGCTCCCACCAGAGTGGGTTCAGCCCCCTCCTCCTCCCGCCGGGCAGCCGCCCCGGCAGGAACCCCTGTCAAGCCGAGGGCGGCCCCACCGGAAACCGCCGCCGCTGTCTTGAGCACATGCCGCCGCCTCGGCCTGTCGTCCGGACTCGAGGCTGACTCGCCAACAGACATGGTTCACCTCCGCCAATCCCCTGCACTCTGAATCCCGCCTTCGCCGCTGGTGAGACACCGGCAAGGCTTGACCGTGGTCACGGGCAACCGCTCCCGTGACACTCGCGCCGACTCCCCCTTGAATCACGTGAACGGCCGCCCTCGTGTGGAGACTGCCGTCGGTGAGTGGTCCCGTCAGGTGGTGGCCATGATGCGGGTTTGGTAGGTGGTGTAGCTGGGGTAGCGGCCGGCCATCCACAGCACGCCGAGCGGCTCTCCCGAGGGCAGGCCGCGGGGGGAGATCGGGCGTACCTGCGGTTCGCCCGAGGCTGCGGTGATGGCCTTCTTGTGCCAGGTGGCGCCGTGGTCGGGTGTGGTCCAGCGTTCGATCTCGTGGACCGTGCCGATCTCCCGGGACAGCAGCACGACGGACGGGTCGTCGTGGTCGAGAGTGATGCCGCCGGAGTAGTTGGGCTCGCTCGTGTCTTCGCTGATGCTGTCGCCGGCCGCGGTGAGCTCGTGGTCGGTGAACGCACTGCCGTCGAAGCGCGCGTAGTGGTAGCGGTGGTCGGTGTCGGTGGGGAAGACCGCGTAGGTCAGCACCGGCCGGCCGTCGCCGTCGTCGGCGATGTCGTGGATCCAGGCTTTGCCCCCGCCGGAGGCGAAGTCGTAGACGCAGGTGGTCTGGTCGGGGGTGACCGGCGTGCCGAGCGGCCCGATACGGCTTCCATCCGCGCGGAAGAGGGATCCGTTCCGGTAGTACATGTAGTAGATGCCGGTGTCGACGTTACGGGGGTGCCCGTCCGTGAACGCGAAGTGGATGGTGTCGGTGTCGTTGGAGGCGATCTTGACGTAGGGGCGCTGGCCGGGCACGTCGATCAGGCTCTGGGCCGGGGTCCAGAGGTCGCCGCCGGTGGTGGTGGAGTAGGTCGGGTTGGCGTTGCCGCCTCGCCAGAACAAGTAGAGCTTTTTCCCTTCGGCGGCAAGCTCGATCGGGTTGGGATACGTGTAGCCCCAGCCGCCCGCGATGTTCGTCGGCACCGTCTTCAGCGGTTCCCAGCCCTGGCCGATGTCTTCGACGGCGACGGAGCGCCGGTAGTACATCTTGTCGCCGCCGTGGCCGGAGAAGAACACGACGACGCGGCCGTAGCGGATGACGAGGGACGGGTTGTTGTGGTCGTCGATCTGAAAGCCGCTGATCAGCGTCGAGGTGGTGGAGCGACCGGTGTCGTGGTCGTACTGGGTGACGTTGATGTCGCCGGCGGCGGTGATGTAGCCGACGTAGGTGCGCCGGTATGTGCCGCGGTGGTGCACGGCCCGGGGGTCACCGAACCAGCACCAGGCGCCGCTGGGCGCCAGCACCTTCGTACCTGCCGCGACAGGTCGCCGCGTCGAGGGTGTGGCTGCTGCGGCGCCGGCAGGCAGGGCGCCGAGGCCGGGGACGGCTGCCGTGGCGACGAGGGCGCCCAGGACGGTGCGGCGCGCCGGGTGCGACGGACCGGGGGTGAGTGCGGGCATGCGCGGGGTCTCCTTCGGCGGGTGAGGTGAGTGATCTTGGCGCTGACCGGCCCTGCGGTCTGCGCTCCGGTTCGGCCGGGGCCGCGTCAGGGCACGCACCCGGCAACCAGGGGTGGAAGGATGAGCGCCGCTCCCGGAGGGCCCGTGGGTTCCTCCGAGCCGGCGATGCGGAGGGCCTTGCCGTCGCCCGGCTACCGGGCCGACCGGGTGACGAGCAACGCCCAGTCGTCGGCAGCCGTGGGCCCGGGCGGGAGGTGCGCGGTGCCCCGGGCATCGGTGATGCCGGCAGAGCCGGCGGGTGTGTACCGGCCGGTCCGCGGGTCGAACCACTTCAGGGTGTAGGTGCCGGGCGTCAGGCCCGTGAGGGTTCCGGTGTAGGGCTCGCCTCCGTCGAGGCGGTGCGGGTAGTACACAACGGTCGTCGAGCGGTCGGGGGTCGTGGACGCGAAGGCGAGTTGCGTATCGGTGGGCGCGGTGCCCGCCCAGGTGACGGCGGTCGGGGCCGGGGCAAGCCGCCACCACGGGAGTGCGGTGAAGAAGGACCTCAGATGGCCCATCTGGGCGGCGCCGGGCAGCGCGAGCCCCTCGTCCCACGGAGTGCTGCCGTAGTTCTGGCAGTTCTCGTTGGCGTCCTGGGCGGTCCAGCACGTCCACCAGACGCCGGCGGCACCGTAGTTGTTGCCGGCGGCTCCGCCGACCCGCGCTTTCCACGCGCTTTCGCGGGTCTGCCAGTTCTGCACGATCGCGTGGTTGTCCCAGTACACGTCGATGCCCTCGTAGTTCGCCTCGGCCTCGACGACGGGGCGGGTCGGCGTCTGCCGGTACTGCTTCAGCCAGTAGTCGGCGACGCCGTCGACCCTGTTGTGCCCCTCTTGCAGCGTGACGAGTCCGTACCAGGACCGGTCACGGGGCTGGACACCGCCGCCGGCGTAGATCGGGTAGTTGTGCAGCGACGCAGGCTGCCGGTACGGATCGGTCTCGGCGAAGACCTCGGCGACCTGCTCCCAGCACTGGGCGCAGTTGGCGGGGTTGTCGAACTCCTGCGCCGTCAGCCAGACCATGGGGTAGGCCGCGTAGCGGGCCACCATGTAACGCGCCAGGCGCTTGTACTCGGGCAGTTGGTCCTTGGTGGCCTCGGTCAGGCTGCTGCCTACTCCCATGGCGAGGGCGTCGACGATGCCCTTGTCGGCGATGTACTCGATCCGCCGGTCGACGTCGTCCCAGAACGTGGGGTTGAGGGTCTGGAAGGTGCTGTCGGTCCAGGCGGGTCCTCCTTCGTTCGCGGTGCCGTCGTGATTGGCGAAGGTCTCGTTCCAGATGACGTTGAAACCCTGCTTGTCGCGGGTGTCGACGATCCCCTTGAACTGCGAGGTGAACCGGGGGTCGTTGGACTCGCTGTACCTGGTCTGGCTGACGAGGCTGCTCTGCTGGTTGTCGCCGAGCCAGAAGAACGGGGTGCCGTCCGCGTAGGTCATATAGCGGTTGTTCGCGCTGGTCTTGAGGAAGCCGTGGCGGTAGATCGGAAGATCACCCCGGTACGCCTTGGCGTCGATGGTTCCGCGGTGCCTGTCCAGCCCGCTGTCCGGGCTGTCGGTGCTGGTGGTGTAGGTCCAGCGCCCCGGGGAGGGTGGGGAGAACCGGATCCGCCAGGTGTCGCCCCCGTCCCAGAAGCCGGGCATGGTCAGCCGACGCCCGCCCGGCCCGGTGAAGGTGGCGGTCAGGTTCACGTCGCGGTACGGGTCCGCGTAGTCGACGGCACTGTGCAGGGGGATTTCGACGGGCCGCCAGGTCTCGGCGCTCAGTCTCGGGCCTCTGGCCGCGGCCGGGGCTTCGGTGTCGAAGCCCGTCAGCAGCGCGGCGGACGCCGTTGCCGCCATGAGGGCAGCAGCGGAAAGTCGCCAGCGGGACAACATACGTTCCACCCTTCTTGAATCGATTCATTCTGGGCGGTGCATTCCCCTACCGGTACGGCACGGGGTGTCGGGGCTTGCTCAGGCGCGGGACGCGGACCGGGGCCGGCGTTCACGCGTGATCCGGGAGAGGGTGTCCAGGTAGGCGGTGCCGAAGCGGTCGTCGGGTTCGAGGTAGCTGTCCTCGGTCCACTCGTTCCACGCGTTGATCAGCACCGCCGGAGCTCCGGCGCGCTCGGCGACCTCGATGGCCTCGCGCAGCGCCGTGCCGAAGACCTCCGGGGAACGGTCCGCGGTGATACCCGTGTACGGGTAGCCGCGGTCCCGGTCATGGTCCCAGCGTTCGGTGCGCGGGCTCGGGTCCCACCCCACCGTGACGTTGGGCAGATACGGCACCGTCTCCTGGCCCAGGTAGTGCGGCCACGACTTCGACGCCTTGGCCGCGACATGCGCGTACGGGGCGACGGGGAAGCGGTCGAAGCCGTGGTCGTCGTGGTGCCACCACGTGTAGTGGGTGGTGCTGTCGGCACCGAGCGCGGAGAGCACGTCCAGGCGGTCGTCGACGAACCGCGTGGAGACCAGGTTCAGGTGAACGTCCACCCCGGCGTCGGCGGCCCGGATCCGGAAGCTGTCCAGCAGCCCGCGGGTGGCCGCCACGCCGCCCTGGGCCTGAAGCAGGTCGGGGAGGTCGTAGATCGAGAAATAGGGCCGGCCGTCGATGCGCCAGTACGCGGGGTGCGTCAGGTAGTGGTCCAGGACGTGCTGGGTGGCTCGCTCGAAGGCGTACGTGCTGGTAGGGGCGTGGAACCAGGTCGCCGGGCCGCTGTTCGCGGCAGGTGCGGTCGCCGGGTACAGGTCATGCCAGGGGTGGTTGGCCCACATGAGGGCGAAGCGGAAGTCGCCGTCGTCCAGCGCAGGCACCAGCGCCTCGTCCAGAAACCGGTTCAGGTACGGCCCGTCGTCAAACCAGTACCAGTCGAGAACGAAGCCGTCGAGCCCGGCGGCTCGCGCCGCCTCGACCTTGCGGCGGCCGACGGCCGGGTCCGCCTCGTCGGCGGCACCCCACAGAGGGCTGCGCGGCCAGTGGTGGCCGGGGAAGTGCGGCTCGGCCGCCCGGAGCACCTCCCACTCCGTCCAACCCCGGTGGACGAGGACATCGTTGCGCGGGTCGGCGTGGTACTGCGGGAAGTAGTAGGCAAGCAGGTCAGTCCGCAACGGTTTCTCCCCCGTGGACGATGAGACGGACGACTTCGTCGACCGAGGAGTCGGCGGTGTGCCGGATGCCGGCGACCTCCCCCAGTCGGAGCACCATGATCCGGTCTGCGGTCTTCCACACCTGCTGGAGGTTGTGGCTGACGACGATGACGCTCGTCCCCCGGTCACGCAGATCCCGGATCAGCGTGAGCACTCGCTCGGATTCCTGTACGCCGAGGGCTGCCGTCGGCTCGTCCATGATCACGATGTGGGCACCCTGAAGCAGCACGCGGGCGATGGCGACCGTCTGGCGCTGGCCGCCCGAGAGCAGGCTCACCGGGACGCGGACGCTGGGAAGCCGGAAGGTGAAGTCGCGCAGAACCTCCTCCGACCTGGCGATCATCGTCTTGCGGTCGACGAAGGGGCCGCGGCGGGGCTCTCGCCCCAGGAACAGGTTCGACGCGACGTCCCGGGTGTCCACCAGAGCCAGATCCTGGTAGACGGTGGCGATCCCGGCCTCGGATGCATCGAGCGGGCCTTTGAAACGCCGCTTGGCACCGTCCACTTCGATCGAGCCCCCGGGATCGGGATCGTAGGCGCCCGAGAGGAGCTTGATCAGTGTCGACTTGCCGGCACCGTTGTCTCCGACGACAGCCAGTACCTCGCCCTTCTTGAGATCGAACGAGACCCCCTTGAGGGCGCTGACGTGGCCGAAGCTCTTACTGAGGTCGCTGGTACGCAACACCGTGGTGGACTGTCCGGCTGCGGTGGTCATCGGCGGCTCCTCCTCTCCGCGATCGCACCGAGCACGACGGCAAGCACGAACACCAGCCCCCGGACGAGTTTCTGGGTGTAGGAGTCGACGTCGAGCAGGGTGAGGCCGTTGTTGAGTACGCCGATCAGCAGCACACCGGCGAGCGTGCGCTGGATACGGCCGGCGCCTCCGCCCAGGCCGATGCCGCCCAGGAGCACCGCCGCCAGGACGTCGAACTCCGCTCCCTGGCCGAACGCCGGCCCGCCCGAACCGGCGCGCCCGGTACTGATGATGCCGGTGATGCCGGCCAGGACCGCACACAGGACGAGCACCGCGACGTAGAGCGGACGCACCCGGATGCCTGTGCGCTGGGCCGCGATCTCGTTCCCCCCGGTGGCGTAGACGTGGTAGCCGAACCGCGTGTAGCTCAGGACCACGTACAGCACCGCGTACAGCACGATCATGACGATGAGGGGGGCGGGGAGTCCGAGCGGGCGGGAGTTGACCGCGTCCTGCAGGGTGGTGTCGGTGACCACCACGTTCTCCCCGTCGGTGATCTGCAGCGACAGACCGTAGACGGCGATGCTCACCGCGAGGGTGGCGATGATCGAATTGATGCCGACCCCGACCACGAGGGTGGCGTTGACAGCGCCGACGGCGAGGCCCACGAGGAGACCCACGGCGAGGGAGGCCCAGATGCCCAGCCCCCAGTTCTGCAGGGCAGTCGCGGTCATCACCGAGGTGAGTCCCTGCGTCGCGCCGATCGTCAGATCGAGCTGACCGGCTATCAGGGCGACGGTCATGCCCGCGGCGAGAATGCCGGTGACGGCGATCGCCTGGCCGATGTTCAGCAGGTTCCGCTCGGTGAGGAAGAACTCGGAGTTCACCGAGAAGTAGATCACCAGGGCGAGCAGCGCCAGGTAGATCCCGAGGTCCAGCGCCAGGTCGGCCAAGGAGCGGCGGCGCACTGCGGTTTCGGCCGCGGTCCCCGCGCCGCCCCCGTCCCCGGGGCCGGGGGGCGCGAGGCCCGCGGTCTTGTGTGTCGTGGTCATCGGTGTCCCTTCGGGATCCGCGCACCGGCGGCTACTTCGCGCCGGCGTCGTCCGGGTAGTACTTGTCGACGTTGTCGGCCGTCAGCACGCGGTTGACCTGGTACTCGGCGAAGTCTTCTGCGCGCAGTGTGGCGATCGCGGCCTCGACCCAGTTCCAGCCCTCGGCGTAGGGCTGGTAGTCGATGGCGCCGATCAACATGTCCTGGTTCGCCCGGTCGCGCAGCGCGTGCCGAGCGGCCGTGTCGCCGCCGTTGGCCACCGCAAGGACGTCCTGGTCGCGCCGGCCTGACTTGGCCGCGTTCAGCGCCCCCACCACGGGCTCGTCCCCGTAGCTGACGACGGCGACCACGTCGTCGGGGTGTGCGGTGAGGAAGTCGGTAAAGGTGTCCTGCGCCGCCGCGGTCGGGTCGGTGCCGGGCGGCACCAGGCGGAAGGTGTCGGACTTGGAGACGCCCCACTCCGCCTGCGCCTTGGCGAATGCGGCGTTGACGCGGGCGTCGCACGGCGGGCAGTTCCCCGCACTGATGCCGGCGACGATCAGCTTCCTGCCCTTCCAGGCGCTCTTCTGCTTCTCCTTGACCGGGCCGGTGAGCTGCTCGACGGCGAGTTCGCCGACCTGCCGGTCATTGATCCCGAAGTCCGTGGCGCCCTTCATCGCGCCGTCGATGAGCAGGACCGGGGTCTCGTCGCGGTTGGCGGCCGCGACCGTCGGGGCGTTCAGGCTGCTGCCTCCGCCGCCGACGAGGTCCGGTTGCTTGACGGCAAGGTCGTCGTACTTCGACTGCGCCTGGTCGTACTTGAAGGCGAGGTCGGCCTCCATCAGGTCCACGCCGTAGAACTCCGCCGCGGCCTTCATCCCCTGCGACCAGCTCGCGAAGAACGGGAAGCTGGTGGAGGGGTTGATGAACGCCAGCCGGTACCTCTCGTGTGTCTTGGGCACCGCGTACAGCGACCGGACCTTGTAGGTCCCCGTCGCCTCGGCCACCTCGGCCGCGGTGTACGAGCCCTTGCCGCCCTCGACCATCTCGCCGGAGCCGTCCTCCACACCGCACGCGGTCAGCACGAGGGCCACGGACACTACGACCGTGAGCCCGCCCAGACGGCGACGACTCGTGTTTTCAGGCATGTAGAGTCCCCTTCGCTGCAGGTGAAGTGGGGTGTAAATTTTGGAACGATTCAATGCCGTTACCGTAGAGAGCCGGGTATGGGCCGTCAAGGGTTTGCGCACGGCCCCGGTGAGAAACGAGGTTGAGTGACGCGTGCACGCTGAGAAGACCCCTCCGGCGCCGGGCCGGGTGACGATCAGGGATGTCGCACGAGCCGCCGGGGTGGCTGTGGGGACGGTGAGCAACCTGCTCAACGCGCCCGACAGGGTCACACCCGACAAGCGGCGGCGCATCGAGGCCGCGATCCAGGAGCTGGGCTACGTGCGGAACGTGGGCGCGGCCACCACGCGCGCGGGCCGCAGCGCCGCCCGTACGATCGGCTTGGTCGTCGTCGACGTTGCCAACCCGTTCTTCACCGAGGTCACCCGGGGCGCCGAGGACGCAGCGAACGCAGCGGGCCGCCTGGTCATCCTGTGCAACTCCGACTCCGACTCCCACAAGGAACGCCAGTACCTGCAGGTGCTGGAGGAGCAGCGGGTGCTGGGTGCACTGATCTCCCCGGTCGCCTCCGACCGCCGCCGGCTCGTCTCGCTACGGGAGCGCGGCATGGCGGTGGTGCTCCTCGAACGCCAGCACCGGGGCTTCTGCAGCGTCACGGTCGACTCGGTCCAGGGCGGCGACCAGGCCGTGAGTCATCTGCTGGACCTGGGCCACCGGCGCATCGCCTTCGTCTCCTCCGGGCTGTCCGTGCCGCAGTTCAGCGACCGGCTCAAGGGAGCCCAGCAGGCGTGCCGGCGCGCCGGCCTGGACCCCGGAGCGACGCTGGTCCACCTGGAGTCGCCGCACATAGACGGCCACCGCACCGGCCGGGAAGCGGCAGCGCGTATCGTCGGCGAACGGCTGCCGGTCACGGCGGCGTTCGCCGCCGCCGACGTCATCGCCCTCGGCCTGATCAACGAGCTGACGTCCCGCGGACTGTCGGTCCCCGGCGATGTCTCCGTCGTCGGCTTCGACGACATCTCCGACGCACTCCACGCGCCGGTCCCCCTCACCACCGTCCGGCAGCCGATGCGCGAACTGGGGCGCCTCGGCAACGAACTGCTCATCGCCGAGGCGACCGACCCGCGGCACCGGCACCGGCAGCACGTCCTCGACACCGAACTGATCGTCCGCGCCTCGACCGCGACGCCCGCCGCGGGCGCGGCCGGCGTGCGGTGGAGTCATGTACCGGGCCGTTGAATGGTTTCATCACTCTCTGAAGACGCACCCCACTCGGGCCGACAGGGGCTACGACCTCGCATCCCCGGGTCCTGTGCAGGGAAATACTTCATTCGCGCCACCCTCTTCTACGGCCGCGAGTACCTGACGCTCAACGCCATCAGCGGGGTGGACCTCGCCCTGTGCGACCTGCTGGGCGAACTGCACGGGCGGCCCCGTCTACGAGCTGCTCGGCGGTCCGGTCCGCGACGAACAGGTCTTGCTGGCGCCGGCCGTGGGGTCGGCGGGGGTCAGCTCAGGGCGAAGGCGGATGGGACGCCGGCGTGTCGTTCGGCTGGCAACCGGCCCCGTAGGACGTGTCCGCAAGGACCAGGACCAACGCCCGATGGGCGGACGGTCCCCTGGCACCTAGGCTCCGTGACACCGCCGGGTCCCGGCGGTGTCACGTCGATCAGGAGGCAGTGCTTTGCCGGCTGACGCAACAGCTCACGTACGCATCGCCCGCCCGTCGCGCGACCTTGAGGCGGCGGAACGTTTCTGGACCTCCGGTCTCGGTCTCGACATCCAGTACCGGCACACGGCGGACGGCACTCCCGGCCAGCATTCACTCCTCATGGTCGGCTGGCCCGAAGCCGCCTGGCACCTCGAACTCGTCCACGACCCCGCCGCCCCCGTCGATCCGCGACCCACCGTTGAGGACCTGCTGGTGATCTACCTCGGCGAACCGGTGCCCGACAGCCTCGTGGAACGGCTTGAACTGCACGGTGGCAAACGGGTACCCGCTCACAATCCGTACTGGGACACCTGGGGCGTGACGGTCCAGGACCCCGACGGATACCTGCTGGTGCTGACCACCCGGAACTGGCCCCGCCAGCCGCGGCGCTAGCCGACCGGTTGCGAAGTCGGAGGCGTGGGGCACGGCTCGATCCGCTGTGACCACGCCGCTGTCTCACACGCTGATCACTTCGATCCCGGCGTCGGTGAGGCGAGCGATCATTTCGCCGGAGGCGGCCGAGTCGGTCACCAGGACGTCGATACCCTCCAGGCCGCAGATCCTCGCGAACGCCCGCCGCCCCAGCTTCGAGGAGTCGGCAGCCACGATCACCCGGTGGGCGCGTTCGGCGAACAGGCGGCTGATGCTCGCCTCTTCCTCGTGATGGGTCATCAGTCCCAGACGGGAGTCCACACCGTCGACGCCGAGGATCGCGACATCCAGCGCCACGTCGCTCATGACGCCGCTGGCCAGTGGGCCGACGAGCTCGTATGTCTGGGGACGCGCGACGCCGCCGGTCAGCACCAACTTGATCTGCGGCCGGACCGCCGCTTCGCTCGCGATGTTCAGGGCATTCGTCACCAGGGTCACGCTGGGCGCCGGCGTCCCCGCAACCTGCTCGGCGCCGTCTCCTGCTGCCCGGATGATCAGTGCGCGTGCCACCTCGGTCGTGGTCGTACCACCGTTGATGCCGACCACAATCCCCTGGCCGATCTGACCGGCGACCGCCTCCGCGATGCGGCGCTTCTCCGCGGCGTTGTGGACGGACCGGTAGCGGAGGGGCAGTTCGTAAGACACTCCATGGGCGATGGCTCCGCCCCGCGTACGCACGAGCAACTGCTGCTCAGCCAGCTCGTCGAGGTCCCGGCGGATCGTCGCCGCCGACACCTCCAGGACCGACGCCGCCTCCTCCACCTCGAGCCGGCCGTTCTCGGCCAGGTGCTGCAACAGCGTGCTCCACCGGTCGTGCTTGGACATCCCACCGTCCCTTCTCGCGAAGTCCGCCGAGCATCGTAGCCCTGTGCGCAAGTGCACGATCACGCAACGTGGCCCCTTCCCCTGGGCCGCCGTCGGCCCGTCACGTCACAGTTCGGGGGTGACGTCTGGACGAGGGACATCTGTGGATGCATACTCACGCCAAACAGGATGCGCGATACTGCTCTGAGAGCGCCAGATTCGATCAACTTCAAGCATCCACGCGAAAGTGTTCCCACGAAGGTGGCGTCAGAGATGCGCAAGAGCACGATCAGGATCCTCTCGGTCTGCGCTGTCGGTGCGCTGGGCCTCACAGCTTGCGGTGACGACGGGGGCGGCGGCGACGGTGATGGCGGGGCGACCACCATCAAGCTGGTGGCTGCCGATTACGGGGATAAGGCGTCGAATGCGTCCAAGGTGTACTGGGACGATGTCGTCAAGCGTTTCGAGGCGAAGAACGAGGACATCAAGGTCGATGTTCAGGTGATCAACTGGAATGACATCGACACCAAGGTCAAGACGATGATCCAGGGCGGGAACGTTCCGGACATTCTGCAGACCGGTGGGTATGCGGACAAGGTCGCTGATGATCTGCTGTATGAGGCGGATGAGGTGCTCTCGCCGAAGACGAAGTCGAATCTGATCGAGTCGTTCGCGAAGGCGGGCGAGGTCGATGGTACGCAGTACGGCATCCCGTTCGTGTCCTCGGCGCGGTTGATGTTCTACAACAAGGAAGTCCTGGGCAAGGCCGGTGTGGAGGTTCCGCAGAGCTGGGACGATGTCGCGGCGGCGGCGGAGAAGATCAAGGCGGAGAAGGCCGCGGAGATCCCGTATGCGCTGCCGCTGGGTCCGGAGGAGACCCAGGGTGAGTCGATGATCTGGGAGATCGGCAACGGTGGCGGTTACACCAATGCCGAGGGCAACTACTCCATCGACAGTGCGCAGAACGTGGAGACGTTCGAGTGGCTGAAGGAGAACCTGGTCGACCCGGGTCTGACGTATGAGAACCCGGCCACCACGGACCGGAAGACGGCGTTCGCCGACTTCGCGGCGGGGAAGGTGGGGATGCTCAACGGGCACCCGACGCTGATCCAGATGGCGAAGGACGGCGGTGTCGACTACGAGGTGGCGCCGATCCCCGGCAAGGACGGCCCGCTGGATTCCACCCTGGGTGTGGCGGACTGGATGATGGCGTTCAAGGACGGCGGGAAGCAGGAGGAGATCAGGAAGTTCCTGGACTTTGCGTACTCCATGGAGAACACGCTGAAGTTCGACGAGATGTACAACCTCATGCCGGTGACCACGGACACCCTGGAGGAGATGCAGTCGAACGGGAAGCACAAGGACCTGGAGCCGTTCTTCGAGGTGCTGCCGGCCGCGCAGTTCTACCCGCTGGGCAGCACGAGCTGGGACGTGGTGTCCGCGGAGATCAAGAAGTCGGGCGGCAAGGCCGTCTCCGACGACCCGGGCAAGGTACTGGGCGAGTTGCAGCAGAAGGCCGAGGACACCGCCGCCGACATGGGCGAGTGACCCCGCACAGGTGATGCGCTCTGGGTGACCGTTTCCGGGGCCGGGCCGCCGCGCAGTAAGCCGCGCGGCGGCCCACCCCCCGGGGCGTTGTCGCCTGGGGTGTTCCCCCCTCCCGTAGCCCCCCGTGCGGTCCCCTCAGCCGCCGTACTCGCAAGGAGTTTCCCCGTGCCCGTCACGGTCAAGGAGCCCGCGGCCGCTGCCGGTCCCGGGCCCGGCGGGCGGAAGACCGGGCCGCAGCGCCGCCGCCGTCGCGGCGGCGGTCTGGCCCGGCTCGGTCCGCTGCCCTGGATTGCCCCCGCCGTCCTGCTGATCGTCGTGGTGGTGCTGTGGCCCATCTACGAACTGATCCGCACCTCGTTCCTCAACGTCAGCATCAGCGGTTTCGTCCGCGGCTCGGCCGGCACCGAGAAGTACCGCCAGCTCTTCGACGAGTCCGGCTTCGGCAGCGTGCTGACCATGACAGTGGTATGGACGATCGCCGTCGTCGGCGTGACCATGCTCCTCTCCCTGGGCCTGGCCCAGTTGTTCAACAAGCCCTTCCCCGGCCGCACCGTCACCCGCTGGGCGCTCATCGCCCCGTGGGCCGCCTCCGTGCTGATGACCGCGATCGGCTTCCGCTGGATGCTCGACCAGACCGCCGGCGTCCTGAACACCCTGATGACCGACATCGGCCTGACAGACGGCCCCAAGGACTGGCTGGGCGATCCCGCGACCGCCTGGCCGTGGATGATGTTCGTCGCCGTGTTCGTCTCACTGCCGTTCACCACCTACACCCTCCTCGCCGGGCTGCAGACCATCCCCCACGAGGTGTACGAGGCCGCCCGCATCGACGGCGCCAACTCCCGCCAGACCTACTGGCGGGTGACCGTACCCCTGCTGCGGCCCGCGTTCCTCGTCGGCTTCGTCATCAACCTCATCAACGTCTTCAACTCCTTCCCCGTCATCTGGGCCATGACCAAAGGCGGACCCGGCAGCGACACCGCCACGACCACGGTGTTCATGTACCAGTTGAAAGACACCGACATCGGCGAGTCCGCCGCGATGTCCGTCGTCAACTTCGCCATGGTCGTCGTACTCGTCCTGATCTTCCTCAAGGTCAGCCGCTGGAACAAGGAGGACGCATGACCCTCTCCGCGCCCTCACACACACCCGGAAACGGCCCCATCCCCCAGCAAACCCGCGGCAAAAACACCAACACCAGCACCAGCACCAGCAGCGGCAGCGTCAAGCGCCGGAAGTACGGCCCGCGCACCCTGGTCATCGCCGCAAGCGCCTGGATGCTGGCCGTCATCTTCATCGCCCCCTACCTGGAGATGATCATCACCGCGCTGCGGCCCGCGGACGAACTCCGCGACCGCACCTACCTGCCCACCTCCTTCGAGTGGCACAACCTCGTCGACGTCTGGAAGGAATCCACCCTCGGCGACAACCTCCAGGTCACCCTCCTCATCGCAGGCGGCGCCACCCTCCTCGTACTGCTCGTCTCACTGCCGGCCGCCTACTACACCGCCCGGGTCCGCTACCGCGGCCGCAAAGCATTCCTGCTGCTCGTCCTCGTCACCCAGATGTTCCAGCCCACCGCGCTGCTCATCGGCCTCTACCGCGAGTTCCACCAGCTCGACATGCTCAACTCCACCTGGACCCTCATCCTGGCCAACGGCGCCTTCAACCTCGCCTTCGCCATCTGGATCCTCACCGCCTACATCTCCTCCATCCCCGCCGAACTGGAGGAAGCCGCGATGGTCGACGGCACCGGACGCTTCGGCGCACTGTTCCGGGTAACGCTGCCACTGGCCATGCCCGGCGTGGTCACCGCCCTCATCTTCACGTTCATCTCCACCTGGAACGAGTTCGTCATGGGCCTGACCCTGATGACCGAACCAGAGAAACAACCGCTCACCGTCGGCATCAACAACTTCATCGGCAACTACACCGTCGAATGGAACTACCTCTTCGCCGCCTCCGTCGTCGCCATCATCCCCGTCATCGTCCTCTTCGCCTTCATCGAACGACACGTCGTCTCCGGACTCACAGCCGGATCCGTGAAATAAGGCAGACGGCGGGCCGAGACCGGATTCTTCTTCCCACCGCTCGGCACCTTGGCAATCGTCCGGGTGCATTCCTCACCAACATCCACGTCAGATGGGGTGATTGCAACTATGCGTCGTTCGCTACCAGTTCTGATAGCGGTCCTTGTTGCGCTCTTCGGCTCCCTCCTTGCGCCGGCGGCGGCCGCTCCCGCTCCCGACCCGCTCGCCGACGGCGGCCCGCCGCCGGTGATACCCCGGCCGGCACAGTGGGAGGACCTCGGCGGCACCGTCGACCTGACCTCCCGCTCGCGCATCCTGCTCGATCCCGGCTCCCGTGCCCGTACGACGACCGAGGCCGGCCGCCAGGAGCTGCCAGGCCCTGCCCGGCAGACCGGACAGGGCCTGGCCGAGCAGTTGCAGGCCGACATCCGGTCGGTCACCGGGCTGCGGCTCGCGATCAGCAGCGGGCCCATGAAGCCCCGGCCCGGCGACATCCACCTCCGGCTCACCGACGATGCCGAACTCGGCGCCGAGGGATACCGCCTGGACAGCTCAAGCGCGATCAGCATCGAAGCGGCCTCCACCCACGGTCTGTTCTACGGCACCCGCACCCTGCTGCAGACGCTGCGCGCCGACTCGTCACACCGCGCCGTGCCGCGCGCCCGCAGCACCGACGTGCCCACGCAGCAGGTGCGCATGGTCCAGCTCGACGCCGGTCGCAAGTACTGGGAGATGGACTACCTGGAGAACCTCATCCGGCGCATGGGTGACATGAAGCTCAACACCCTCTTCCTGCAACTGTCGGATTCCGAGGGGTTCCGCCTCTACAGCCCGAAGTTCCCCGGACTCGCCGAACGCGAGCACAGCTACAGCCGCGCCGACATCGAGCGGCTGAAGGCACTGGCCGCCCGGCAGCACGTCCAGATCATGCCGGGCATCGACGTGCCGGGCCACGCGACCGTGATCAGCGAGGCGTTCGGAATCGGCTTCGGCTCGGGCGCGAACCCGTGCACGGGCGCGCACACCCACTCCCACCTCACCCCCGACTGGATCATCGACATCACCGACCGGGACGCGGTCGACGTGACGAAGAGGCTCGTAGCCGAGTTCACCGGCTGGTTCGACGCCCCGCTGTTCAGCATCGGCGCCGATGAACTGCCCGGGCAGCTCGCCGAGTGCCCGCGGGTGAAGCGCCACCTCGCCGAGGACCCGGACGTCAGCACCCTCGGAGATATGCTCAACCGCTACATCAACACCCTCGACGACGTGGTGACCGCCCACGGCAAGCGGACCGCCATCTACAACGGCACCGAGCACCTGGCAGCGCCGCAGCAGCAGGTCCACTCCCCCGTGGTCTTCCTCACCTGGGAGGGGACCGGCACCGACCCGGTCATTCCGGGGCACGACGAGATCGCCATCGGCCCCTTCTATGTGACGCCGAACAACTACCACAACCTCTACCCCGACGAGCGGTGGATGTACGAGCGGTGGGTGCCGAACACCGCGGACGACATGCTCGGCTCCGGCCTGATGAACTGGGCCGACTACAACTTCTGGGCCGAGGACCGGTACTTCGAGCAGGTCATGGCCGCGCCCCGGGCGCTCCTCGCGGACCGGGCCTGGAACGGCTCCGCCGTCCCCGACACGCTCGCCGGATTCCAGGCCCGGACGGCCGCGCTCGGTGACCCGCCCGGCGTCACCACCGCGCCGCAGCCGCCCCGGACGGACGACGGACGCCCCAGCCACCACTGGACGTTCGACGCCGCCTCGTACCCGGCCGGCTGGACCTACGCCAGCCGCCCGCCCAACACGATCATGGCCGAAGACCTCGCCGGCGACCTTCCCGGCACCACGTACATCATCAACAACCCCACCCTCGTCGAGGACGGGGTACGCGGCCAGGCGTTCCGCTTCGACCACAACCGGGACGGGGTGGGCTTCGGCGGCACCGACGTCGCAGCGCCCTGGACCGCCTCCGCATGGGTCAAACTCACCGCGACCACGAGCGACCAGGTGCTGCTCAGCTCCCGCACCGGCGCCCTGAAGCTGCAGCAATACGGCAGCGGCAAGGTGGGCTTCACCCGCTTCGGCGACGCCGACCACAGCTTCGGCTACACCGTGCCATTGAACCGCTGGGTCCACCTGACCTGGGTGGCGGAGCCGGACCGCACCACGCTCTACGCCGACGGTGAACCCGTCGGTGCCGTGAACGCCTCGATCCCCCTCCCGCTGCGCTCCATCGGCACGCCCAACGCCAGCCTCCGCGGTGACCTCGACGAACTCGTCACCTGGGACGAGGCGCTGACGCCCGCACAGGTGCAGCAGCGCTACGCCGCATACGGGCGCTGACCAGCCGGCGGGCAACTCGAACGACTGTGCCCCTGGCTGCGGTCCCCAGGGGCCTAGGAGGCGCGGCCGGGCCTTGCGGAGTGCCCTGGCGCTCCGCAAGGCCGGGCGCTTCCGGTGACCGCGCGCGCCGACAGGCCCGGTGTGGGCGGCTGGCGCGGAGTACCGGCATCGGGCGGCGCACGTGCGCGGACACGCGCGTGCGCACCCGGAGGTCGTTGACGGCAGGGGCGGGGCGCGGTGGTGGCCTGGGGCGGCCCAGGCGCTGTCCCGTCAGCGTGGACACAGCAGCGGGTACCTTTCGCCTCCGGCGTCGCGCGTGACGCCGGAATCCAGGGCCTTCGCATCACACCGCCCGTCTGAACTGAGGACGGTAACGCCGCACGCTTTGCTTGAAGTTGCTTGAAAGAAGCAGCTTTCGCGCACATCTTGACATGCTGTTCTGCCTCCGGGAGATTCTTGGGCACCAGCGATGTCCAAGCCGGGGAGCAACGCATGCAGGAAACATCTGGAGTATCAAGACGGGCAGTACTGGGCGGAGCAGCGGCCACTGGAGCCATGGCCGCACTGGGGACTGCGGGCACCGCGAGGGCCGCCGAAACGGCCGGAACGGCCGGGACGCCCGGTCGGCCCACCGGGCAGACCTCGATGGTGAAGCAGCCCTTCGACGCCTATCCGACCGTGCGGGTCGGGGTGATAGGAATCGGCAACCGCGGAAGCGGGATGGCCGACGGGTGGGCCGCCGTGCCCGGATGCGTGGTGCGCGCAGTCTGCGACGTGCGGGCCCCCCGCGCGAAGGCCAAGGCCGATCGGCTGGAGGCGGACGGCAAGCCGCGGCCCCTGGAGTTCGGCGGTTCGCCGGATGCGTACAAGGAGATGCTCAAGCGCGACGACATCGACCTCGTCTACATCGCCACCCCCTGGGAGTTCCACTACGAGCAGGGCAAGGCCGCGATGCTCGCCGGCAAGCACGTGCTGGTCGAGTTGCCCATCGCCACCGAGCTGGACGAGCTGTGGGATCTGGTCAACACCTCGGAGCGGACCCGTCGGCATCTGTTGCTCTCGGAGAACGTCTCCTACGGCCGCAATGAACTGGCCATGCTGCGTATGGCACATGACGGCGTGTTCGGCGACATCACCAACGGCCACGGTGGCTACCTTCACGACCTGCGGGAACTGCTGTTCTCCACCACGTACTACACCGACTCCTGGCGGCGGCTGTGGCACACGCGCTCGACCGCCTCCTTCTACCCGATGCACGGTCTGGCCCCCATCGCAGCCGCGATGGACATCAACCGCGGGGACCGGATGGTCACCCTGCGCGCCACGGCCACCGAGCCCAAGGGACTGGCCGACTACCGAGCCCGGTTCGTGCCCGAGGGCCACCCGGCGTGGAAGGAGACGTACGTCAACGGCGATCTCGTCACCTGCTTGATCGACACCGCCGACGGCCGCATCATCCGGGCCGAGCACGACGTCAGCTCGCCTCGGCCCTACAGCAGGATCAACACGATCGCCGGCAGCCGGGGCATCTTCGAGGACTACGCCGGTCCGGCTCCGACCGGTGGCCGGGTCTACGTCGAGCCCGACCACGGCGGCCATTCCTGGCGGGACTTCAAGGCGATGCGGGACGAGTACGACCACTGGCTCTGGAAGAAGATCGGCGACGACGCCGCGAACAACGGCGGGCACGGCGGCATGGACTACGTGCTGCAGTGGCGCACGGTCCAGTGCATGCGTGCCGGCCTGGTGCCGGACATGGACGTGTACGACGCCGCGGTGTGGTGCTCACCGGTGCCGCTCAGCGTGATGTCACTGGAGAACAAGGGGCGTCCGGTCCAGGTGCCTGACTTCACCCGCGGCTCCTGGGTGAACATCCGTCTCGGTCTCGACACGCGCGAGTCGGACATGCCCTCCGTGCCCTGAGCAGGGCTCGCCCACTCGCCCCATCAACCAGTCTCCTTGGAGGAGAGGAAACGCTCATGCCGATAGAGCCATCCCGCGCCGCCCTGTCCCGAAGATCCTTCGCCGTGGCCGGAGCGGGGGCCGTGCTGCTGCCCGCGACCGTCCTCGCGGGTGCCGCCCGCGCCGCCGACGCGCAGACCGAAGTCACCATCTCTCCCCTCGACCTCGACGGACCGGCCGTCACCACCGTCACCGTCACCGTCCGCAACACCGCCCCCAAGCGACTGCGTGACGTGCGGGTGAGCTTCTCCGGGCCGGTCGGCTGGGTGGTGGAGCCGGAGGTGCTGACCGTCAAGGGCGGCATCGCCCCGAACTCCCAGGCAACCGTGACCTTCGAACTGCTGGTCCCGGCACCGGCCTCCGGCTTCCAACTGCTCAACTTCACCGCGACCGCGCTGTACGAGGGCGGCGACGGCCTCGCCCGCGCCACCGTCACTCGCACGGAGCGACGTGGCGAGCCGCTGCCCACTCTCGCGGCGGCGTACAACAACGTCGGCGTCACCGATGAATCGAACACCGCGCCAGGCGACTTCGACGGCGGCGGCAACAGCTTCTCCGCCCAGAAGCTCGCCGACGTGGGCCTGAGCCCGGGCGCGTCCGTCGCCGCTCTCGGCGCCGAGCTGACCTGGCCGGACGTCCCGCCGGGGGCCAAGGACAACGTGTCCAGCGGCGGCCAGGCGATCTCCCTCAGAGGATCCGGCAGTAGGCTGGTCTTCCTCGGCTCGGGGGTCGGCAACAACGCGGTGGGCACCGCCCGGGTCTTCTACACCGACGGCACGAGCAGCGCCGGCAGCTTCGGCTTCCCCAACTGGTCGTTCCAGAACGTCACCGACCACGGCGCGACCCAGATAGCCGCGTCGAACGGCCGCAACCGGCAGGACGGGTACGGCAACGCGGGCGTCACGTACAGCGTCTTCGCCCATTCCGTGCCGCTCCAGGCGGGCAAGACGGTGGATCTGGTGGTGCTGCCGGGGCAGGGCGGCATCCACGTCTTCGCCATGGCCATCGCTCCCTGAAGCACCACGAGCAGCATCCGAACCACTGCTGAAGCCGGACTCGTCCTGTCCACCGGACGGCGGACAGGACGGTCCGGGCCTCTCCCCGCCCACTCGCCGGCTCAGCGCCACTGCAGGGCGGCCACCGTTCTCAAGGGACCAGATCACTTCGGAACCCTCTCCTACAGCGCTCGAGATGCCAGAAGTAAGCACTCCACTTGTGTGATCGCGCACTTACCTGTCCATCGATAGGGAGTTCCCATGCAGTTGCGGAAGCGGACGAGACGTTCGTTGCTGTCCCCACGAGGTAAGCCCCATCTGCTGGTCGCGGCGATCCTGACAGCCCTGGTCGGGCTGGCGGGGGCCCCGTCGGCCGGTGCCGAGCAGGACTCGTCCGCCAAGCTCGGCGGCACTGCGCTCATTCCTCGTCCTGCCGTCCTTCAACAGGATGCCGATGAAGAGCCGTTCGTCCTTCGTCCCTCCCTCCAGATCGTCGCCCGCGGCAAGGCCGCCCGCGTCGGGGAGCAGCTCGCGGAGCAGTTGCGCCGCGCGACCGGGTTCCGGGTGCCGGTGCACGACCAGGGCGTCGGCATCCATATCACGGTGGACTCGACGGCCGAGTACACCGTCAAGGGCGCCGCGCCCACCCCGGAGTCGTACGTCCTGGACGTGGACCGCACAGGCGTCACCATCACCGCCCGCACCGCGCACGGCGCGTTCAACGGCGTGCAGACTCTGCGTCAGCTCCTGCCGGCGTGGGCCGGTTCGCCGCGGCCGGTCGTCACCGACTGGCGCGTACCCGCCACTCATATCGAGGACGCACCGCGCTTCTCCTACCGCGGTGTCATGCTCGACGTGGCCCGGTCGTTCCAGGAGGTCGAGGAGGTCAAGGACCACATCGACACCCTGTCCCGGCTGAAGATGAACGTGCTGCACCTGCACCTCGCCGACGACCAGGGCTGGCGGATCGAGATCACCAACGAGGGCAAGGAACCGGGTGATCCGATCGACTACCGCGATCTGCATCGCGAGTCGGGCAAGACCGCGATGAACCGGGAGGGCTACCGCAAGGAGCTGGGCCGTAGCGGCTACTACACGCAGGAGCAGTACCGTGACATCGTCGCGTACGCCGAGGAGCGGTTCGTCACCGTCGTCCCCGAGGTGGACGTCCCCGGCCACACCAACGCGGCCCTGCACGCGATCCCGCAGTTGAACACGGACCGCTCGCTCCCGGCGCGCGACCCCGGCACCGGGGTGGTCGACTGGAACGGGACCGGCAGCGTGGGGTACTCCGCCCTGGACGAGCAGCACGAGCTCACGTACACCTTCGTCAAGCATGTCTTCCGGCAGCTCGCCGAGATGACCGGGGGCCCGTACGTGCACCTCGGCGGCGACGAGTCCCATGCCATGGGGCACGAGCGCTACGTCGACTTCATCTCCCGCGCCGTCCCCGACATCAAGGCCGCGACCGGCGTGGAGACGGTGGGCTGGTCGGAGTACGCCGAGGCCGGGCTGTCCCAGGGGCAGGGGTTCTGGGACGGATCGGTCGTGCAGTACTGGGTCGGCAGCGGCGACTGGGTGCGCGACTTCATCTCCAAGGGCGGCAAGGCCGTGGTCTCCGCCGCGGGCGGTGCGTACCTGGACCAGAAGTACACTGGCGAAACCCCGATCGGCCTGTCCTGGGCCTGCAGCGGCACCTGCGACTTCCAGCGCTACTACAACTGGGACCCGACGACGACGGTCAGCGGCGGCATCCCCGAGTCGGGTGTGCTGGGAGTCGAGGGCGCGCTGTGGTCGGAGACGGTGCGCGGCAGCGACCAGGCGGACTTCCTCACTCTGCCGCGAGCCGCCGCGATCCTGGAAACCGGGTGGACAGCCGCGGACCAGAAGGACGTCGCCGACTTCGGTGAACGTCTCGCCCGGCTCGGCCCGTACCTCACCGTGGCCGGCGAGGATTTCTACGAGAGCCCCGGTGCCCGGTGGGCCGCCACCGTCGCCGGTACCGACGCGACCGCGCCACGGGGGGTGACGACGCGCGTCGAGCTGGGCCAGGTCGCCGCTCCCGGGACCAAGGTCTCCGAGGACGGTACGAAGATTGTTCCGGACACCGTGTCGACCGACGGTGACCCCGCTTCCGCCAGCGCCCTGACCGAGCCGCTGACCGCTACGGCGACGTGCGGAAACCGGGTGCTGCCGGTGACGTTCAGCCAGAGCCGGCCACGCGATTCCCTGCACGCCGCCGGTGTCTACACCGCGGGTGTGCAGGCGGCGTTCGCCAAGGACACGGCGTGCACGCTGAAGACATCGGCGGGCGACGAGGTGTTCGTCCGGGTCAGGCTGGCCGACGTCCCGGACACCGGGGAGCGCACCGCCTCGGCTCCCGCGATCTCGGTCCCGTCCGACGTGAAGGCCGGTACCTGGGTCCCGCTGAAGCTGACCGGTTTCGCGCCCGGCTATGTCGACATCCGTATCGACGGCAAGTCGCTCTACACCGTGCGCGCCGACACGGCCGGTCGCTTCGACCGGCACGGCGTCATACCGGCGACGACCGTCCACGGTGAGCAGACGATCAGCGCCGTCCAGGGCGAACGGTCGGCGCACGACACGGTCTCGGTGACCTCCTCGGTGCGACCGCTGCCGGATCGCATCGACCAGTCCACGCTGCGCGTGCATGACGTCGACAGCGAGGAGACCGTCGGCGAGAACGGCGCCGCGGTCAACGCCATCGACGGAGACCTCGACACCATCTGGCACACCGAGTGGTACAACGCGACCTCGGCCTTCCCTCACCACATCACGGTGGACCTGGGCAAGCAGTACGACGTCACCGGCCTGCAGTACACGCAGCGGCAGAACGGCTTCAACGGCCGGATCAAGGACTACCGGATCGAGGTGAGCGCCGACGGCACCACCTGGTCCCAGGCGGCGACCGGCTCCTTCACCACAGCACTCACTCCGCAGAACGTGGAGTTCAGCGCCACGGGCGGCCGGTACGTACGCCTGACAGGCACCAACTCCCAGGCAGGCAACGCCTTCGCCGGCGCGGCGGAAATCAACATCGGAGGCCGCCCCATGTGATTCCGGCCCTCCGGAGGTGACACGTGCTCCGATGCCAGGCGGGATCTGGCCGTGGTAGCCGAAGCCGGCGACGGCGCCGAGCCAATCAAGCCGGCCCGCGCCGGCCCTCCCGACCTGGCCATCCTCGACATCGCCATGCCAACTTCCTGCAAACCTCCGCGTCGAACGAGGACACTCAGTCCCGGGCCCTGACCATCCGCGAAGAGGAGATTCTCACGCTGGTCGCCGAGGGGCCCACCTCGCAGGCGATCGCCGGCATGTTCGTCATCAGCATCAAGACCGTCGAACGCCACCGGGCCGACCTGCTCCAGAAACTGGCCCTGCGCGACCGCCTCGAACTCACCCGCAACGCCATCAGGTCGGCCTGATCGAGCCGTGACACCCGCGGGGGCCGCCCGTCGCAGGCCGGGTGGACGTTCGTGGTCAGCCCTTCGCGGGGCCGCCCGCTCGCCTCACCCGGCCTGCACTACCCGGACGACCCGTCCGCGAAGGAACCAGCAACGGCTGAATCACCGCCCACGCCTGGGTCAACTCATGACGACGCACCACACACAGACCTTCGCACCAACCCGCTTCGCGGACACTGCCTAGAGCCCCTTGGCGCGTTCGATGAGCGCGAGTGCGGTGGCCTCGACCGCGTCGTAGCGGTCCGGGTAGGCCGAGACCTGGACGCTCTGCGCGACCTGGCCCGCGGACATGCCCGGGTTGTTCGCCGCCACCTTGATGGCGGGGGTGAAGAACGCGTTGGACGCGTACGACACGTTCATGATCTGCTCCGGCGTGCCCCAGCCCTGCGACGGGCGCTGCTGGAACACCCCGAGCGAGTCGCGGTCACCGCAGTCCAGGTTGTTCATGTTGGACTCGACCACTCCTGCCTCGAAGCCTGCGAGCATCACCCGGTCGGTGACGCCGAGTTCGATGCCGGTCCGGTAGACGGTCTTGAGCACCTCGGGGTCCGGCTCGGCCGGCACCGCGCAGCCGCCGCCGTCGTCACCGCCGCCCTCGCCGAGAAGGCTCTGCCAGGTCTGGGGGCCGACGATGCCGTCGGCGGAGAGGCCCTTGGTGCTCTGGAAGTCGGTGACCGCGGAGGCGGTTGCCGGGCCGAACTCGCCGTCCACGGCGAGCCCGTAGCCGAACTTGTTCAGTGCGGTCTGCGCTGCCGCGACGGTGTCGCCGCTGTCGCCCGCGCGGACGGTGGAGATCAGGCCGGGCCAGGTCTCCGCGCCGATGACGCCGTCCGCGCCGTAGCCCTTGGACTGCTGGAAGGTGAGCACGGTGTTCTCTGTCGCCGGGCCGAACTCGCCATCCACGGCGATGTCGTAGCCGCGGTCGCGCAGCAGGTACTGGGCGGTGGAGACGTTCGCACCGGTCGAGCCGTTGCGGAGGACGGGCCAGGCCGGGGCGGCGGTGGCCGACTGGACGACGGCGAGTGACATCAGCAGTACCGCGGCGCACGCGGTGGCGATCACGGCCCACCAGCGGGAGGTCAACCGCTGCGTGGTCATCGTTGTTGAGTTCAACCGGACTCCCCGTGGAGTGATTCGGCGGATGGGTGGACGGGTGGAGGGTGCCCGTGCTGTGACGGACGGGACGGACGGGACGGACGGAACGGCGCCGGGGCCCCGGGTGGGGGGTAGGTCGCGATGACCTGTTCGCCGGGGCCCCGGCGCACGGCTACTCGATGCAGCCGCCGGTCGGTAGATCACCGGGCGCAGGCGGGGTGGATCCGTCGTAGACCGGGCCGAGGAGGGCGCCGGGGCAGCGGTTCACGCCGCCCGCCGCGATCTCGACGTGCAGGTGCGGGCCGGTGGAGTTGCCGGTGCTGCCCGACAGCCCGATCTGGGTCCCGGCGTCGACCCGGATGCCGGAGCCGGCTCCGTGCGCGGAGAAGTGGCAGTAGTAGTAGGTGGCGCCGTCGTCGCCGACGACCTCGTAGCCGAGTCCGCACCGGTCGTTGTTGATCTGGTTCGCCACGCCGGAGCTGATCGAGTACACCGGGGTCCCGGTGCCCACCGGCAGGTCCAGCGCCGCGTAGTCGTGGTGCGGCACGTCGTAGTAGCCACGGGACAGGGCGTCGCGCGGGATGGGCAGCGAGTAGTTGCCGCTCCCGCCACCGCCGTTCTCACCGATCAGGTTCTGCCAGGTGTCCGGGCCGACGATCCCGTCGACGGCCAGGCCCCTGGAGCTCTGGTACGAGGTGACGGCGGAGGCCGTGCCTGCGCCGAACTCCCCGTCCACGGCGAGCCCGTAGCCGAATTTGTTCAGCGCGGACTGGGCCGCGGCGACCGCGGGGCCGCTGTCGCCCTGCCGCACCGTGATGACGAGGCCCGGCCAGGTCTCCTGGCCGATGACGCCGTCCGCGCCGTAGCCCCTGGACTGCTGGAAAGCGACCACGGCGCTCTCGGTCGCCGGGCCAAAGGCGCTGTCGGCGGCGATGTCGTAGCCGTGTCCGCGCAGCAGGTACTGAGCCGCGGCCACGTTCGATCCGGTCGAACCGCTACCGAGTACCGGCCAGCCCGGGGCTGCGGTGGCCGACTGGGCGAGGCCGAGCGAGACCATCAGCGTCGCGCACACCGCGGCGACAACCACCCATGCACGTCTGACTTTTGTTCGTGAAGGCAACCCGACTCCCCGTATCTGGGAACATGTGGGCGCCGAACGTAGCAACGAAGAATGCGGCAGACATCGGGCGTTCGACCGACAGGCGGCAGGCACATGACATGTCATCCGGTGTGCGGCACCGGCACGTGAGGTGGCCGCGTTGTCGTCACTCCCCCCACGTAACGACTCGTACGGCGACCCGCAGAACAGTGTCGAGGCGCGGTTCGTGGCGTCCGCCCGGCGGCTGGCGCCCCCGGTGCGCGGGGTCGCGCTGGTCGTCATCAGCGTCTTCGGCCTGCTCTCGGTGCCCGACAGGGCGCTGCCGCTGGGAATCGCCCTGTTCGGCCTGGTACTCGCGGGGGCCGGGGCGGACTGCTGGACGGGGTTCACCGGGCGGGGCGCGGCGGTGTCGCTGGCGTTCGCCGTCCTGCGCGTGGTGGCGGTCTGCGCGACACAGGAGTGGACCGGCGGGCCGCAGAACCCGTGGGCGCTGAACCTGCTGACCACCACCGCGATCACGCTGCAGTGGGAGTGGTCCCCGCTGGTCGCCGTACCGGTCTCGGGCGGGCTGCTTGCGGTCGACCTGGTGGCGGTCGGCCTGGCAGGCGCCGATCCGGCGTGGATGGGGTCCGGCCTGGCCGGAACCGTGGTGCCGCGTCTGGTGTTCGAGTGCCTGCTGGCGCGCCTGGGGTACGTAATGCTCCGCCGGTCGGGCAGGCGGGTGGACGAGTTACGGGAACGCCGGTCGGCGTTGGCGCGCGCGGAGGCGGTGTCACTGGCGCGGAAACGGCAGGAGCGCGAGTATCTGGCGCTGCTCCACGACACCGCCGCGGCCACCTTCCTGATGGTGGCGGCGCGGGCAGATGACGCGGACCCGGCGCAGATCGCCGAGTACGCCCGGCACGACCTCGCGGTGCTCACCGGCGCGGCGGGCGGGGCGACCACCCAGGACAGCCCGGTGGACCTCACGGCCTCCCTGCGCGCCGTCGTCGACCACGGCCGGCCCGCCGTGGACATCAGCGGGGAGGACACCTTGCTGGTCCCGGCCTCGGTGGCGCTCGCCTTCGTACGTGCGGCGCGCGAGGCGCTGCGGAACGTCGAGCGGCACGCCGCGGTCGACGTCGCCGACGTGTGCGTACACGGCGAAGGCGACCGGGTCGTGGTCGTGGTGGCCGACCGCGGCGTGGGATTCCAGCCGGACCGCGTGGCAGGCTTCCGCCGCGGGATCCGGGGCTCGGTGGTCGAGCGGATGGCAGCCGTCGGCGGCGGCGCCACGATCACCTCACAGCCCGGCGCGGGAACCACCGTCAGACTGGTGTGGCCCGGTGAGGGATGAGCTGCGGGCACCAGACGACATCTCGGCCGGGTCGGCTGTGCCGGCTGCGGAGGAGTCGCGAGCAGCGGCCGCGGGTGAGCTGCGGGCGACGGGCGGTCACGTCTACGCGACGATGCGGATCGTCCTGGTCTGCGCCACCGGCGTCCTGCAGTTCGGCCTGAGCCTGCACCCCGTGCTCGTACAGGAGTGCCGCCACCGGTGGCTCGCGGTGGCCGCTTTCGCCGCGCTGGCCTGCGTCACCGCGGTCTGCTGCGGGTGGGTACTGCGCCGCCGGCCTTTGCCCGGGGCGCTCGTGGCAGCCGGTACGGCGGTGGTGCTGGCGGCGTCGTTCTGCGCCGCGGTGGCGCTCGGCCCGGAACGGCGGTTCGACCCGGCAGACTGGTCGTTCGGCCTGGTGGGGTGGCATCTGCTGCTGCTGTTACTGGACCGGGCCCGGGTCCTGGTCACGGTGCTGGCCGCCCATCTGGTGGCGAGTATGGGGATGTTCCTGTCGGCGGGCGTACCGGACCGCTCCGCGTTGGGTGCGGCCGGCGCCGCCGCCTTCGCCGCGGTCAACGTCCAGCTCGCAGTCATCGTGATCACGCGGGTGCTGCAGCAGCAGAGCAGCGAGGCGGCACGGGCGGCCGCCGAACGGGACCACCTGGCGACCAAGGTACTGACGGCACAGCAGTGGGAGAAATATCAACAAAGCGCGTTTGCCGGACAGTTGGGTTCGACGCTGCCGCTGCTCGCGGGTCTGGCCGACGGCGAACTCGATCCGCGCGACCCTGACACCCAGCGGCGGTGCGCACTGGCCGCGACGCAGTTGCGGCGGCTGTTCGCCGAGAACGACGAGGTTCCCGACCCACTGGTCCACGAGGTCACCGCGTGCGTGGATGCGGCCGAACGGCGCGGTGTGGACGTGTCGTTCGCGGTGAGCGGCACGGCCGTGCCGGTACCCGCGCAGGTGCGCCGCGAGTTGACCGGTCCGGTGATCGCGGCATTGTCGGCGGCGCGGAGTCGTGCCAGGGTGAGCGTGCTGCGCACCGACCAGGAGGTACGGGTCGCAGTGGTGGCCGACGCCGCTGCCGACGTGGCCACCGCCGCCACCGGCCGGGTCAGCGTCGAGTACGGCGTCTACGGGGACTACCTGCGGCTGGAGGCGGGATGGCGCACGCGCCAGGGCTGAGCGCGGTCATTGTCGACGACCATCCCGCGGTACGCGCCGGGGTCGCCCAGTGGTTGACCACCGGCGCCCCGCCGATCCGGGTCGCCGCCTCGGGCGACGACGTCCGGGTCGCGTGGACCGGCGAGGGTGCCACAGCCGACGTGGTCATCCTCGACCTGCACCTGGGCGGGCCGACTCCGGCCATCAACGACCTGCGCCGACTGACCGAAGCCGGGCGGCGGGTCGTCGTCTACTCGATGCGGGCTGCCGACGACATCGCCCTGCAGTGCCTGGAGTTGGGCGCGCTGAGCTATCTGACGAAGGCGGAGGGCGCCGCGCACCTCCTGGAGGCCGCCGCCGCCGCGGCCTCCGGTCGCGCGTGCACACCGCCGTCGCTGGCGGGCGCGCTCGCCGGCGACCGGTCCACGGACCGGCCGTCGCTCTCGGCGCGCGAGACCGAGGTACTGATCGAGTGGTTCCAGTCCGAGTCCAAGGACTTCGTGGGCCAACGCCTGGGCATCTCACCGCGCACCGTCAACACCCATCTCGAACACATCCGGATCAAGTACGCGATGAGCGGCCGGGAGGCCCCCACCAAGGCAGCGCTCCTGGCCCGGGCCATCCAGGACGGCCTGGTCCGGGTCGACGACCTCTGAGGCGGGGCGGCACCGCAACGGCCTGGCACGCAGGTGGTGGACGTGCGCGCTCTTCCGTCGTCCTCACCGAGGGGTACCCGTAGCGCGGGTCAGTCGTCAGCTATACCTGGTCCGCTGAGGGCCGGCACGGTGTTCTCCCGCTGGGTCAGGGAACGGGCGCCGATGCGGAACTGGGTGAGCTTGTCCACGATGGTCTCGTCGATGACGAGGGGGTTCCAGCCCACCTCCCACTCGAAGCCCGAAGGAGTGCGGGCGTAGTACGACAGTTCCTTGTCGTTGGTGTGCTGCCCGACGGACAGCGCCATGTCGAAGCCGAGGTCGTGCACCCGCTGGTAGCTATGGGCGACGTCGTCCAGGGTGGCGGCCTGGATGTTGAGGTGCTGGACGCGGGTGCGGATCGGGTCGATCGGCAGACCTCGGGTGGCGGCCCATCTTCCACACGGTCCGCAGGGCGCCCCGTCCGGAAGGCCGTTGCAGCGGTGGTGCGGCGATCACCTCGGGGTCGATGCTGGCCTGGTAGCGCTCATCGATGGCGGAGTCGGGGACGTCCGCGGCGTTGAAGACGAGGTAGTTGCGGATGAACTTCTCCAGCTTCTGCCGCGAGGGACCGTCGCCGGTGTAGTAGTTCAGCAAGCTGTTGAGGCCGGGGGTGGGCAGGGCACGTGTGGTGCCGATGCCGCCGGGACCCATCAGGACCATGCGGTCGACCCTGCCCGGAGTGTCCAGTGCCAGGCGCAGGGCGGCGGCGCCGCCGTAGGAGTTGCCGACCAGGTGGGCTTTGTCCAGGCCCAGTTCGTCGAGCAGTCCTCGGATGCGGTTCGCCAGGTACCCGAAGGGGTCGCTGCCGTCGACGCCCTTGGTGCTGCGTCCGTATCCGGGCATGTCGGGGACGATGACCCGGTACTCCTCGGCCAGCTCCGCGATATTGCGCACGTAGTTGGACACCCTTGAGGCTCCGGGGCCGCCACCGTGCAGCAGTAGGAGGGGCGGGCCGTCGCCGGTCTCAGCGGCGAATATCTTCGTGCCGCCGACGTCGTACATGGTCTCTTGCATCGTCGGCAGGCCGGTCGGTGTCGTCGTCATGATGCCGGTGTCCTTACTGTGCGGTGCACGCGGTCGGCGGGACGTCGTGGACGGCAGGAAACCTCGGGGCGGTGGCGGCAGCAGGGAGCCCGCGGGGGCCGCCGCGTAGGCGACCCGTCGCGGACACCGACCGCCTTAGCTGCGCGGGGGTGGGGCGTACGACGCCTTCACCGCCTTCCAGCGTTCTGTCTGGTGCGGGGTCAGGCGACCGCGTAGTTCGGCAAGTTTCAGCAGGTTCGCCTCCGCGCCCTGGGCCAGGGTTTGTGCCTCGCCCAGGTAGTGGTCGTCGATCAGGGCCTCCACCTCGTCGTCGTTCATCACCGGCACGATCCGCTCGGCGAGTTTGTTGGTGTTCCGGTACGAGCCCTGGAGCTTGAACGGCGGTTCCGTGCGCGAGGCGTCGGCCTGGGCCGCGGAGGCGATGTAGGCCGCGTTGACCTTGAGCACGGTCTGCCGGACGTGCAGCAGTCTGCGCAGGACGCCGAGGATCTGGTCCAGCTCGGCCGTGGCGTAGGGGTGGGCGAGACGGTCGGGGCGTGCGTTCGGGTCGCCTTGGGCGAGGCGGAGCAGCAGGTCGATGTCGGTGCGCTCCCGGGAGGTGAGCGGCGCCAGTACGGGGTTGGAGGTGAGCGCGTTCTCGATGTGGCTGAGGGCGAACAACTGCTCCTTGCCGGACAGGACGTCGCCGAGGTTCCAGACGTCGGCGCGATTGGCGAGCATGTCGGGTATCTGGAAGCGGGCCCCGGATTCGGTGAAGGGGTTGCCCGCCATGCACACCGCGAAACGCTTGCCGCGCAGGTCGAAGACGCGTGAGGACCCGTCCCACACGCCCTCCATGCGGCGTTGCGCGTCGCAGAGCGAGACGAACCTCTGCAGCAGTTCCGGCGACGTGTGCTGGATGTCGTCCAGGTAGAGCAGGGTGTTGTTGCCCATGGCGAGGGCGAGGTTGATCTTCTCGACCTCGCGGCGGGCGGCGGCGTCCGGGGCCGCGGCCGGGTCGAGGGAGGTGGTACCCGATCCCAGCGCCGGCCCGTCGACCTTGACGAAGACCAGACCGAGCCGGGCGGCGATGTACTCCATCAGCGACGTCTTGCCGTAGCCGGGCGGTGAGAGCAGGAGCAGCAGGCCCTGGCTGTCGGTGCGGCGGGCCGCGGACTCGCCGCCGGCGGCGCCGAGTTGCCTGGCGAGGTTGTCGCCGATCAGCGGCAGGTACACCTCGTCCAGGAGGCGGTTGCGGACGAACGCCGGCATGACCCGCGGCCGGTAGGTGTCCAGGCGCAGCCGCTCGCGTTCCGCGGCGACCAGGGCGGTGCGCCGGTGCAGGTACGCCCGGTACGCCGGGACCCGTACCTCGCGGAACTCGGTGGTGCGGGTGAGGAATTCGTCCAGGCGCACCACCAGCCGCCCGCCGTCGATGCGGCGGTGCGCGCCGAGGAGCCCGTCGACGGGCATCTCGGTGGCGGCGTCGGAGTCCTGCCGGGCGAGGCCGTCGCCGGTGACCTCCATGGCAACGGCCTCCGCCAGGCGGGAGGCGTCGGCGCCCGTACCGGCCGCGTACGCGCCGAGCCAGGCGGCGGCGAGCTGGTGGCGGGCGACGGGGTCGCCGGCGAGGGCGTCGAGGTCACGCTCGTACTGTTCGGCCGGGCCCTGGCCGAGTGCGTCCCGGAAGCCGGTGCGCAGGGTGCGGGCGGCGGGGCTGGTGACGAACGCGGGCGGGTCCGCGGCGGCCAGTTCCTCGAAGAGGTACGCGCCGACGCCCGCAGGCGCCGGCGTGCCCGGACAAGGGAGCCCCGCCGCGGCGAGGAACTCCGTCGCGCGGGCGGCCAGTTCGGCCGCCGGCTCCGCCGCCGCGCCGTCGAGGCCGAACGTCGCCCGCGCGCGGGCCAGCGACCGGGCCCGCGTCGACCAGCCGGCCCGCTCCTCCTCCCCCGTCCCGTACGCCCAGAACAACTGCCCCGCGGCCCGTACCTCCGGCGTGAACCGCAGCAGGCCGCACGCCTCCTGCAGGCCCAGCAGCGCGCCGAGGATCGCGGCGGCGTCCCGGTCGTGGACGCCGCGGTCGTATCCCTCGTCGTACGCCGCCTCCACCGCTTCCCGGGCCAGCTCCACCAGGCCGCCGCCCGCGGCTGCCGCCGCCAGCTCCGCCGCCGGGGTGCCGGCGAGCAGCCGCGCCGCCAGGTACTCGCCCCGGTAGACCGCCGGCGACTCGGAGACCAGCGGCTGGTCCCAGAAGCCGCGGGTGTCCGCGAACCGGGGATCGGCCACCGGCGCCCGGTAGTCGGTGCCGGTGATCACGAATACCGGCTGCCCGTCCTGCGGCACGAGCGTCAGCTCGGCCGGACGGAAGCTGACGGCGAACCGGTGCCGCCCCAGGCGCAGCGTTCCCTGCCCGTCGTAGAGATCGGTACGGTCGCGCAGGGCCCTGGCCGCCTCCTGGCGGGCGGCCTTGAGCCGCCCCTCCAGCTCCTCGGCGTGGACCGTGTCGCCGAGCGTGCGCAGCTCCGCCGCGGTGGTACGGACCTTGGCCACCAACGGGTCGGAGGCGAAGAAGGTGTTGATGTCGTCCGCCGACGCCAGCGCCGCGGCCCGGCGGGAGACGGTGTCGAGGATCCGCCCGGCGGACCGCGCCAGCCGGTCGGCGTGCCGGGCACGCTCGTCGAGCTGCGCCTGCTTGCGGGCCGAGAACGCCTCGTAGACCTCCTCGCGCTTCGCGACGATCTGCTCGGCGAAGTCCTCCCCGGAGGCGAACTTCGCCTCCAGGTTCTCCAGCCGCAGCATCAGCCGGCCCACCTGCTCGTCACACTCGTCCGGCGTGCCCGCCGCGGCCAGACCTCCGGTCACCGCCTGGCCGAGCAGCGCGAACTCGGCGGCGAACTCGGCCCTGCCCTCGCGCTCGTGCAGTTCGCGGCGGCGGCCGTCCAGCCGCGCGCGGGCCCGGTTGACGGCGCCGAGGACCTCGCCGATACGGGCGAGGATCGAGGTCCGTACGGTCGCGTCCGCCAGGTCGAGCGTGCCGACGACCTCGGTGACCGCCTGCAGCGCCCCGGCCTGCTCGTCGATGCGCTCGGCGAGAGGTCCCGCCGCCGCGGCCGTCTCGACCGCGGCCGCCTCGGCGGCCAGCTCGTCGACGGCCCGGTGGGCGGCGTCGAAGGCGGTCTCCTCAGCGAGGAACGCCACCGCACGCCGGCCGAACGCCGCCAGCGACTCCCCCAGCAGCGTGTCGAGTTCGCCAATACGGGCGAGGTCGGCGTAGCGCTGCTCGCGCAAGGTCTCCAGCCGGCCCTGGGAGCGGCGCAGCCCGGCGATCCGGCGCACCCAGCCGTCAACGGTGTCCGGGGCGGTGCCCCGGGCCCGGCGCACCTGGCCGGTGATCCGGTCGGCGGCCTCGTCGACGGCCGCGGCGGCCTGGGCCCGCAACTCCTCGACCCGCTCGAACTCGTCGATGACCTGCGCGGCGGTGGTACGGACGCTCTCCAGCGGTGCGGCGAGATCCCCGCAGGCCGCCTCGCCCAGCCAGTGGTGGCGGTCGGCGACGCGGGTGGCGGCGGCGACGATGGCCTCGAAGACGGCGCCGTTCGGCTCCATCCCGTCGGCCATCCGGGCCACCGTCAGGCAGTCGGATACTGCCCGTACGAGTTCGGCATTGCCGATCCGGGCCAGCGGCCCGGTGCCGGCGGGCCGGGCGGCGGCGTGGGCGTCGGCGACGTACGGGGTACGCCAGACCTGCATGGGGTGCACACGAGTCGGCTCACTGCCCGCCGCCGCCCCGAAGACGATCACCGTGCCGTCGTCGAAGAGCGACCAGCCCCGCGTCTGCCAGACGGTGGCGACCTCCTTGCGGATGACGTTGTACGGCAGCAGCAGGGAGCGGCCCTCGGCGCGGGCGTGGAAGACGTAGAGGACGTCCTCACCGTTCGGGGAACGCACGACGCCCTCGTACTCAAGGTCATTCGTCCCGATGTCGAAGGTCCGCGCGGCGCTGCCCGCGGGGACGTCGGCGAGGTAGTAGCCGCCGGGGAAGATGACGCCCTGCTCCTCGGGCAGCCGGCGGCACGCCCGGCCGAGGCCGTCGAGCCGGACGACCTCTGTGGTGCGGGTGTTGTAGACCAGGTGGCGGCGGGTCTTCTCGTTGTACGGAAGGATCCGCAGCAGCACCAGCGGGCCCACGACGGCGTATTCGATCTCGGCGTCCGCCAGCGACTGCAGGGGTTCGTCCACGGGCTCGCTGTAGACGCCGTCACCGGAATCGGTGCTGTCCTCGGCCTTGAGGGTCAGGGCGCCGCCGACGCACGCGACGAAGACCAGGCCGCGCACGGAGACGTGCGGGTGGCGGCCCTGCACGTGGTCCGCACGAGTGGCGGCCGTCCACTCGACATCGTGCGCCGGCGGAAAGACGTGGTCGCGCTCACCGCGGTCGTCGACGTAGGCCACCGACCCGTCGGGCGCGACGCGCCAGCGCAGCACTCGGATGTCGGTGAGCGCGTTCCCCGTCTGGAAGACGGCCAGGAGGTGGGAACGGGACAGACGAAGCTGGAGCAGCCGCGTCTCGCGGTAGAAGCGGTACAGCTCGGCGAAGTCCCGGCGGAAGGCGGGGTCGTCGAGCAGACCGGGAACGGAGTCCTGGGCCGCGGCGCGGAACTGTATCGCCGCACCCTCCCCACCTCCCCCGCCCTCCCCGTCGTCCCCCGTGAACTCGACGTGCTGCAGCGAGAACACGTCGCCGACGTCCGTCCCGGACTCGCGGCCGAGGGGGACGTTGGCACCGAACAGCAGCATGCCGCCGATCTGCACGATGTCGCGGGGCACGCAGTCATGCCCGGTCCGGATGTACGCGGTGCCCGCGAGCCGCGCCTCGGTGCCGCCGAACTCCGCGACGCGGCCGGCGTTGAGCGCCTCCGCCCGGCGGGCCAGTTCCTCGGCGGCCGTGCGCAGCCGGTCGCGCAGCACCTCGTACGTGCCGGCCGCCAGGGCGTCCGGGCTGCCGTGTACCTCCGGCGCGGGGGTCTCCACCTCGTCCTCCACCTCGTTCTCGTCGTCCGTACCCGTCGTCCTCGTGGTGGCCGTCGCCGGCTACTCCTTGACCAGCGACGGCGTCCCGTTGACCGCCGCAGGGCCGGCCAGCGCCGCCACCGGGAGATCCGCCGCACCGCTCGCCCGCGCCGCCTCCAGCAGCCCCGTCAGGGCCCCGGTGTGCGGACCGTCGGCCGCGATGAGGCGGGTGAGCAGACCGGCCAGGCTCAGGTCCCGCAGGCCCGCCGCGCCCAGGCCGGCCGTCATCGCCGTCAGATCCGACGTGAACGTGCTGTCGGGCCGCAGCCACGGCCCCGCCATCGCCTGCACCGACTCCGAGCTGCCGACGAAGCCGTCGATGCTCTTGCCCATCGACACGGCGTTCACCAGCTTGTCGAAGAACACGGTGTCCCCGCCGACGATGCTGATGTCCGCGTTCTCCAGACCGGTGGCGAGCACCGTCGCCTGCGCCTCCGCGATCTGGCGGCCCACGTCGACCTGCGCCAGCCGGATGTCCTTCTCCGCCTCCAGCCGCAGCCGGTACTCCTCGTGCTCGCGGCTGGCCGCGTCCAGCGCGGCCATCGCCGCCGCCTTCTCGTTGATGCCCGCGGCCTCCGCCCTGAACTTCTCCCGCAGCCCCTCGGCGCCGGCGAGGGCCTTGTCCCGCTCCACGTCGGCCTCCGCCTTGCCGACCTTGGCGATGGCCTCCGCGCTGCGCTCCTGCACCTGCGCCGCGGCGAGCCCGGCGGCGGCCGCGTCGGCCTGCTTGGCCTCGGCCAGCCGGATGGCCGCCGCCGCGTCCAGCTCGGCGGCCTTGCGCCGCGCCTCCGCCATGGTGAGTTCCTCCGCGGCCCGGTGATCCGCCGCCTGCTCGGCCGCCTCGGCGGCCTTGATGTCCTTGACCAGCCGCTCCTGCGCCTCCGCCTCCGCGGCGATGATCAGCGCCTGGCGCTCGCGCTCGGCCTCCTCGACCGTACGCAGCTTCTTGATCTCCTCCTCCTGCTGCGCCACGGTCTTCTCCACCGCGATCCGCTCCCGCACGACGTCGGCGATGTCCCGCTTCTCGCCCTCGACCTCCTTGTCCTTGGCGATCCGGGACAGCTCGGTCGCCCGCTCCCGGGCGATGACCTCCAGCAGCCGGTCCTTCTCGATCTTCTCGTTCTCGATGGCGACGACGCGCTCCCGGTTGAGCTGGGCGACGGCGATCTCGCGCTCACGGTTCTCGTTCTGGATGCCGAGCTGCTCCTCGGTCCTGATGTGCGCGGTGTGCGCCTTGAGCCGCTCCTCGGCCTGGACCTTCGCGGTCTCGGCCTCCTCCCGCGCCCGTACGGTCCCGACCTCGCGCTGCTGCTTCGCCTCGGCGTCGGCCTGGCGGCGCTCCAGTTCGAGGACCGCCTCGCGGGCCTCGACGTTCTTGCGGGTGATCTCCTTCTCCTCGTCCCGCCGCAACTCGTTGGTACGCACGTTCTCGACCGCGGTAAGCTCGGTGATCTTCCGGATGCCCTGGGCGTCGAGGATGTTCTGGGCGTCGAGCTGGGCCATCGGGGTCTGCTCCAGATAGTCGATGGCCGCGTCTTCGAGGCTGTAGCCGTTCAGGTCGGTGCCGATGACGCGGATGATCCGGTCGCGGAACTCGTCGCGCTTGGTGTAGAGGTCGGCGAAGTCGAGCTGCTTGCCCACGGTCTTGAGGGCCTCCGAGAACTTCGCGTTGAACAACTGCTGCAGCGTGTCCTGGTCGCTGGCCCGCTCGGTGCCGATCGCCTGCGCCACCTTGATGACGTCCTCGACGGTCTTGTTGACCCTGACGAAGAACGAGATGCGGATGTCGGCGCGGATGTTGTCCTGGCAGATCAGCCCTTCCTTGCCGGTCCTCCCGATCTCCATGGTCTTCACGGATATGTCCATCAACTCGGCCTTGTGCAGCACCGGCAGCACCACCGTGCCGGTGAAGGTCACGTCGACCTTCCGCACCTTGGAGACGATCAGCGCGTGGCCCTGCCGCACCTTGCGGAACAGCCGGCTCATGGCGAACAGCAGCACGAGCGCGATGAGCAGGACCACGGCTACGAGCACGCCGAGTCCCGTGGTGATGGCAGTCATGAGTTCTTCCTTCTCTGCGTTCCGGACGTGCGTGTCAGCCGAAGGAGCCGGGGGCGTCGGGGACGCCGTCGGCGGGTCCGACGCGGAAGAACTCGCCTTCGGCGTCGTAGTCGAAGATCAGTGCCCGGCAGCCGGCGGTGAGGCCGTTGCCGTCGTCCCCCCTGACCTGGACGGTCGCGCTGGAGCCATCGGCCGCCGTCACCTCCGCCTGGCCGTAGGCGGGGGTGACGGCCGACGTGCGCACGACGCACATGCGGCCGACGAAGTCCCGGCGGGCGACCGGCCTGCCGGTGCCGCCGAGGCGGCGCAGTGCGCGGGCCAGCAGCCAGGTGACGTACCAGCCGGCGACCAGGGCCACCACCAGGCCGGCTCCCCGGGCCGCCCAGGCGAGCCACACCGGCGGCCCGGCGACGCCGACGGCCACTCCGGCTGCCAGGGCCGTGAACCAGGCCACGGCTACGACCAGCGACAGCACCACCATCACCGGCACACCGCCGAGCCCGAGGGCCGCCGGCAGGACAGTGAACCCGCCCGCACCGCGGCCGGCGGCCGCCAAGTCGCCGTCCGTACCGGCGGCGTCGCCGACGACGCCGGTCACCGCGGCGAACAGCCAGTAGGCGATCACGACCAGTAACGCGAAGGTGAAGACGACGGCCGGAAAACCCAGCGCCGCATCCACGAAACCACCCATAGCCGCCCCCTCAGCCGCACCGGACGGTGGCCCCCCGCCGTCGGCGTCGGCGGAACTCACCGTGCCAGCACGCGCGTTCGGTTTCATTTCCTGGTTCCGGCAGACTTTCTGCACCGTGACTGCACGGATACGGTGAGGCACGGCCATCCCGGGCGAGCCCCGCCATACCGTGCGGCCACCGGTCGAGGAGCGCCCGACCGGGTGACGCGGCCAAGTTGCCGTCCCCTCAGGCGCGATGGATGCCCGTCGGAGCCGACCGTTGCGCGTTCATGAAGCCCTTGTTTCGGCTGGTCAGGCATTTGGCACGGAACCGGGCAGCCCGGCGCGACCTGCTTCCTAGCCTGTGCGTGTACATCCACTCGACCGGCTCGGATATGGAGTCCCCATGGAGCACATCGCACCCCGACGGGTCAGCCGTCGCGGCCTGTTGCAGGCCACCGGCGGCGTCGCTGCCGCCGCCGGCCTGGGAGCCGCGACCGGGGGGCCGGCGCACGCGGCCGCCGGGGATGCCGGGGGCGTACCGCGGCCGGGAGAGTGGGCAGCCGACTGGCGCGGCGGCGGCAGCCGGGCCGAGCGACCCAACATCGTCTTCCTCATCGCCGACGACCACCGGCACGACGTGCTGGGCGCGGCCGGGCACCCCGTCGTCCGCACTCCCCACCTGGACGCGCTCGCCAAGCGGGGAACCAGACTGACCGCGCACCACTGCGGCGGTGGCATGACCGGCGCGATCTGTGCGCCCAGCCGAGCCATGGTGATGACCGGCAGGGAGCTGTTCCAGGCCACTCCCGGCGAGATCATCTACCCCGACCTGCCGCTGCTGCCGGAGCAGTTGCACGAGCACGGCTACCACACGTTCGTCACCGGCAAGTGGCACAACGGCACCGCCTCGCACCACCGGGCGTTCGGCGCCGGTGACGGTGCACGGCTGTTCTTCGGCGGCATGAGCGACCAGTACGCGGCGCCGCTGCGTCCCTTTGATCCGTCCGGCGAGTATCCGGCGTCGTCCATCTACTACGAGGACAGACACACCACCGACCTGTACGCGGACGCGGTGGTGGACTTCATCAAGGGGTACGACGACGACGCACCGTTCTTCGCGTATGCGGCCTTCCAGTCGCCGCACGACCCGCGCATGGCGCCCGCGCCGTTCTCCGGCCTCTACAGCGACAAGGACGTGCCGCTGCCGGAGAACTTCCTGCCGGTCCACCCCTTCGACAACGGCCAGTTGTCCAACCGGGACGAGAACCTCACCCAGCGCCCTCGCGGCAAGGGCACCATACGCGCGCACCTCGCCGACTACTACGCGATGGTCTCCCACCTCGACCACGGCGTGGGCCGCATCCTGGACGCGCTGCGCAAGACCGGCCGCGCCCGCAACACCATCGTCGTCTACACCTCCGACCACGGACTCGGCCTCGGCTCGCACGGCCTGCTCGGCAAGCAGAATCTGTACGAACACGCCCTGCGCACCCCTCTGATCATCTCGGGGCCCGGCATCCCCGCGGGTCGCACGGTCGACGCGCTCACCCAGCACCGCGACCTCTTCCCTACGCTGGCCGGCCTTGCCGGTGCGCCGGTACCGGACACCGTGACCGGCAGCGACCTGCTGCCTGTGATCGAGCGCCGGGCCGGGCGCGTACACGAGTACGTCCACGGGGCCTACATGTACTGGCAGCGGTCGGTCAGCGACGGTCGGCACAAGCTGATCCGCTACCGCCCGGAAAAGGGAACGGGCAGCGAGCGGACACAACTCTTCGACCTCGCCGAAGACCCGCACGAGATGCGCGACCTCGCCGACTCGGCTGCCCACCGGGACGTCGCGGCCCTGCTGTCGGAGGAACTGGTGCGGTGGCAGGCTGCCGTCGGCGACCCCGCGGAGCCGTTCACGGCGCCCTAGCTGTATTGCCCGGAGAGGTTGGGGACGCGGGTGGCGGGTGGTTGGCCCTTCAGCGCGGTGTGTCCGCGGTGGTGATTGTAGGTGTGCAGCCATGTGGGGAAGGCGTCGCGTCGTTCCTGTTCTGATCGGTAGGGCTTTGCGTAGGCCCACTCGTCGAGCAGGGTGCGGTTGAGGCGTTCGACCTTGCCGTTGGTCTGTGGCCGGTAGGGCCGGGTTCGCTTGTGAGTGATCCCTGCGTCGGCGAGTGCATCGCGCCAGGTGTGCGACTTGTAGCAGGCGCCGTTGTCGGTCAGTACGCGCTCGACGGTGATGCCGCAGTCGGTGAAGAAGGCGTGGGCGCGGGTCCAGAAGGCGGTGGCGGTCTCCTTCTTCTCGTCGGTGTGGATTTCGCTGTAGGCGAGGCGGGAGTGGTCGTCGACGGCGGTGTGGAGGTAGCTGTAGCCGGCGTTCTTGCGGGTCTTGCGGCCGGCTTGCCGGCCCAGGACCTTGTGGCCGCCGCCGTCGGGGATGTTGCCGAGCTTCTTGATGTCGACGTGCACCAGTTCGCCGGGGCGGTCGCGTTCGTAGCGGCGGATGACGCGGCCGGTGGCCCGGTCCAGGTGGGTCAGGCGGGCCAGGCGGTAGCGGGTCAGTACGCGGTGCACGGTCGAGGGGATCAGACCGAGCAGGTGGGCGATGCGGGCTGGTCCCCAGCGGCGCAGGACGCGGACCTTGATGATCCGGCGCTCGGTGCGGGTCGGGGTCCGGCGCGGGCAGCGGCGGGGGCGGCTGGAGCGGTCGGCCATGCCCGCCTCACCACACGCGCGGTAGCGGTCGGCCCACCGCTGTGCGGTGGTCGGCGATACCTGGAAGCGCTCGGCAGCACGGCGCAGGGGCCAGCCGTCCTCGACCACGCAGCGGGCCAGACGCAGCCGGCCAGTCTCGGTCAGGGGTGCATTACGGTGTGGCATGAGGGTCTTTCTGTTGGTGTAGATGTCGCAATCCACACCGAACAGGAAGGCCCTCACCTCTTCAAGATCCCACAGCCGAGACCTCGCCCACCCGTCCACAACCTCCCCGGACAGAACACCTAGCGTCCGGTCGGCGGGCCGCCGGGGAACCGGGGGTCCGGGTGCGGGCGGCACCTCGTGCGGCGGTGACCTCCGCGGATGCAGCAAGCCACCCCTGACGCCGAAGCGTCCGAGCACCCGCCGGCAGGGGCGGGCGGGTGGTGGGGGGTTATGGCCGGTGGTGTTCGTCGCGCCACATCTCCAGGCGGGCCTCTCGTGCGCTGAGGATGTGGTCGCGGGCCAGGTCGGCGGCTTCGGGGCCGCGGCCGGCGCGTAGTTCGGTGAGGATCTTGCCGTGCTCGTCGAGGGCGACCTGCCACCGTCCGGGCTGGGCGAGGGTGGAGGTGGCGACCTGCAGCAGGCGGGTGTTGAGGCTGAGCAGGAGCCCGACCAGCACCGGGTTGTGGGACGCTTCCCACAGCGCTTCGTGGAACTTCAGGTGCAGGTCGGGCCGGTGGCCCTGGCCGCCGCCGTGCCGGCGGTGGCTGGCCAGCAGCCGTTCGAGTTCCTTCAGGTCCGCCGCGGTTGCGGCCTGGGCGGCCTGTTCGGTCGCGGCGGCCTCCAGGAGGGCCCAGGCGTCGTAGACCTGGAGGATCTGCTCGCGCGGCCGTTCCTGGATCAGCATGCCCCGGGTGGTGCGTTCCAGGAGCCCTTCGTGGATCAGGCGGGCGGCGGCCGCGCGTACGGTCGTCCTGCTGGCTCCGTAGCGCTCGACCATCTCCCGTTCGCTCAGGCGCACGCCGGGCGCGAGGGTGCCGGTGCCGATCTGTTCGAGGAGCGCCTCGTACACCTGATCTGCCTTGGACGGCGGGGTGGGCTTGTTGTCGTGCATGTGTGGCGTGTCCTGTTCAGGCGGGAGCGACGGGGAATGCCTTACGTGGAGTGTGTCCCAGGGCAAGCGCGATCTGCAGCCGCAATCGCGCCTTGAGGGCGGGCAGGTGTCCGACCGGTATCACTCCCACTGATCTCAGGTGGCCTTCGCCGCCCTTGTCGCCGTAGGTGTCCTGGAGGAGGGGTCCGGAGGGGCAGCGGGAGGCGAGTACGACGGGTGTGCCGGCGGTGACGAGGCCGGCGAGGGTGTCGGCGACGCCCGGCGGGGTGTGGCCGCCGCCGGTTCCGGCGATGAGCAGTCCGGCCGCGCCGTCCGCGGCGCGTTCGACGGTGTCGCCGTCGATCCCGGCGTAGACGGTGACCAGCGGCACGCGCGTGCCGGCGAGGCGGCCGGGCTCTGGCATGCCGAGGTAGTCGGACTCGCGGTGGGCGGTGCGGTGCAGCAGGAGGCGGCCTTCGTGGATCTGGCCGGCCGGGCCGCCGTCCGGGGAGGCGAAGGCGGCGGGCCTGCTGGTGTGGGCCTTGGTGACCCAGCGGGCCAGGTGTACCTCGTCGCCGAAGACGACGACGGGACCGGCCCCGGCCAGCTTCGGGTCGCGGGCCACGGCGATGGCGGCGGCGAGGTTTCCCGGTCCGTCGTCGCCTGGCTGTGCCGGGAGCCGCATGGCACCGGTGACGACGACCGGCACCGGGACGTCGGTCATGACCGCCAGGGCGTAGACGGTCTCCTCCAGGGTGTCGGTGCCGTGGAGGACAACGATGCCGTCGCATTCGGCGGCGGCCTGTTCGACCTTCCGGGCGAGGGTGAGCATGTGCGGCGGGGTCATCGCCCGCCCCGGGATGTGGTGCACTTCGATGGGCCGCAGCCGGGTCCCGGAACTGCTGTGGCCGGCGATCAGGTCCGTCGCGGACAGGCCGCCGCCGTGGCGGCGGCGGGCATCGGCGACGGCGGAGATGGTGCCGCCGGTGGCCAGGACCGCGATGGTCGTGGGCTCCCTCATGACCGGGCTTCCTCACTCACGGGGTCGCCGGGGTGTACGGGGCCTGCGTGCTCGCGCGATGCGGGTACGGCCGCGGGAGCGGTGGGGCGGGAGCGTACGAGGGTGCCGCGTGGCGCGTCGGGCAGCAGCTCGCCGTCCTTCATGAGCTGCCGGCCGCGGAGCACGGAGGCCGTTGCCACGCCGCGGCCCCGGTGGCCGTGGAAGACGCTGAGCGGGTGGCGGGTGTGCAGCCGCTGCTGGTCGATGGTGAAGGTCGCTTCGGGGTCGACGAGGGTGAAGTCGGCGTCGTATCCGGGACGGATGCGGCCCTTGCCGGGCAGCGCGTACAGCTCGGCGGTGGCGGTGGACAGTACATGGGCCAGGCGCTGGGGGGTGAGGTGGCCGCGGGTCATGGCGTCGAGCATCAGCGGTACCAGGGTCTCGACGCCGTGCATTCCGGCCGGCTGGGTGGCCAGGGGTAGTTGTTTATCGGCCGGGGCGTGGGGGGCGTGGTCGGAGGAGAGGGAGGTAAGGGTGCCGTCTCGCAGCGCCTGCCACAGCGCGTCGCGGTCGTGCCGGGAGCGGATGGGCGGGTAGACCTTCGTGCCGGTGTGGAGTGCGGCGTCGTCCTGGGTGAGGAAGAGGTAGTGGGGGCAGGTCTCCGCGGTGACGGGGATGCCGTCGGCACGGGCACGGCGTACCAGCTCGATGCCGCGGGCGGTGGCCACGTGCAGGACGTGGAAGCGGCCGCCGATACGCCGGGCGGCCTCGACGGCCTGGGCGATGGCGGTGGATTCCGCCTCCACGGGCCGGGCGTCGAGGAGATCCTGGTAGGTGGTGACGGCGGCGGTGTGCCGGCCGGCGTAGGCGAGGACGCCGGGGTCCTCGCAGTGCGCGGCCACCAGGGCTCCGGCGGCGGCGGCGCGGGCCAGGACCTCCCACACCTCGGTGATTCCGGGCGGGGGGATTACCTGTTCTGCCGGGAGGTCGGACGTGTTGTAGACGAGGCGTTTGGTGGCCCGGTCCAGGCCGTAGCCCCAGAAGATCTTGACCCCGACGGCGCCCGCGGCGAACAGGCCGGGCAGGGCTTCCAGGTTGTCCCCGCCGAGGGAGAGCGCCCAGAGGCCGAAGTCGCAGGCGGCGACCTCGGCGTGCTGCCCGGCGCGTTCGGCGAAGACGGCGCTGTCGGTGACCGGAGGGAGGGCGTTGGGCATCTCCAGCATCGTGGTGATGCCGCTGCATGCCGCGGCGCGGGTGGAATCGGCGAAGGTCTCCTTGTCGGTTTGTCCGGGGTCGCGGGAGTGCACGTGGGGGTCGATGAGCCCGGGGAAGACCAGCAGGCCGGTGGCGTCGATGACCTCGTCGACGGGGCCGTGGTCCGTGCCGTGGGCGGTGAGGGCGGCGATGCTGCCGTTCTCGCAGAGGATGTCGGCGGGGTGGGTGGCGCCGTCGGCGATCAGCGTGCCGCCGGAGATGAGAAGTCGCACGGGAGCTCCATCAGGTTGGTCAGGGCCTCAGGGGCGGACGGTGACTGGCGGGGTGGCGCGCGTGCGGCTTCCTAGGAAGGGCCGTACGGCTGTGCCGGTGCAGGCCCGGGGCGCGTGGCCGGCAGCGTGGGCCGGTCGAGGGTTCCGACGACGGTGCGGCCGCCGAAGACCACCGCGGCGATGTCCCCGGCGGTGGCGCGGTTGACCAGCGCCGCGGCCGGGTCGTTGGCCACCGAGGCCGCGAGGTTGGGCGAGGCCGTGTCGAAGGCGACGAAAGTCGCGGCCCTGCCGACGCTGAGCGAGCCGAGATCCGTTGCTCCCAGCGCCTGGGCGGCGTTCACGGTCATGGCGGCCAGGAGCCGGCCGGGGCCGGGGTGGCGCACTGTTCCGGTACGCCACCGTTCGGCTTTGACGAGGAAGTTCGCCTCCTCGTGCGGGGAGGGGGTGGTTGTCATGACGTTGTCGGTGCCCAGCGCGACGTTCACCCCGGCGGCTACCGCGCCGAGGTAGGGAGGGACCCCGAAGCCGAGGCCGGCGTGGGACCGCGGGCACATCACGATCGCCATGCCCGCCCGGGCGGCGGCGCGCAGTTCTTCGGGGGTGGCGGCGGTGGCGTGCACGAGGTAGTCGGGGCGCAGGATCTCGATCGCGCGGGCGATGTCGCTGCGGCCGGTACGGGCCAGGGAGGTCTGCCGGTCCGCGTCCCGCTCGCTGACGTGCGCGGCGAGCCGCTTGCCTGCGGCGCGGACGAGGTCGGCGGTCTGGGCCAGGGCGGTGTCGGTGAGCTGGTTGGGCGAGACGACGCTGAACCCGTCCGCGATGTCGAGGATGTCGCGGATCTCGGCCTGGGCTTCCTCACTGAGCCCGCCGGTGTTCGCCTGCAACTGCTCTGTGGTGAACGGCAGGTCGGCGTGACGGCCCAGCGCCAGGGCCCGGATGGGCAGGCCGCGGGCGGCCTGACGCAGCAGGTCGACACCGTGCCGGCCCTGCTCGCGGAAGTCCTCGAAGGCGACCACTCCGCAGCGGATCATGGTCTGCATCGCCTGGCGCATGCCGGTGACGAGCTGCTCGTCGGTCGCCCGGGCCATGAGCTGCCAGCGCTGCCCGTCGGGTGCGTAGAGCAGGTCCACGCCCTCGGTGCGGAAGCCGGCTTCGGCGAAGGCGGCGTCGCCGATGTGGGTGTGGCCGTTGAGGAAGCCGGGGGTGACCAGCAGGTCGGGCCGGTGCAGGCGCGGCACCGCGGGGCCGGGGTCGTGCAGGTGTCCGGCAGCGGTGATCCGCCCGTCGGTGATGACGATCGTGGCCTGGCGTGTCGGTGTCAGCTCCTCTCCCAGCAGGGCGGTGACACCGGTCAGCGCCCATGTGTCCGGGCCCGTCGGCCCGTTGGCCGAGCCCGCGGGCGCGTTGTCCGCCGTCATGGAGACTCCTCGTCTTGTCGGGTGGAGCCGGGTTGTCCGTCGGATCCCTCCGTGGCCGGTGGGGAGGGGGTGCCGGCGGCGGCGAGGACCGCGTCGACGATGTGCGTGTAGGCGCCGCAGCGGCACAGGTTGCCCGCCAGGTGGCGGCGTACCTGGTCCCGGCTGGGACGGGGGGTGTGCTCCAGCAGTGCGGTGGCGGCCATGAGCATTCCCGGGGCGCAGTAGCCGCACTGGACCGCGCCGTGCTCGACGAACGCCTGTTGCAGCCGGCTCAGCTCTCCGTGGCGGGCGAGGTCCTCGACGGTGCGGACCGTGCCGGCGGTGCGGGCGGCCGGGGTGCGGCAGGCGCGGATCGGCTGCCCGTCCAGCAGTACGGTGCACGTTCCGCACACGCCTTCGGCGTCGCAGCCGGCCTTCGTCCCGGTCAGTGCGAGCCGCTCTCGCAGCAGGCGAAGCAGCGACGTTCCCGAAGGGATCTCCGCCAGTTCCTGCCCGTTGACGATCAGCGGCCCGGCCGCGCCCGCGGGCGGGTGCTCGGCCGGCGGGGGGCGCTCGGGAACCAGGTGGGCGGGAAGGGGCAGTGCGGTGTGACGCGTGCCGGTGGCGGCGTGCAGCGCGTTGCCGAGTGCGGCGGGTACGGGCACCAGACCGATCTCACCGATCCCGCGGGCACCGCCGGCCGGGCCGTCGGCAGTGGGGGTCTCCACCACCACGGCCTCGATGCCGGGGGCGCCGGTCATGGCGGGGATGCGGTACTCGCCCAGCCCCACCACGTCCGGGCGTCCGGTGGAGAAGTCGACCCGTTCGGTGGTGGCCATCCCCCAGCCCTGGAGGGCCGCGCCGATGACCTGCTGCTCGCATGCCAGGGGGTTGACCGCTCTGCCGGCGTCGACCGCGACGGTCAGCCCGGCGGAGGTGATCCGCCCGGTGACGGTATCGACCCCGGTGGTGACCGCGGCCGCCGCGTAGGACCAGAACGGTGTCGGTCGTGTCGAGCGGCCGGTGTGCGGATCGATCGGTGTGGTGGTGCCGTGCCCGGTCCGGCCGTGCCCGAGCAACTCACCCGGCCCTTGGAAGTGCTGGGTGAGGAGCGCGGCGTAGGACAGGTGCCGGCCCCGGGCGCTGATGGTGCCCTGGGCCATGACCACTTCCTCCTCGGTGGCGCGGAGCTCGGCGGCGGCGATGGCCCGGAGCTGGCCTGCCACGGACTGGGCGGCCGCCTGCACCGCACCGCCCACCGCGAAGGTCGTACGCGAGGCGGTCGAGCCGCGGTCGAAGGACGGGGAGGAGGTGTCGGTGCCGGCCAGGTGGATCCGCCCGGGTGGCAGCGACAGCGCCGCCGCGGCGATCTGCGCCATCGTGGTGCGGGCGCCCTGTCCGTTGTCGATGGCCGCGCAGGCGACCTCCGCGCTGCCGTCGTGCAGCAGCCGCACCGTCGCGAAGGACACCGCGGGGGCCAGCGCCGACTTCCACGCCAGCGCGTACCCGGTGGCGCGCTGCACACCCGCCGCGCCCCCACCGGGCCGGGGGGTGGGCTCGGTGCGGGCGGCGACCGCGTCCAGGCATGCCCGGGCGCCCACGTCCCGCATCACCTCTCCTGTCGCCGACACGTCCCCGTCGCGCAGCAGGTTGCGCCGGCGCAACTCCAGCGGGCCGATGCCCAGTTCGGCGGCGAGCGTGTCGATCTGCTGCTCGCCGGCCCAGCAGGTCTGCGGTGTGCCCAGACCCCGCATCGCCCCGGCAGGCAGCCGATTGGTGTACGCCAGGCGGGCGTCGACGCGTACGTGCGGGATCCGGTAGGGACCGGGTGAGCCGTAGCCGCAGTTGCGCAGGATCAGGGGCCCTGCGTCGGCGTAGGCACCCTGCTCGCCGACGATGGTGACCTCCCGCACGGTCAGCGTGCCGTCGCGGCGGGCGCCTGTGCGCATGCGGATCCGCATCGGCATCCGTCCGGTCGCCGAGGTGAACTCCTGGGCACGGGTGAAGACGAGCCGCACCGGGCGGCCGGGCACGCAACGGGCCAGCAGCACGGCGGCAGGGTTGAGGGCGCGCAGGTACATCTTCGCGCCGAAGGCGCCGCCCACGTACGGCACCCGCACGGTCACCTTGTTCAGCGGCAGGTCGCACAGCTCGGCGAGCATCGCGCGCAGGGTGTGCGGGCCGGGCGTGGCCTGCCAGACCGTCAGCGCCCCGGCCGAGTCGAACCGGGCCACGACCGCGTGCGGTTCCAGGTGTGCGTGCTGCACGAAGGACGTGGTGTAGGTGTCCTCGACGACGACGTCGGCGGCGGCCAGCCCGGCCTCGGCATCGCCGGCGCGAAGCCGGAAGCGGAAGGGGCTGTTGCCGTGCGGGTCGAAGCGGAGACCCAGCGCCCCGGTCAGCTCGTAGTGCCGCCAGTCGGGGTGGATGGGCCGGGCATCGTCGGCGAGGGCCTCATCGGGGGTGAGGAGGGCCGGCAGCGGCTCGTACTCGACCTCGATCTGCTCGACCGCTTCCGCGGCCGCCTCCTCGGTCTCGGCGGCGACCGCGGCCACCACCTCCCCGTAGTGCCGCACCTGATCGACGGCGATCGCGGGCTGGTCACGGACGAACGGGCCGTGCCGGCGCGGCCAGTCGGCGCCGGTGACCGCCGCCCTGACCCCCGGCACCCGCCGGGCCCTGCTCGTGTCCAGCCGGCGGATACGAGCGGCCGGGAGCGGAGACGTCAGCACCCGTGCGGTCAGCACCCCCGGCGGTGCCACGTCCACGCCGTACTCGGCGGTGCCGGTGACCTTGGGTACCGCGTCCAGGCGGGGCAGCGAGACCCCCACCGCGTCCGAAGCCGCCGCTTGCCGCCGGTCCCTTCCCATGTGACCTCCCTCGGTCGGTCCGCCCACGGATCCACGGATCAGCTCGGCAGCACCACGGACGGCCGCCTTCGCGCACCGGCCGGCAGCCGCCCGTCGCCATCCCCGGCCTGCGCACGTGGTCGTGTTCACCGGGTGCCGGGGTTCGGGCGCAGCTCGGTCAGGAGTTGCAGCCCGCCGGGCTGCCCGGGGGCGGGGCGCAGCAGGTAGGAGGTATGGGTGGGCGGTTCGCCGCGGGCGGTGAAGTCCAGCGCGGGCAGCAGTCCGCCGGTGTCGACTCCGGTGAGGTCGCGGTAGGTGTTCTCCACGTTCTCGCGGGTCAGGTCACCTTCGGCGCAGGTGGCCTTGAGGACCGTGCGCATCACTTCCGCGGCGCCGGCGCCGTGGACGACGGGCGGGTTGGGCATCTGGTCCGGCCACCTGTTCTCGAACGCCTCCAGGATGCGGGCGGGACCCTCCTGGCTGCTGGACAGCGGCGCCAGTGCCGAGGTCTGGTAGAAGTGCTCGGCCAGCGGACCTTTCGCGCTGCCGTCCAGGAGGGAGGGCACGTAGGTGAAGGTCGAGCCGATGAAGTCGGCGTCGTAGTCGAGGGCCTTGGCGACCGAGACCGCCGAGGCGGTCTGGGTGGGTGCGGTGGTCAGCATGACGTAGTCGGCACCGCTGCTGCGCAACGCGGAGACCTGCGCCGTCAGGTCCTTGTCGCTCGCCTTGACGACCTGGGATGCCACCTCCCCCAGACCGAGCTCGGCGGCCGCGTCCTCGGTGCCGGCCAGCGCGTCCTCGCCGTACTCGCCCTGGAGGTAGATGTGGCCGATCTTCTTGCCGCCCTTGAGCTTGCCGGTCTCCTCAAGCCAGTGGACGGCGTTGGACATCTCCTGCCGGTAGGTGGTGCCGGTCAGCGCGATGAGTGGGCTCTCCAGGAGGTTGCCGGCGAAGCTGGAGGGGATGGTGAGGACCTCGTCCTTGCCGATGCTGGGGGTGAGTGCGCTGACCATGGGTGAGCCCAGGAGCATCTGGAAGGCCAGGACGTTCGGCTCCATCTCGGTGTACTGGCTCACGGCGGTCTCCGTGTTGTAGCCGTGGTCCTCGACGGCCAGCTCCACCTTCCTCCCGCACACCCCGCCCTTGGCGTTGATCTCGTCCCACTGCAGTTGCAGGCCGCGCAGCGTGTCCGTGCCGCCGGCGACGAACGCGCCGGAGAGGTCGGTCAGTACGCCGAGGCTGATGGTGTCGCCGTCCACGCCGGGTGCCGCGGCGGACTGCGACGCCTTCGGCGAGCAGCCCAGCAGGACCAGCGACACGGCGGTGGAGACGGCCACGGCGGCGGGGAATGAACGGTTCATCGGATTCCTACCTTCGTGGCGGTGGGGCGGCGGCGCGGGCGCACCGCGGCACGGCAGGCACCGGCCAGGCCGCCTCGGGCGAAGAGGAGGACGGCCACCACGGCGGCGCCGTAGAGGATCTGTGCGGCAACCCCGGCGCTCAGGCCACCGGAGCCTTCGGCGGCCAGCAGCGGCAGTTGATCGCTGTGGTGACGCAGCAGAATCGGCAGGGAGGTCACGAACGCGGCGCCCAGGACCGCGCCGAGAGGCGAGCCGAGCCCGCCGATGACGATCATGGCCATGTACGAGAAGGCCAGTTCCACCTCGTACGAACTGGGCACCAGGCGCTGCAGGGTGAGCGCGAGCAGAACCCCGGCGGCGCCGGCGTAGGCGGCGGCGATGGCGAAGGCCGCGGCCTTGTAGCGGGGCACGTGGACGCCCATGGCGGCGGCCGCGGTCTCCCCGCCGCGGATGGCCGCCAGCGCGCGGCCGGGCCGGGTGTTGCGCAGCGAGGCGTACAGCGCGTACGCGGCGACCGCCGCCGCCAGCGCGACGTACCACAGCCGCTCCACGCGGCCGAACGGCACACCCAGGAGATCGCCGCCGCCGTCGTCGTCGAAGGCCAGCCCGAAGAGGTTCAGCGGCGGGGCGTCGCGGCCGTCGTAACCGCCGGTCAGGTCGGTGAGGTTGAGCAGCAGGTGCTGGCCCAGGACGACCAGCCCGAGCGAGGCGACGGCCAGGTAGATGCCCCGCACGCGCGCGGAGATCGGGGCGTAGCAGGCGCCGGCGACGCCGGCCAGGACGATGGCGCCGAGCGCGGCGGGCCCGGTGGGCCAGCCGGCGCCGGCCAGTTCACCGGTGCCGTCGGAGGCGAGCGCGGTATACCCGTAGCCGCCGATCGCGATGAAGAACGGGTGGGCCAGGGAGATCTGCCCGGTGTGGCCGACCAGCAGATCCAGGCCGAGCGCGCCGACCACGGCAGCGGCGACCAGCAGGCCGAGGTGCAGCCAGAAATGGTCCAGGTAGAACGGGAGGGCTGCGGCGACCACCAGGGCACCGGCCGCGGCCGCCCCCCGCGCGGCAGCAGACCGCCGCCCCGGCCGCCGCAGCCCCGTCTCCGGGCCCCCGCTCCCCTGCCCCCCGGTCTCTTGCCCCCGGGTCTTCGCCTCCCCGGTCTCCGTCCGGCCGGTGCCGGTGTCCGGACTGGTCGTCGCGGTCTTCGTGCTCCTGTCGTCGCCCGCAGGGCGGTCGTCAGACACGGGTCACCTCCCGGCTGCCGAACAGCCCCGCAGGCCGGGCCAGGAGGAGGGCCATCATCAGCACGTACGGCACGACGGAGTAGAAGCCCTGGCCGAGGAAGTCGATCCGGCTCTGGTAGCCCTGGGCGAGCACCTCGCAGGTCCCGACCAGGAATCCCCCGAGGACGGCGCCTTCCAGGGAATCAAGGCCCCCGATGATCGCGGCGGGCAGAGCGCGCAGCGCGACCGTGGCGGTGGTGGAATCCAGCCCCGGCGAGGGGAAGGCGGTCAGGAACAGCACCGCGACGGCGGCCAGCAGCCCGGCCAGCGCCCAGGCCGCCAGCGTGATCCGCCGCAGCGGGATGGCCATCAGCCGGGCCGTCTCGCGGTCTTCGGTCGCGGCCCGGGCCGCGATACCCCAGGAGGACACCCGCAGCCAGGTGAACAAGGCCGCCACCACGACCAGGGTGACGGTGATCGCGACCGCGCGGCTCTCCGCCATGCTCAGGCCGCCGATGTCCAGCACACCCGAGCCCCAGGGGTCTTCGAGGTCGAGCACCCGTGAGCCCAGCCGCCGGTTGATCTCAGCCTGCAGCATGATGCCCGCGCCCAGGGTGATGATGGACGCGGTGACCACCGCCTGCGCCGCCACCGCGCGGGAGGTGAGGAGCTCCAGGACCACGCCGGTGGCCGCCGCGGCGCAGACACCGGCCGGCACCGACACCATGAACGGGGCGTGCAGGTCGGTGACTTGCCAGGTCACCAGCCCGGCAGCCATGACCATCCCGGGATGCGCGAAGTTCAGCACTCCGGTGGCCTTGAACACCACGACCAGCCCCAGCGCCAGCAGCGCGTAGATCGCACCGAGGGCCAGGCCACCGGCCAGGTGCGTGAGGAACGTATCCACACTCACTCCTCCTCATCCGCACGGGACCGTCCATCCGCTCCCTGTCTGCGGCGCTGCCCGGGTGCGTCGGACCGGCCGGGCTGCCCGGTTTCGTCGCCGGTGCCGAGGTAGGCGGCGATGACCGCCGGATCGGCGCTGACCTGCTCCGGTGGGCCGTGGGCGATCCGGACGCCGAAATCCAGCACGGTGACCGTCTGGGCCAGATCCATCACGACGTGCATGTCGTGGTCGACGAGGACCACCGTGGAGCCCAGCTCCGTATGGCAGTACCGGATCGTGGCCGCCACTTCGAGCTTTTCTTCCCTGTTCATCCCGGCCAGCGGCTCGTCCAGCAGCAGCACCGGCCGCTCCATGCACACCGCCCGCGCGACTTCCACACGCTTGCGGTCGCCGTAGGACAACTCCCCGACGTCCTGGTCCAGCAGCGCCGCGATGCCCAACTGCCCGGCCAGCTCCCGCACCCTGCGGCGGTGCGCCCGCTCCTCGGCCCGTGCCGCGCGCGTACGCACCACCGCAGCGGCGAAGGCAACCGGCCCGCCGCGCATCAGGTGGTGCCGGCCCAGCAGGAGGTTGTCCTCGACCGACCGATCCCCGTACAGAGCCAGGTTCTGAAAGGCCCGCGCCACCCCCAGCCCGGCCGCCGCATACGGTCGGCGGTGCGGCAGAACCCGGCCGCCGATCCGCACCGTTCCCTCGTCCGGAGCGAGGATGCCGCTGAGGACGTTCAGCAGCGTGGTCTTCCCCGCCCCGTTCGGGCCGATGATCGCGTGCACGGTGCCCTGGCCCACGTCGAGATCCACCTTGCGCAGCGCGGTGACTCCCCCGAAGCGCAGGGTGAGTGCCTCGGCCTGCACCAGCAACTCGCCCTTCTCCGCGGAACCCTTCGTGGCAGCGGCAGCGGGTTGCGAAGCCGTGGACCGCGGGCCCGCAGGCGTACGGTCGGCCGTACGCGCCTTTCCCTCACCGTCCGGGCGGTTCCCGGTGGTGGCGCCGAGGTAGCGGGCGGCCAGCTCGTCGCGCGCCAGTTGCTCTGCCGGGCCGGAAGCGACCACGCGGCCGGTCTCCAGCACCAGCCCGGAGGTGGCGATCTCGACCAGCGCGAGATTCTGCTCCACCAGCAGGACCGCGATGCCCTGCCCGGCGATCTTCTCCAGGTCCCGGCCGATGCGCTCGATCACCAGTGGCGCCAGACCCAGGGTCGGCTCATCCAGCATCAGCAGTCGCGGACAGGACATCAGCCCCCGCCCGATGGCGAGCATCTGCTGCTCACCACCGGAGAGCGTGGAACCCGGCTGGCCCATCCGGGCCTCCAGCTCGGGGAAGAGGTCAAGCACGAGCTTCCGCTGCTGCATCCGCAGCGCCTTGGGAGAGCTGAAAGCGCCGATCCGCAGGTTCTCGGCGACCGTGAGCGGGAAGATGCGCCGGCCCTCGGGTACGTGCACGACGCCGGAGCGCATCACGTCCTCCGTCTTGCCCGGCAGCGGCGCACCGTCGAGTTCGACGCGGCCGCGGACGTGCCCGCCGCGGGGCAGAGTACGGGAGATCGTCCGCAGCAGCGTCGTCTTCCCCGCACCGTTCGAGCCGAGTACCGCCACCACCTCACCGGGGCTGACCTGCAGTGACAGGCCGGACAGGGCGTGGCCGGCGCCGCCGTAGCCCACGTGAAGATCTTCAATGGTCAGCATCGGCGACCTCCGCCGCGCGACAGCCAACTCGGGAAGGAACGCCGTGAGTAGTGCTGACGAGAAGGTCAGTAGTCATGCAGGGCCTCCCGGGAGAGGCGGGAAGGAGAACAAGGAGAAGGGGCAGCGGAGGCGATCTTCTCCGCGCAACCGGCCGGGCACGGGCGGGCCGCGCGCGGCGTGCACAGGCCGTCGGGGTGACCGGACCCCGCAGGGCAGACACCGCTCGATCTGGTATACCAAATTGGTACTCCACTTTGGTATACCAGCGTGGGGGCGGCGTCAATACCCCCACCGCGGACGCAAGTCGGGCCAGATCGCGTACGGACCGCCGGTCTCGTCAGCTTCGGGGGCGCGTCCGCGGCCCGGTGAAGCCCTGATGCGCGCCGCGCAAGATCCGAACACGCACCGCAGCATCAAGGTGAACTAGCCGCAGCCGCCCGGGCGGTAGCGGGCGACCAGCTTGGGGCCGGGCACCTCGGTGGCCACGTGCCCTCCTGGGGTCCCACCGACCCGGCCCCGCGGTCCTGCCCCGCCTGCGACAGCGAGATGGATGCCCTGCTGACCATCGCCACGTTCGAAGGCGACGACTCCAACCGGAGCTGGCTCCCCCGGGAGGGACCGGCCGGTGAACCGCCCAGCGGCATCAGCTACTTCGGCCGCCTCCAGCCCACCGCGGTCCGCATCGGCAGCGGCTACGACCAGCAGCTCCACCTCTGCCCGGCGGATCCGGAACACCCCCACACCGAGCTGATGCAGTAGCCGACCAGCGGGCGTCATGTGCACGGTCAGCAGCGATGGCCGGCCGATACGCCCGACCACCACCCGCGGCGGCCGAAGGCAGCGGCGAGTCGTCAGCGGGGCATCGGTCCGGGCAGCAACTGGTTACCTGAGAGGCGCCCGGTCAACGTGCCCCGGCTGCATCGGTCTTGAGGCGGATGCCGTCGCTCACATTCTCGAACACCGGCTCGTGGAGATCCCAGTCCGCGCTGGGCGTGGAGAGGTAGATCGCGTACTCCTTCTCGCCGGGGCGTCCGAACCCCAGGTCCCGGGCGCGCCATTCGCGCGCGCGGCCCTGCCAGGTGAACTCCCAGATCGCGGCCGGCATGCCCCGGTAGGTCGTGCTCTGCATCCGCAGTTGGCGGTAGCCGGGGAGCTTCCCCTCCTCGATGGACTTGGTCTCGTTGTCCTTGAAGTGCTGCAGGGGGTCGCTGCTCGCGTAGTCGAGGGCGACAACGCGGAGGCCGGCCATTCCGGTCGGGTCGATGTACGCGACGCCTTCGCCTTCCTCCTCCAGGTCCTGGCGGGTCCAGCCCTCGGGGACGGGGAAGGAGATGTCGAACTCCTCTTCCTGCACCAGTTGGTAGCCCTCCGGTACGGGCGCGGGGGCCTGATCGGGCTTGGGCTTGGGCTTGGGGGTGGCGGTTGCGGAGGGCTTCTTTTCGGGGGTGGCGGTGTCGGAATCCTTGCCGTCGTCGGGCAGTGCGAAGTACACGCCGGCGAGCACCGCCGGCACCGTGACGGCCATGGCCGTCGCCCACACGCCGGTACGCCGTCCTCGTCCGCGTCCGTGACGGACCGTGGCGGCTTCCGTTCCGTATGCCAGTGGTGGCACCGGCGGCGCGGTGGCCGGGAGCTCGGGCACGGTGGGGCGTGCGTCCGTGACGGGGTCGGCGGCCGCCAGGTGCCGCAGGCGCCGCTCCACCTCCGGCGCCGAGGGCCGCGCCGCCGGGTCCTTGGCGAGCAGCTCCGCGATCAGGGGGGCCAACGCCTCGCCGCCGACGGGCTGTTCGAGCGGGTCGACGGCTATCGCGTACGCGGTTTCGAGCGGTGTGGCCCGGCGGAACGGCGGCCGCCCCTGCACCGCTTGGTAGAGGGTCGCGCCCAGGGCCCACAGATCGGAAGCGGGCGCCGGTTCCGCGCCCTTGAGGCGTTCCGGGGCGCAGAAGTCGACGGAACCCACCAGTTCACCGGTGCGCGTGAGGGTGGAGGTGTCCGCGACGACCGCGATCCCGAAGTCCGTCAGGACGACGCGCCCATCGGCTCCGAGCAGGACGTTGCCGGGCTTCACATCGCGGTGGAAGACTCCGGCGGCGTGCGCGGCCCGCAGCGCCGCGATCACGCCGATGCCGATTCTGACCGCCTCGGCGGTCGCCAGCGGGCCGTCCCTCTTCAGCACCTCGTCGAGCGCGGGTGCGGGCACGTACTCCATGACGATGCAGGGCAGCCCCTCGTCGTCCACGACGTCGTGCACCACCACGACGTTGGGATGCGTGATGCGGGCGGCGCTGCGCGCCTCACGCCTCGTACGCTCGAAGAGGGTGGCGCGCTCGGCGTCCTTCAGATGCGGCGGCAGATGCAGCTTCTTGAGCGCGACGTGCCGGCCGAGCACCTCGTCCTCGGCGTGCCAGACGGTACCCATGCCACCGCGACCGATCCGCTCCAGCAAGCGGTACCGCCCCGCGATCAGCCGCCCGGGCCCGTCAGCCGCCGTGTCGTCCCCCACGTGATGCTCCCCATCCTGCGCCCGTTGACAAACTCGCGTCCGGTGTCGTGACCTTGACACGATATCCGTCCGGCTGCCGGCGACTTCGATGTACGCACAGACACGTACTGGGCCGCAGCCGCGAGTCCTGACCCGACACCGTAGACGGGCCGGCCGATCCCAAGTCCGGCGGGGCGCGGTCAGGTTGGGCCGTACGGCGCCGGGCACACCCCGCTCAGGACGCAGCACCGGGCCCGGCCGAGGGCCGGGCCCGGTGCTGAGCGGGTGTCAGATCAGGCCCCAGAACTGTGCCGTGTAGTAGCTGGAGCAGAGTCGGTCCGGGTAGTACGTGCCCGTGCTCCCGCACTGCCCGGCGACCGTGCCCGGGTCGACGGGCAGGCCGTGGGCCATGCCGGAGATCGTGTACGTCTCCACCACGGAGCGGCCGGATGCGTCCTCGTACGAGGCCCTCGTCGTGCCGCCCGGCAGCGTCGTCGTCTCCGCCGGTGTCTGGCCCGTACCCCACACGTCCGTCCACTGATCGCGCGACTCGACCGCGTTCGCCGGCACCACCGTGGTGTCGCCGGTGCCGTGCCAGATCGCCACCCGCGGCCACGGCCCGCTCCAGCCGCCCGAGGCGCCACGTGCCAAGTCGCCCCACTGCTGCGGGGTCTTGCCGGGCGAGACGTACATGCACATGTAGGCGTCGACGAGGCTGCGCGCGCAGCCGGCCGGGATGCCCGCGGCGATGGAACCTCCCGCGAAGACATCGGGGTACGCGGCCAGCAGCCCCGCGGTCATGGCGCCGCCGGCGGACAGGCCGGTGACGTAGACGCGGTCGGGGTCCGTGCCGTAGAGAGCGGTGGCGTGATCGGCCATCTGCTTCACGGACAGCGCCTCGCCCTGACCGCGCGCGGTGTCTCCCGACTGGAACCAGTTGAAGCAGGAGTTGGCGTTGTTGACGCTCGTGGTCTGCGGGTAGACCACGGCGAAGCCGTGCGCGTCGGCCAACTCGGCCCAGCCGGAATGGCCGTGGTAGTCGCTCGCGCTCTGCGTGCACCCGTGCAGCGCGAGCACCAGCGGCGCGCCGGCGGGCAGGCCGTCGGGCACGTAGGCGTACATGGCGAGGTTGCCGGGGTTGGAGCCGAAGCCGGTGACCCGCGTGAGGTCGGCCGCCGAGGCGCTTGCCGGCGCCGCGAACATCCCGGCGACCAGGGCGAGCAGCGCGAACAGGACCGCCCGGGGGCGAGCACGGGTACGGTCACGAACCGCCATGGTGTTCTCCCGTCGTGAGGGGGGTGAGGACGGGCACCCGGCCAGGCCGTCCCTGAGCCGGGTGTCCGATCTCGCACGCTAGGCACGCACCGCCGCCACGCCATCGGAGAGGCCGCACACACCTGCCGACTCCGGCCTGTGGCCGGACTCCACCACCCGGCTTGGCGCGCGTCACGTATCGCGGATCCGCAGCCCGGTGGGAAGTCGGTTCAGGCCGTACCGGGTGACACCACCGGAGCCGGTGAACGCGATGTCAGCGCACCGCAGGCGGTCGCAGCCTCAGATACATGGCGACCGCGGAGACGAGCAGAATCACGCAACCGGCGAACACCAAACCGGCGTCACGCACCCCCAGTTCGACCGTCAGGGCGCCGACCCCGACCACCGGCAGCGAGATCCCCACGTAGGCGAAGACGAAGAACGCCGAAAGGGTCGCGCTTCGCTGCAGCTCCGGCGCCGCCGAGCCGATCACCGTCAGGCCCGCGCGGAAGGACAGCCCCTGTCCCACGCCGCCGGTGACCGCGCCGACGACGAGGATCGGCAGCGACTCCACCAGCAGCGAGGCCCCGATGAGCAGGAGGCCCAGGACCAGCACCACACAGCCCAGGGGCAGCGCCCTGACCGGGCCGACACGGCCCATGAGCAACTGACCTCCGGTCGAGGCGCAGAAGACGGAGAAGACGACGCCGCCGACGACCGCGAGGTTGTGCACGCCCAGGACCGTCGCCATGAAGTCCGCGGCGACCGCGGTGAACACCCCCAGCATGGAGAAGCCGGCGAAGGCCGCCAGCGCACAGGGCACGAAGACCCCGCGGACGACAGGAGGGATCGTCATGCCCTGAGGCCGCAGGGCAGGCCGGGGACGGCGGCGGTGCACCGTCTCGGGAAGCATCCAGATGACCGCGGCCGCGACCGCCAGGAGGCACAGGTGCACGAGGAACGGCAGCTTCAGCGGCCAGGGCGCGTACTCGGCCAGGATCCCGGAGAGGAGGGGCCCGAGACCGAGACCGCCCATGTTGGCCGCGGTCGCCGCGAAGGCGGCGCGGGCGCGGCGCCCCGGCGGCGCGAGGTCCAGGACGGCCGCGGTGGCCGTGCCGCTGAACAGGCCCGCGGAGAAGCCGGAAAGGACCCGGCCGGCGAACAGTTCGGGCAGCCCCTGCTCGAACACGAAGAACAGGGCGCTCCCCGCAGCCAGGACCGCGGCACACAGCAGGATCGGCCGCCGGCCCAGGATGTCGGAGAAGTCGCCGGCCACCAGCAGGGCGACGATGACACCCACCGCGTAGACGGCGAAGACCACCGTGACGATCAGCTCGGAGAATCCGATCTGCTGCCGGTAGAGCCCGTACAGCGGGGTCGGCAGCGTCGTGCCGAGCATGCCCACCGCGAAGGCACCCGCCGCTGCCACATATCCAGGGCGGCGGGCCGGTAGAAGGCGGTGGAGCTTGCGATCGGCCACGTTTCACGTGCCTAGCCGACGGGGCCGGAAAGTCTGGAGAGGCTCGCGTTCAGCTCACCCCGACGGACGCACACCGCCGGCGTACCACGGCGGTGCAGCGGCGGTCGTGGAGCTCGGCGTGGAGCATGCGCGCGTGGGTTCTGTCGGGAACGGTACCGGTGCCACCGGCGACGAGGTACGGCACGTCGAAGGCCGCAGCCCCGGGGCCGCTGCTGCTTCCGGCCGGCACCATCGCCGGCTTCAGCGGCGCGCGCGCCTGGCCACGATGACATCGGTGCCGGCCAGGCTGAGGGCCGTGTTCAGCTCGGGCGGGCACGGCTTGTCCGTGATCAGGGTGTCGAACCCGTGCAGCTCGCACACGCGGTGCACCGCCGTCCGACCGAGCTTGCTGGAGTCCGCGAGGACGTAGCGGTGCGCGGCGTTGGCGAGCATGACGCGCTTGGTGGCGACCTCGTCGAGGTGGAAGTCCGTCAGGCCGTACTGGGCGACTCCCCCGGAGCCGATGAAGGCGGTGTCGGCGCGCAGGTCGCCGAAGAACTCCACGGCCCGGACGTTGGAGCACGCCAGGTCGCCCGCGCGCACCCGGCCGCCGCTGACCAGCACCTCGACCCCGGGCCGCGTGCTGACCTCCGCCGCCACGAGCAGGGAGGGGGTGGCGATGACGCCGACATGGTCGGCGGGCAGGGCGCGCGCCACCTCCAGGGCGGTGGTGCCGACATCGATGACGACGGTCTGGTGGGGCTTGATCAGGGCTGCCGCGGCCTCGCCGATCGCGGCCTTCTCCTCGGCGAGGATGCCGCTGCGTTCCGCGAAGGACGCCTCCTCCCCGACCGGTTCCTGGCGGCTGGTCGCGCCGCCGTGGACCCGGGTGAGCTCACCCCGCCGTTCCAGGAGGGCGAGATCCCGGCGGATCGTCTCCTGGGACACGCCGAGCAGGGTGGTCAGGTCCTCGGTGGTCACGAACTTGAGCCGGGAGATCTCGGCGACGATCTTGCGGTGTCGCTCGGCAGCGAGCACGACTCACCCCTTGGATACGTGACCGTTTTTGTGGAGCTGTGACTGCATCCTACGGCTGCGCCACGGCGCTGCCGGACCGAGCGTCCGAGCCCAAGCAGAGAGGATGCCCGCGACGCCCTCTTGACTATGCTCGGGCATGGATCCACAATCACAGGAATTCTCAGTCAGAAATCCACATGAACGGTCAGGCGGTCGAGCTATGGCAGACGTAGAGGCACGTCCCCCGGGAGCGGAGCCGGCCCGTCAGGACGGCGGCCGGCCCCAGCAGCGGATGGCGCGCGAGCTGGGCTGGTACGCCTCGTTCTCCGTGGCCTTCGGCTTCGTCTCCATCGCCACCGGGATCTTCACCACCTACGGGGCCGTCCTGAGCACCTCCGGCCCCCGCGGCATCTGGGCCTGGCCGATCTCCGTGGTCGGCCAGCTCTCCATCGCCCTCGTCTTCGGCGCCCTGGCGGCCAGGATCCCGATCAGCGGCTACTCCTACCAGTGGGTGTCGCGGATCGTCGGGCCGGTGTGGGGCTGGATCATGGGCTGGGTCTCGTTCGCCTTCCTGGGGGTGGTCGTCGTCGCCGTGGACTACACCATCGCCTCGACCATCCTCCCCGAGTTGTTCCAGTACGTCGGCACCACCCAGAACGCCTGGGTGATCACGGCCGTCGTGGTGCTGCTCCAGGCCCTCCTAGTGGCCGCCTCGACGCGCTTCACCCACCGGGTCAACAGCACGGCGGTGACCGTGCAGCTCATCGGCATGATCGCCCTGACCGTGCTGCTCTTCGTCGTCGGGGCCCTGACCGGCATGCTGGACTTCGGCCATCTCTTCGACGCCGGTCCCGTTCCCGAGAGCGGGTACTACGCGCTGGGCGGCGCCACCGAAGCGGGTCCTTTCGCCCTGGCGTTCCTGCTGGGCGCGTTCACCATCGTCGGGTTCGAGTCTGCGGCCAACCTGGCGGAGGAGACCAAGGACCCGGCCCGCGTCATCCCCAGGGCCATGGTGCAGGCCGTGATCTCCCTGGGTGTGCTCGGTCTGCTCTTCCTGATCGCGATCACCGCCGCGGCCGGGCGCGTCGACGGCGTCGGCACGTCGGACACCCCGGTGGCCACCGTGATCACCGCCGTGCTCGGCTCGGTCGTGGGCAAAATCCTCCTGGTCCTGGTGGTGATCTCGATCTTCTCGTGCGGGCTCGTGATCACCCTGAGCGGCACCCGGCTGGTGTACGCGATGTCCCGGGACGAGCGCTTCCCCGGCTGGCAACTGCTGCGCCGCATCCACCCGCGCACGGCGACGCCGCTGAACGCCTCGGTGTTCATGATGCTGATCGCCCAGATCATCCTGGCGGTCTTCTCCCAGTCCACCGACGCGCTGTTCGAGCTCTTCTCCGCCGCCACCCTGCTGCCCGCCCTCATCTACGCGGGAACCGTCGCGATGTACGCGGCCAAGCGCCGCTCCCTGCCGCCGTCCCGGGGATTCACGCTGGGCCGCTGGGAGATCCCGGTCCTCGTCGTCGCGGCCGTGTGGCTGGTCTACGAGCTGCTGATCTTCCGCGACGCCTCGTTCCGGGCCCCGTGGATCTACGTGCTGGTCCTGTTCGCGATCGGCGCCGTGTACTTCGCCGGTCTGCTGCTCCGCAGCGGCCGGGCCGGCCTGACCATGCCCGACCTGGCCGACGTCGACCGGTCGCTGGACACCGCCGACACCGCGATCCCGCGGCCCAAGACTGCCGAAGGGAACGCGCGATGAGCACGATCCTCGCCATCGACCAGGGCACCTCCGGCACCAAGGCCATCGTCGTCGACGCCGAGGAGGGGATCGTCTCGATCGCCGAGGAGACGATCCGTCCGGCCTACCTCCCCGGCGGAGGCGTCGAGCAGGACCCGCACGAACTGCTCCGCTCCGTCCTCGGCACCGGCCGCCGGGCCGTCCGCGAGGCCGGCCGGCCGATCGACTGCGTAGCCCTGGCCAACCAGGGGGAAACCGTTCTGGCCTGGGATCCGGCCACCGGAGCACCGCTGTCCCCGGCCCTCGTCTGGCAGGACCGGCGGGCGGAGTCCGTCTGCGCGGAACTGGCCGACCGGGCCGACGAGATCGCGCGGCGCACCGGGCTCGTTCTCGATCCGTACTTCTCCGCACCCAAGATGGCCTGGCTGCGCCGCCACCTCACCCGCGACGGGGTGGTGACGACCACCGACACCTGGCTGGTGCACCACCTCACCGGGGAGTTCGTGACCGACGCCGCCACCGCCAGCCGCTCCCTGGTCCTCGATCTCGACAGCGCCACCTGGGACGACGAACTGCTCGGCCTGTTCGGCCTGGGCGGCGAGCGACTGCCCCGCATCGTCGCCTCCGACGAGATCGCCGGTACCACCCGGGCCTTCGGCCCGGAGGTGCCCGTGGCCGGCCTCGTCGTCGACCAGCAGGCGGCGCTGGTCGCCGAGGGCTGCCTGGAGCCGGGCTCCGCCAAGTGCACCTACGGAACCGGGGCGTTCCTGCTCGCCAACACCGGCCCGAACCCGGTGCGTTCCGGCGCCGGACTGACCACGTCGGTGGCCTGGCAGCGGCACGGCCGGCGCACGTACTGCGTGGACGGGCAGGTGTACACCGTCGCCTCCGCGGTGCGCTGGCTTGAGGACCTCGGCCTCGTACGGTCCGCGACCGAACTGGACGCGCTCGCCGCCGCCGATACGGAAGGGGTGCTGTGCGTCCCCGCGTTCGCCGGCCTGGCCGCCCCGTGGTGGGCCCCGGACGCCACCGCCTCCTTTACGGGCATGACGCTGGCAACCCGCCGCGAGCACCTCGTCGCCGCGGTGCTGCAGGGCATCGCGGCGCAGGTCGCCGAGCTGTGCACGCTGGTGGCCGGCGACATCGGCAGGCCGCTGACCCGGCTGCGCGCGGACGGCGGCCTGACCAACTCCGCCGCCCTCATGCAGGCCCAGGCCGACATCGCGCAGATCCCCGTGGACATCTACCCGCACGGCCACGCCACCCCTCTGGGCGCGGCCGCCCTGGCGCGCTGCGCCCTCGATCCAGCGCTCAGCCTCAAGGAGGCGGTAGGCGACTGGCAGCCCACCACCGTCTACGAGCCGCACTGGTCCCGGGAACGCGCCGCGGAGTTCCGTACCGCGTGGGCCGCCGCGGCCGAAGCCGCCAAGGGAGATCACACATGACCGCCACCCCCCATCGTCCGCACGACGGCGTCTTCGATGTCGCGGTGATCGGCGGAGGCATCGTCGGCGCGGCCATCGCCCGCGACCTGTCCGGATACGACCTCGCCGTCGCCCTGCTCGAAGCCCGCGACGACGTGGGCGACGGCACCAGCAAGGCCAACACCGCCATCCTCCACACCGGCTTCGACGCCAAGCCCGGCACGCTGGAGTCCGAACTGGTCGCCCGCGGCTGCCGGTTGCTCGGCGCGTACGCCGAGGCCACCGGCATCCCCGTGGAACGCACCGGAGCCATCCTGGTGGCGTGGACCGGCGAGGAACTTGAGGCTCTGCCCGGGCTGAAGGAGAAGGCCGAGGCCAACGGCTACGAGCGCTGCCGGATCGTCGGCCCCGACGAGGTCTACCGGGACCTCCCCGACCTCGGAGAGGGTGCGCTGGGCGGTCTGACCGTCCCGGACGAGGCCATCATCTGCACCTGGACCACCAACCTCGCGCTGGCCACCGACGCACAGCAGCGCGGCGCCACCCTCCTGCTCCGGCACGCCGTCACCGGCATCGACGAGCGAGACGAGGCGACCACCCTGCACACGGCGGCCGGTGACGTGCGGGCCCGCTGGGTCGTCAACGCGGCCGGCCTCGGGGCCGACCACGTCGACCGCCTCTTCGGGCACGACCGCTTCACCGTCACCCCCCGCCGCGGCGAGCTCTTCGTCTTCGACAAGCTGGCCCGCCCGCTCGCCAACAAGATCATCCTTCCGGTGCCCTCGTCCCGTGGCAAGGGCGTGCTCATCGCCCCGACCGTCTACGGCAACGTGATGCTCGGCCCTACCGCCGAGGACCTCACCGACCGCACCGCCACGGCCACGTCGGAAGAGGGCTTCGACTTCCTCCTCGCCAAGGGTGCGCGCCTGATGCCGCGCCTGCTCGCCGAAGAGGTCACCGCCGGCTACGCGGGTCTGCGCGCCGCGATCGACCACCCCGACTACCTCATCGAGACCGAACCGCAGCAGCGCTACGTCCTCGTCGGCGGCATCCGCTCCACGGGGCTGACCGCCGGCATGGCCATCGCCGAGCACGTCCGCGGGCTGCTGGCAGACGCGGGCCTGGCCATGCGGGCGCGCGAGACACTGCCCGAGCCGCCGCGGATGCCCAACATCGGCGAAGCCTCCCCGCGCCCGTACCAGGACGCCGGTCTGATCGCCCGCGACCCCGCCTACGGCACCCTCACCTGCTTCTGCGAGCGGGTCACCGAAGGCGAGATCCGCGACGCCTGCCACGCCGCCGTCCCCGCGCGCAACCTGGACGGCCTGCGCCGCAGGACCCGCGCCATGAACGGCCGCTGCCAGGGCTTCTACTGCGGCGCGGCCGTCGCCGCCCTGTACGAGCGGCACCACACCCACGACGGCTGCCACCACCACAGCGGGGACGACCGATGACTCACCAGCCGCCTCTGACCACTCCCGACGTGCTCGTGATCGGCGCCGGCCCCGCCGGGCTGACCGCCGCCGCCGATCTGGCCCCGGGCCAGGCCGGCACGGTCCTGGTCGTCGACCGCGAGCCGGCCGCCGGCGGCGTCCCCCGGCACAGCGACCACACCGGTTACGGGCTGCGTGACCTTCGCCGCGTGCTGTCCGGGCCCGCGTACGCTCGCCGCCTCGTCGACCGGGCCGCCGCGGCAGGGGCCGAGATCCGTACGCGTACCACCGTGACCGGCTGGTCCGGCGCGGATACGGTCGAGGTCACCAGCCCCGAGGGCCGCTACCGCATCCGGGCAAGGGCGATCGTGCTGGCCACCGGCGCACGGGAGCGCCCCCGCACCGCACGCCGCATCCCCGGGGACCGCCCCGAAGGGGTCCTCACCACCGGTCAGTTGCAGAATCTCGTCCACCTCCACCATCGCCCCGTCGGCAGACGCGCCGTGATCGTCGGCGGCGAACTCGTGAGCTGGTCCGCGGCCCTCACCCTCCGCGAAGCCGGCTGCACCCCCGCCCTGATGATCAGCGAGCACCCGAAGGCGGAGTCCTACGCCGCGTTCAACGCCGCCGGGCGGACGGCGCTGCGCGTGCCCGTGGCCACCCGTACCCGCGTCACCCGCATCATCGGCAAGAACCGCTGCGAGGCCGTGGAGATCGAGCACCTCGACACCGGGCGCCGCCGCACGGTCGCCTGCGACACGGTGGTCTTCACCGGCGACTGGATCCCGGACCACGAACTGGCCCGCGCGGCCGGCCTCACCCTCGACCCCGGCACCCTCGGTCCGCTCACGGACACGGCACTGCGCACCAGCAGTCCGGGGGTCTACGCCGCCGGCAACCTCCTGCATCCGGTGGACACCGCGGACATCGCCGCCCTCGACGGCCGCCACGTCGCCGAGCAGGTCCGCCGCCACCTGAGCGGCGAACGCGAGCCGGCCGAAGGCGTACCCCTGATCGCGGACGCCCCGTTCCGCTGGATCGCCCCGCAGATCCTGCGTCCCGGCGATCCGGCACCGCCCCACGGCCGGCTGCTGCTGTGGACGGACACCTTCGTCCGCTTCCCCAGGATCACCGTCCGGCAGGACTCCGGCACCGTCACCACCCGCCGGCTCCCCTGGCCGGCCGCCCCCGGCCGCGCCTTCCGGATCCCGTCGGCCGTGCTGAACGGCGTCTCCCCCACGGGAGGCCCGGTGCACATCGGGGTCCAGTAGCCGCCCGGCGGCACTCGACCCGGCGCAGCCGGGACCGGATCGGCGGACCACCGCGGCGAGGGAGTTCGGCGCGGCAGGATACACGTCGCCGTGGTGGCCGCGGGCGGTGAACGCCGAGGTCGACGGGGGGGCGCGGGCTTTCACCGCGGTCGGGGTGGGTCGGCGCGAGAATGGCGCGGTGAGCGGTTCATGCATAAAGCCTCATTTGACGTGTCTGCACGGCAGCGGCCGGGAGTTGGGCCACGCGGTGGTGGAACGGGCGGTGGAGCGGGCCGCCGGGGTGTCGGACACGGCGCCGCTGCCGGTCGGGCCACCGGTACACGTGCTGGTGGTGCACACCGGGCGGTCGGCGAACCTGCGTTGGTCCGCGGACGGGGCGGCCCGGCGTGAGCGGTTCCACTCCGGGGAGGCGCTGATCAATCCGGCGGGCTGGGCCTCGCGGCCGCGCTGGCAGGAGGACGTCGAGCTGCTGTTGCTGGGGCTGGAACCGGCGTGGCTGGAGCAGATGGCGGCGGAGGACGGCCGCCGGGGGCGGTTCGAGCTGGCGCCGCGCTTCCACTTCACCGACCCGCTGCTGACGAAGCTGATGGAACGGCTCGCCTCCGAGTACGCGCGCCCCGGCCCGGCCGACTCGCTCTACGCGCAGTCGCTGGTGCAGGCGGCGGCCGCCGTGGTGGTGCGCAGGGCGAGCGCAGGACGGGGCACCGCGGAGCGGGACGGCGCGATGCCGTCGCGGCGGCTGGCGCAGGTCATGGACTACATCCACGCCAACCTCGCCGAGCGGATGGCCTTGGCGGAGCTGGCCGCGGTCGCGGGCGTGAGCACCTCCCACTTCACCCGGCTCTTCCGGGCCTCCACCGGGCAGTCCCCGCACCAGTTCGTGCTCCAGCAGCGGCTGGAGCGGGCGCGCCGCGCGCTGCTGCACACCGAGAGGCCGATCGCGAACATCGCGACGGAGGCCGGCTTCGCGGACCAGAGCCATCTCACGCGGATGATGCGGCGGCACGGCGGGGTCACCCCGCAGATGCTGCGGGAGAGCGGGGATTGACGACAGCCGTTCTGCTCGGGTCGGCGTGCTTGGCGGGGTACGCCGGTGAGGGGTGAGCGGTTCGTTCCACGGGTGCGCTGATCGTTCAAGAACTGCGACCCGTGCTGCGGCGAGGGTGGTGGCGTGACCCGGAGCACCGGGCCGTGCCACCCGTGCGACACCGCAGGAGACCGTCATGGCGTACCCCTCGGACAACCCGCTCAGCGGCAAGGCCGCCTTCGTCGGCGGCGCATCGCGCAATCTAGGCGCCCTGATCAGCACGGCCCTGGGCACGGAGGGTGCCTTGGTCGCCGTGCACTACAACAGCGACTCCTCCCGGGCCAAGGCGGAGGACGTGGTCGCGCGGATCAACGGCGGCCCCGGCGAAGCCTTCGCCGTCCAGGCCGACCTGACCAGGCCCGCGGAGGTCGAGCGCGTCTTCGACACCGTCGTCGACCGCTTCGGCAGGCTCGACTACAGCGTCAACACCGCCGGCATGGTGCTGAAGAAGCCGCTGGCCGACATCACCGAGGAGGAGTACGACCGAATGTTCGCGGTCAACTGCAAGGCGGCGTTCTTCGTGATGCGCGAGGCCGCGCGGCGCATCGAGGACGGCGGGAGGATCGTCACGGTGCTCACCTCCCTGCTCGCCGCGTACACCGGTCTGTACTCCGCCTACGCCGGGAGCAAGGCCCCGGTCGAGCACTTCACCCGGGCACTCTCGAAAGAGCTGTTCGGCCGCAACGTCTCGGTCAACAACATCGCCCCGGGACCGATGGACACCCCGTTCTTCTACCCGGCCGAGGACCCCGACTCGATCGCGTACCACAAGTCCTCGGCCATGAACGGCGAGCTGACGAGGATCGAGGACATCGTTCCCTGGGTCCGCCACCTGCTCACGGACGGCTGGTGGGCCAACGGCCAGACGCTGTTCCTCAACGGCGGCTACACCACGCGCTGAAGGGCGGGCAGGGCAGCGACCACCGCTTCCCGCCGCCCACGGCCTACCGGCCGGCACTCACTCGCCAACGACCCATGGGAGTCACTCATGTCCCCGCGGACCCTCGACCCGGCGGTGGCGGTCTTCGTCGCCGCCGTCAACGCCGGCGACCGCGGCGCGTTCTTCGCCGTGCTCACCGACGACGCCACGATGTCCGACGACGGCACCGACTACGGCCTCGTGCCCTGGACCGAGCGGGAGATCTTCTCGGCGGAGGGCCGGATGGACATCGAAACCGTGTCCGCCGACGGCCGCTCTCTGGTCGCCACGTACACGAACACCACGTGGGGCACCATGCACACCCGCTGGACCTTCACCGTCACCGACGGCAAGATCACCCACTTCGAGACCGGCCAGGCATGATCCGCGCTGCGGACGTCGGCGGGTGACGCGGTGGCGCGCCGGCTGCCGGGAGTCTCCCCCCGCACGGCGTGCACCCCCGCGGTACGGTCGGCGCCCGCTCCGGCGCGCTCAGGGTCGCGTTCCTCCGGCGTAGGGCACGGGTGCAGTCTGCCGCTGGGCGGAGAGCAGCCGGGGGGCGCGCTGGTCTCCGCTTGTTCGGTGGGCTTTAGAAGAACGCGTTGTCGCCGCCCAGTTGGACCGCCTCGTAGTACGCCTCGGCGGCGTTGACGCAGGTGAGGTGGGAAAGGCGGGAGGTGTCGCGGTCGTCGCAGATGCGGCGCATTTCGGTGCGGAAGCGGCCGTCGATCCAGTTCTTGGTCTCGCGGGTGGGGCTCAGCTTCAGCTCGTGGTCGGCTCCGTAGTTCCGGTAGCCGAAGTCGTGGAGGACGCACGCGGGGCGGAACACGTCGCTGTACGGGGCGTAGCCGGTGGGGACGGAGCAGCCGTCGGTCGTCCAGTTGAACGGGGGGACGTGCGGGGTTTCGGCGAATGACCCGTAGGTGAGGTTCATGAGGGCGTCGGCCTGCTCGCGCAGCGTCGGCGCTGCTGCGGGAGCGGAGTCGGCGGCGGCGGCCTCGGCCGTCGTGGCGCCGAGGGTGGCCGCTGTCAGGAGGGCCAGGGTGGCGGCCGCGGTCGACGGTTTCGCGCGCAGGATGCGGCTGATCTTGTTCATGCCGGGAGGCTGCGCACCGGTGCCGCGATCATGCGGGCCGGGGTGCGGAACCGTCCTTACGGATCCTGTGGACCGCCCGGTTGGCCGAAGCGGGGCCCGCCCGGCGCGCAGGGCTTGTTCGCCCCCGTGCCGGGCAGGCGCCGGTTTCGGTCAGGGAGCGTCGAGGGACTCCTCGATGCCCTTCATCTCCTCGTCCGTGACCTCCTGCACCAGACGCTGGCCAGTCTTGTCATCGATGCCCTCGCAGTCATCAGGCTTCTCTTCGCCGGCGCCCTCCTTGCCCGCAGCGGCGTCCTTGAGCTGCTGGGCGATGGCCTCCTTGCAGGCTGCCTCATCCGGCTCGCTGTCGCTACCGCAACCGGCCACGGCGAAGGTCAGTGCCGCCGCAGCCGCAGCAAGAGCGGATACACGGGCAGTGCGCTTGTGCATGATTCCCCTAGCAAATACGTGTTCGGACCGATGAATCCTGTCCGACTGCGGCGGCTCGTGTCTTCCGGTGTGACTGTTTGGTGACCTGACCGGGACACGATCACAAGGATTCGGATCGTCAGGTTCGAAGAGCCGGCTCTTCTACGCGTGTCACTCGAACGGCCCGGCCCGGAGAGTCCGGCGTACGGGCCTGGCAGAGGCTGGTCTCACGGCACTTACCCCCGTGGGAGGACCCGTATGGCCACGCCCGATCCCAGCGACCGCGCGGACTTCGAGGCCGCCGACCGCGGCTTCCTCGCCGGACCCGCCGAACGGCAGGTCACGGCCGCGGACGGGCGGGTGGCGTGGGACTTCGACGACACCGCCTTCCTCAGTTCTCTTCCCGATGGCAACCATCCCGACACCGTCGACCCCAGCCTGTGGCGGCAGGCGAAGCTGTGCGCACGCGCCGGTCTGTACGAGGTGGCCGAGGGCGTGCTGCAGGTACGCGGGTACGACCTCTCCCACATGACCCTGATCGAGGGCGATCACGGCGTCCTCGTCGTGGATCCCCTGATCTCGCGGGAGACCGCCGCCGCCGCGCTGGCCCTGTATCGGGCGCAGCGCGGCGACCGGCCCGTCACCGGCGTGGTCATCACGCACTCGCACCTCGACCACTTCGGCGGCATCCTCGGGGTCCTCGACCCGGACGAGGACGCGGACGTGCCGGTCATCGCCCCGGCCGGGTATCTGGAGCACGCCGTGGCGGAGAACGTCTACGCCGGCACCGCGATGCTGCGCCGCGGCTTCTACTACGGCGGCATGAACCTGGAGCGCGGCCCCGCGGGGCTGGTCGGCATGGGGCTGGGCTTCACCGCCTCCACCGGTACGCCCGCGCTGCTGCCCGCCACCATGGACGTGACCCACACCGGGCAGACCGAGACCGTCGACGGGGTGCGGTTCGTCTTCCAGATGACGCCCGGCACCGAGGCGCCGTCGGAGATGAACTTCCTGCTGCCCGACCACCGCGCGCTGTGCATGGCCGAGAACGCCACCCACAACCTGCACAACATCCTGACCCTGCGCGGTGCCCTCGTCCGCGACGCCCGCGTGTGGGCCCGTTATCTGGACGAGGCGCTACGGCTCTTCGCCGCCGGCGCCGACGTGCTCTTCGCCTCCCACCACTGGCCGACCTGGGGGCAGGAGGCGATGCGCGACTTCCTGACCGAGCAGCGGGACCTGTACGCGTATCTCCACGACCAGACCCTGCGGCTGGCCAACCAGGGCTACACCGGCACCGAGATCGCCGAGATCATCGAGATGCCGCCGTCGCTCGCCGCCGCCTGGCACACGCACGGCTACTACGGCACCGTCAGCCACAACGTCAAGGCCATCTACCAGCGCTACCTCGGCTGGTACGACGGCCACCCCGCCTCGCTGTGGGAGCACCCGCCGGCCGAGACCGCCAAGCGCTACGCCGAGTGCATGGGCGGCGTCGACGCCCTGGTGGCCAAGGCCAGCGCGTACGCCGAGGACGGCGATCTGCGCTTCGCCGCGCAACTCCTCAAGCACGCGGTCTTCGCCGAACCCGGCCACACCGGCGCCAGGAACACGCTCGCCGACGTCTTCGAACGGCTCGGCCACGGCGCCGAGTGCGCGACCTGGCGCAACTGCTATCTCGTCGGGGCCCGCGAGCTGCGCGAAGGCGTCAGCCGGACCGACATCGCCGCGAGCAGCCTGATGGCCGCACTCAGCGTGGAGCAACTCCTCGACTCCGTCGCCATCGTCGTCAACGGCCCCCGGGCGTGGGATCTCCACCTCACCCTGGACTGGCACGTCACCGACCTCGCCGAGCACCACCGCGCCACGCTCTCGCACGGCGCCTTCACCCATCACCGCCTCGACGGCCATCCCGCAGAGCCGGCCGACGTGTCGCTGACGCTGACCAAGGCCCAGTTGCTCGCGCTGCTGGCGGGTGAGGATCCGGAGGACATCGAGCACACGGGCGACCTGGGCGTGCTGCGCACCCTGCTGTCCGTCCTCGACAAGCCCGACCCGGACTTCGCCGTCGTCACCCCCTGAGGTCGCGCGGGATCAGCCCGCGGGCGGCGGGCCCCAGCCGCCCTGCGGCTGCTGCGGGGGCGGCGGGGCGCCGTAGGGCTGCTGGGCCGGGTACGCCGGGGGCTGCTGCGCGGCGTACCGCATCGAGCCGCCGGAGCCGCGGTCCAGTACGCCGCAGGCCACCGCGCCGATCATGAGGCCGATGCCGAGGTACGAGCTGGACTCGCGGATCTGCTGGAACTCGATGCTCTCCACGTCGGAGCGCTCGGCGATCATCGGCATCGCGAATCCCTGCACGAGGAAGTACAGGCCGCAGATGAACAGCAGCCATCCGAAGATTTTCATAGCCGGCACCCTACGTCGCACACGCGCGTTACCAGGCCGGATTCCGCTTCCCGAAGTCCGCGCGGCCACACCGGCGTTCAGGCTATGTCGCCCGCCCAGGCCCAGCGTCCCGGAGAGCCGGGCGCGGGGGCGTACGTGGCGCGGCCGCCGGCGCCGAAGCGGCCCAGCTCGGTGGGCAGGGCCGCGCCCGCGGCGGTCTCCGCCGCGGTCCAGCCGGTGATGTCGAGCAGCAGCCCGTCGAGGGGGCCGCCGACCAGCTCCGCGTAGTCCCGGCCCGGCCGCGGCCCCGGGTGCGGATCGTCGTGTTCCGTGCCGTACACCCGGCCGCGCAGCAGCTCCTCGTCCCTGTCCATGACTCCAGCCTCTCAGCCGCCACTGACACTCCGCCCGGCAGGACCGCCCGGGGCCGTGCGGGTCCGGGGGCGGCCCGTATGCTGCGTCCATGGCATGCCGAATCACCGAACTGGTCATCGACACCGCCGATCCCGAGCGGCTCGCCGCGTTCTGGAGCGAGGTCCTCGGTTACGTCGAGCTCGACCGGGACGACGACGGCACCATCGAGATCGGGCCGCCCGACGCCGGTTTCGGCGGCCTCCAGCCCACGCTCGTGCTGAGCGCGAGCAGCGAGCCGCGCAAGGGGAAGCTGCCCCTGCACATCGACGTCAACGCCACCGACCGCGACCAGGACGCGGAGCTGGAGCGGCTGCTGGCGCTCGGAGCCAGGCACGTCGACATCGGCCAGACGGGCGAAGAGAGCTGGTACCCGCTGGCCGACCCCGAGGGCAACGAGTTCTGCCTGCTCCGTTCCCGGGTGCAGCCCGCGGGCTGACGACCTCCGCGCCCGCTCCGGCCGTCAGGCGTCGAAGCGGCTGCGCGCGTCCTCGATGTGGCCCAGGTACTGCTGGGTCCAGTCGCACATGGCGCCGACCGTGCCCCGCAGGGCGCGGCCCGGCTCGGTGAGGGTGTATTCGACCCGCGGCGGGACCGTGGGGTAGACCTTCCGGTCGACCAGGCCGTCCCGCTCCAGCGTGCGCAGGTTCTGGGTGAGCATCTTGTGGCTGACGCCCTCGACCTCCTTGCGCAGCTCGCTGAAGCGCAGGGTGCGCTCGCCGAGCGCTTCGATGATCAGCAGCGCCCACTTGTTGGCGACGTCGGAGAAGATCTCCCGGGCCAGGGAGTCCGCGCGCCTGAGGTCCGCGTCCTCGGGAAGGCCCCCGCGTTCGTGCTTGGTCACCATCTGGTTCCTCAGTCACCGAAAAGTGCGTTCTTCCAGGTCAGCGTTCACTCTCTTACAGTTTCCGAGTAACCGCAAGAGAGCACAGGGAAGGACCCCCATCATGGCCACCACCGACGCCTTCAGCCACGGCGTGGCACCCGAGAACGACTTCGGCTACGCCCAGGCGATCAGGTCCGGCGAGCTGATCCACGTCTCCGGGCAGGTCGCCTTCGACGAGGCGGGCGAGTTCGCGTACGCGGACGACTGCGCCGCGCAGCTCACGCTGACGTACGCCAACCTCGACAAGATCCTGGAGCACTACGGCGCCACCCGCAACCAGATCGTCTCGCAGACGGTGTACGGCGTGCACCTGCAGCAGCACGCCGAGGCGATCTCGGCCGGCAACCTGGCGTACTACGGCACCCACCGCCCCGTCAGCACCGTCGTCGGCGTGACCGAGCTGGCCTTCCCCGGCCAGCTCGTCGAGATCGCCGTCGTCGTGGACACCCGGCTGCCCGCCTGAGTGCCCCGCGTCACATCCGCTCGGCGCCCGCCCTGATGGCCTCGCGGATACGAACGTAGGTCCCGCAGCGGCAGATGTTGCGCAGGCCGTCGAGGTCGTCGTCGGTGATCTCGCGCCCCTCGGCGGCCGCGCGGCGCACCAGGGCCACGGCGGCCATGATCTGGCCGGGCTGGCAGTAGCCGCACTGGACGACGTCGTGGTCGAGCCACGCCTGCTGCATGGGGTGCAGCTCGTCGGCGACCGTGTCCGCGAGGCCCTCGATCGTGGTGACCTCGTCGGCCGGCCGCAGGTCGCCGACGGGGATCGCGCAGGGGTTGACCGCCTTGCCGTTGAGGTGGCTGGTGCACGCCTTGCAGACGTTGATGCCGCAGCCGTACTTCGGTCCGGTGATGCCGAGGATGTCGCGCAGCACCCACAGCAGGCGCACGTCGTCGGCCACGTCGACGGTGACCTGCTCGCCGTTGACGCGGAAGGTGTGCTCGGGCACGGGGATCTCCTTGCCTCAGCGAGCCTGGTCCAGGCCGTCGGTCGGGGACGCGGGGATGGGCGGGACGGTCGGTTTGGGGGTGAAGGAGAGCGTGCCGTGGTTGATCGGGAAGACGGTCGGCATCGTTCCGGTCGCACGTCCGTACGCGCACGCCACCGCGGCCATCGACGCGGCCACGCCCAACTCCCCCGCGCCGCCCGGCTCGTCGGAGGTGTCGGGCATGACGATGATCTTCAGCTCGGGCGGGGTGTTCCACTGCCGGGTGTAGAAGTAGTTGTCCCAACTGGCTTCGAGGAAGTGGCCGTCGCGCAGGTGCAGGCTCGACGTCAGGGCCAGCGCGATGCCGTCCATGAAGCAGCCCATCATCTGGGCTTCGAGCCCCCGCGGGTTGACCGTGAGGCCGACGTCGACGGCGAAGACGGCCTTGGTGACGCGGGGGCCCGCGACGCCGTCGCGGATCGGGCGGCCGACGGTCTCGGGGCGGCAGTCGATCTCCACCAGCGCGGCGCTGACCGACTTGTACTCGGAGTGGAAGGCGATGCCCTGCGCGGTGCCCTCGGGCATCCGCCGGCCCCAGTCGCCGGCTTCCGCGGCCTTCTCCAGGACCGCGCGGGAACGTGCATCGCGCAGGAAGTCGCGGCGGAAGCCGTACGGGTCCTTGCCCGTCTTCTCCGCAAGGCGGTCGACGATCAGCTCGCGGGCGCAGGTCACGTCCGGCGAGTAGACGTTGCGCATGCTGCCGGTGTTGAAGCCCTTGTCGGTCTCGTTGAGGAGGCGGGTGGCCGGCCCGAACTCGTACGGCATCGACTGGGTGAGGTGGAAGAACGTCTGGGAGAAGCCGATGTCGCCGACCGGCAGCCGTGCGGCCATGGCGGTGAACAGCTCGCCGAGCCCGTGCCCGAAGTCGGTGGCGACGCTGGTGTGCCGCTGCCTGAAGCCGAGGACGGCGCCCCCGGCGTAGTCGGCGCGCACCCGGGAGGTGGCCATGGGGTGCGTACGGCCCTGGCGGACGTCGTCCGCGCGGTGCCACATGAGCTTGACGGGCTTGCCGATCCTGCGGGAGACCTCGACGGCTTCCAGCGCGGCGTCGAAGAACAGCTTGCGGCCGAAGGAGCCGCCGCCCTGGACGACGTGGACGGTGACGCGGCCGAGGGGCAGGCCGAGCTTGGCGGCGATGGCCTCCTTGGCGACGATCGGCGACTTGAGCGCCGACCAGACCTCGGCGCGGTCGGGGCGTACGTCGGCGATCGCGCAGTTGGGCTCCAGCGCGCTGTTGCTGCGGAAGTGGAAGGTGAACTTGCCCTCCACGTGGGGCGTGAGCGGCGGCAGCCCCATCGGCGGCTCGGCCGCGGCGAGTTCGCGCAGCACGGTCTCGTCGGACTTGCCCTCGGCGGTGCCGGGCAGCCAGTCGACGCGCAGCGCGCGTACGGCGTCGATGCACTGGCCGAAGGTCTCGGCGCGTACGGCCACCCCGGTGTCGATCGGCACGACGTCGGTGACGCCCGGCATGGCGGCGACATCGGCGAGGTTGGCGACGGCGCCGGGTTTGCCGTTGATGGTCGGCGGGCGGCAGACCATCGTCGGCTTCGCGCCGGGGACATCGAGGTCCATCGCGAACTGCTTGCGGCCGGTGACCGCGTCGCGGGCGTCGATACGGTTGTGGGGCCGGCCGATGACGGTGAAGTCCTCGCGGGCGGTGAGCCGGACCTCGACGGGCTCGGAGCGGGTGGCGGCGGCCTTGGGGGCGAGGGCGCCGATGCCGACGGCGGCGCCGGAGCGGTCGTGGACGGCGCCGTCGCGCAGGGTCAGGTGCGCGACGGGCGCGCCGAGTTCGGCCGCGGCGGCGGTGAGCAGCCGGTGGCGGGCGACGGCGGCGGCGATACGGATGGGGGTGTAGGTGGCGATGGTGGTGTTGGAGGCGCCGGTGAGCTGGTTGAACAGCAGCTCGGGGCGGGCCTCGGCCAGCGTGACCCGTACCCGCTCGGGCGGCACCGCCAGCTCCTCGGCGACGAGCATGGCGGTGGAGGTGGTGATGCCCTGTCCGACCTCGGCGCGGGGCAGGGCGAAGGAGACGGTGCCGTCGGCCTCGACCTCGACGGTGATGAGGCCGGAGGTGGGCAGTGCGGCGGCGGTCATGACGTCGTTGAGGTCGAGGAGTTCGGTGAGATCCGGCGAGGGGGCGGCGCCGGCCGCGGGGGCGGGGGCGAGTTGGGCGGCGGCGACGAGGGTGGGGGCGGCCAGCACGTAGCCGAGGAACCTTCGCCGGCCCGGTCCTTCGTGCGGCCGCGCGCCATTCGGTCCGGTCATCGTCCGGCTCCTTCCGCCCGGTTGCCCTGGGGTGCCGCCGCCGCGGGCGGCGGGCCCGCGGTGGGGAAGTACCAGAACGTACCGGCCGGGGCGGCGCGCGGCACAGAGGAGATCCGGCCGCGCGCGGTCAGCCGCCGCCCGGTCCGTGCATCCGGCTGGTGATCGACTACCGCGCCGGGGGCTGCCGGGGACGGGGCGGGGGTGCCGGGGTTGGGCGGGTATCAGGCCGCGGCGGCGCCGGTGCTCGGTGCGCTGCCGGCCGCTGCCCGTTCCGTACGGCCGGCGGCCGGCCTCCGTGCGGAGGGCTCCGCCGTCCGACGCCGCCGTCCGTCCCCGGCCGCCGGTTCTGCGCCGGGCAGCAGTGCGCACAGGTCTCCGAACCAGGCGTCCAGGTCCTCCGCGCGCAGGAGCCCGGTGCCGATGGTCAGCCCGCGGAAGCCGGCCGCGAGCAGCCCGGCGGCCTCCTCGGGGGTGGCGATGCCGCCGGCGCTGACGGCCAGGCCCGCACCGGCGGCGCGGACGCGCGGCAGCAGGTCGTGGCTGCGGCCCAGGTCGGGCTCTTCGGCAACCCGCGTGCGGATGTCCTCGTTGTTCACCGCCACGACGCACGCCTCGGCCCGGGTGATCGCGGACAGTTCTGCGCCGGAGGTGATCTCGACGAACGGCGTGACACCGTGGGCCAGGCACGCGTCGATCAGCACCGCCATGAGCCGGTGCGGCAGGATCGTGGCGGTGAGCAGCACGGCCGCCGCGCCCGCCTCGGCGGCCTGCCTGATCTGCTTCTCCTTGGTGAAGAAGTCCTTGACGAGAACCGGCAGCGAGGTCGCCGCGACCACCTCGTCCAGGAGCCGGGCGCTGCCACCGAACCACGAGCCGGTGACGACGGAGAGCGCGGGCGCGCCCAACTCCTCGTAGCGGGACACCAGATCGCCGGCGGTACGGCCCCGCATCAGGTCCTCACCACCCGCCCTGGACTGCTTGATCTCCATGATCACCGGTAGCTCGGCCACGGCCAGGGCGTCGCCGAAGCGCTGGTCCGTCGCGTTCACGGGGGTGATGTCAGCCGGAAAGGGCATGTTGTTCCTCCTGCTTGGCCTGTCGCCACGCCCGGTCCCGGGCGTGGCGGATGTCGCCGGCGGGTGCCGGCGTGAGGTGTCCTGCGGCGGCGTCGATGCCGCCGTGGTGCTCCGCGGTGGTGCCGCACGCGTTGAACCACACGGGACTTCAGCCCTTCCGCGCGCCGGCGTCGGCGTGCAGCGAGCCGGTGACCAGCCGGGTGCTCGCGGGGTCCGCGAAGATGCCGGGGTGCGCGCCGCGCATGCCGTCGAGGACCCGCTCGTACGGCAGGTCGTCAAACTCGCCGTGCTCACGGACGACTTCCATGTGGCGGGCGCCGTCGCCGTCGTACGGGTGGTGGACGCTGTCGGCCCGGCCGTCGAAGTCGAGGGGGCGCATGCCGTACAGGCGGCAGAGCAGCCGGTTGAAGACGGGGGTCGCGCGCACCCATCTGCCGTCGAGGTGGACGGTGGTGAAGGTGTGGTAGTGGAAGGTGTCCCCGCCGAGGAGCTTGCGCAGCGCGGGCGACGACAGGTGGTTGCGCACGTCGGTGAGCACGAGGCGCGCGGGGATGCCGACGGCGCGCAGGGCGGCGGCGTAGAGCACGGACTTGTGGATGCAGATGCCCTTGCCGGTACGGGCCACCTGCCCGGCGCTGACGCCGGTGCGGGACAGGTCCGCGCCGTAGACCTCGTAGTCGATGCCGTCGCGCACCGCGTAGTAGAGGCGTACGGCCGCGTCCCTGCTGCCGAGCCCGTCCCAGGGCAGCGTCCGGCGGACGAAGTCGCGGACGTCGGGGTCGTCGGAGTTGAGGAACTCGGTGGGGGCGAGGGCGCTTTCCGGATCTGTGGTCGTCATCGGTCTTCTCCCGCGTCAGGCGGCGCGCCCCAGGCCGAGCGTCGCGGCTATCCGGTTGTACTGGGTCTCGGCGGTACCGGAGTGGATGGTTCCGGCGACGGCGCCGCGCAGCTCCTGTTCGAGGCCGTGCTCGGCCGCGTAGCCGTTGCCGCCGAAGACCTGCACGGCGCCGAGGGCGGAGTCGAGGGCGGCGCGGCTGGCGACGAGCTTGGCGGTCGCCAGGTCGGCGGTGACCTTGCGGCCCGCGGCGAACTTCTCGGCCGTGTCGTAGAGCCACTTCCTGGACGTCTCCAGGCCGATCTTCATGTCGACGATCCGGTGGGCGACGGCCTGGAAGCCGCCGATGGGCCGGCCGAAGGCGCCCCGCTCCCCCGCGTACTCGACGCAGCGGTCGAGGCGGCGGCGCATCTCGCCCGTGCTGACGATGAAGCAGCACAGGATCTCCCACGTCATCACGTGGTCAAGGACGAGGAATCCGGCGCCGAGGCGGCCGAGGATGTGGGTCTTGGGCACCCGGCAGTCGTCGAGGAAGAGCGAGCACAGCGGCGAGGGCTGCAGCCCCGTCCTCTCGGTGGGGCTGCCGAAGGTGAGGCCGGGAGTGTCGCGTTCCACGAGGAAGGCGGTGACGCCGAGGGGTCCGGCGGCGGGTTCGGTCCTGGCGTAGACGACGACGAGGTCGGCGACAGGCCCGTTGCCGACGAACGCCTTGGAGCCGCTGAGGCGGTAGCAGTCGCCGTCGGCGGTCGCGGTCGTCCGCATGCCGAGGGCGTCGGAACCGCTGTCGGGTTCGGTGACGGCGTGGGCGCCGATGGCGGTGCCGGCGCTGATCCGCGGCAGGTACGTGTCCTTGAGCGCGGTGGAGCCGAAGCGCTGGAGGGCGATGCCGGTGCTCACCATGTGTGTGGTGATGGCGAAGTTCAATGCGCTGTTGGGGCAGCCGCGGCCCAGGTCCTCCAGCACGTACATGGTGGTGAGGAGGGACTGGCCGAGGCCGCCCCACTTCTCGTCGAAGGGCAGGCGCAGGAGCCCGGATTCCATGACGGCGTGCCAGGGTTCGCGCGGAAAGGCCGCTTCCCTGTCGTAGCGCGAGAAGTCCTCGCCGAACTTCCCGAACCACAGGCCGATCCCCTCTCTCAGCCTCTCGTCGTCCTTCGACCACGCGATCACTGCGGGCTCCTTTGCTCGGATTGCTGCCGGTGGTCAGCAGCAGGAGGGTCCTGCACCGTCCCGGGAATCGGTCTCGTCGCCCTTCAGTCCGGGGCCGCAGACGCAGTCCTGGCCGGCCGGGGCGGCAGGTGGCGGTGGGTGGGTGAGGTGGTTGCTAGGCGCGGACACCGGCCACCTGCCTTGCCGTCCCGGTGCCGCGCCGGGCGCGCAGCCGCTCGACGAGCCCCACGGCAGCGCCGTCACGCAGCGCGTCCTCGGCCGCATGGAACGCCTCGGCCAGGCTCTGGTCCGCGCCCGCGGCGAGGGCGGCGACGGCGGCGACGGCGGCGTTGAGGCAAACGGTCTCCCGCGCGGCGGCCGGGCCCTCCCCGCGCAGCAGCGCCGGCAGGTGCGTCTCGGCCGGCTCGCCGGGACCGGCGGGGCGCAGGTCGGCGAGGGCGTCGAGGGAGCCGGAGCGGCCGGTGGAGCCGGTCTTGACGACGCGGATGCCCATGGCCGCGGCGAGCAGCGCGGCGGCCGTGGGGATGTCGAACGTGGCCGGGCCGCCGCCGGTGCCGACGGGGTTGACGGTGCCGGGCCAGGGGGCGGGGAGGGGGTCGCGCCGGGCGTCGAGCGAGTCGAGGAGGGCGACGACGGAGTCCGCGTCCGGCAGCCGGGTGGAGAGGGAGGCCACGACGCCGACCGCCTCCCCGGGGCGGAGTGCCTTGCGCGCGGCCCGTTCCCACAGGTCGTGCCAGCTCGCCCCGTCCACCGGGCGGCCGGCGGCGAGGGCGGGCAGTACGTCGACGGGCACGGTCAGCCGGCCTTCGACGTCGGAACGGCGGATGCCCCGAAGGCATCCATCGACGCGGCGGTGCGGAGGTCGTCCGGGAGGGCGTCCGTGGCGTCGGTGCGGGACATGCGTGTTCCTTCCTCGTACGGGGTCCGCGGTCAGAGGCTGTTCGCCACGGTGCGCCGGTCGATCTTCCCGGTGGCGGTACGCGGCAGCGGCGCGTCGACGAACTCGATACCGCTCGGGATGCCGGCGCGCGGCAGCTCCGGGGCGACGTGTTCGCGCAGCCGCAGGCTGTTGAGCATCGACCCGGCGGCGCGGTGCACGACGGCGTGCAGCCGTCTGCCGGTCCGCTCGTCCGGCAGGGCGAAGACCACGGCGTCCGCCACCTCGGGGTGGGAGCGCAGCGCGCTTTCGACGGCGGCGGTGTTGATGCAGATGCCGTGGATCTTGACGATGAAGTCGCTGCGGCCTTCGAGGGTGAGCGCGCCGTCGGGGTGGCGGGTCACGAGGTCCCCCGTGCGGTAGTACGGGCCGGGGGTCACGCCGTCGGGATGGCCGACGAACGACTTGGCGCGCTGCGCCGGGTCGAGGTAGCCGCTGGTCTGGAAGGGGGAGGAGACGATCAGCTCGCCGTGCCCCGGTCCTTCGAGGACGGTGCCGTCGTCGGTGACGATGTCGGCGGCGACGCCTTCGACGGGGCGGCCGATCGGCACGGTGCCGTAGCGGCCGATGTCGCCGGCGGGGTCCATTGCGTGGACGAAGGTGTCGTTGGTCTCCGTACAGCCGTAGACATTGTGCAAACGCGCCCGGGGGAAGAGGCCGGGCAGCGCGGCGAGGCCGGCGGGGGACAGCGAGTCGCCGGTGACGAGGACCTCGGCGACCGAGGTGAACTCGTCGCCGCCGGGGTGCCCTTCGGCCGCGGCGAGGAGCTGGAAGAGCATCGGCACGCCCTGGACCACGTGCACCGGGCACTGCCGCAGCAGCGTGCGCAGGTGGCCGGGGTGGGCGGCGCGGTCCTGGGCCACCAGGGCGACCTGGCCGCCGTGGGAGAGGGTGGTCCAGACGTCGAAGAGGCTGAGGTCGAAGTTGAGCGGCGCGTAGCTCAGTACGCACGTGCCGGCGCGGATCCGGAAGGTCGCCGCGGCCCACTCCACGAAGGCGCCGATCGCCGCGGCGGGCAGGGGCACCGCCTTGGGGAAACTGGCGGATCCGGAGGTCGTGAGGATCAGCGCGGTGCCCTCGGGCACCCGGCTCTCGGCGGGCTTTCCGGCGACGGCCGGTCCCGCGGTGCCGGCGGTGAGGGCGCGCGGGTCGGGGAGTACGAGGGCGCCGGTTTCGGCGAGGAGTCCGTCCAGTGGCTTGCCCGTCACGTCGGCGGCGGGCACCAGCACCGGCCTGGCGGTGTGCATGCAGGCGAGGAGGACGGCGATGGTCTCCGGCGACTTCGCGGCGACGACGGCGACGGGGTTTCCCTCCGGAATGCGGAGCGCGGCGATGCTCTTCTCCGCGGTGCGGGCCATCGCCAGCAGGTCCCGGTACGACACCGGGCGGCCCTGCCAGAACAGTGCGGGGTTCTCCGGGTGCCGACGCGCGACCGTCGCTATTCGTTCCGCCAGCGGGAGAGCCATGCGGGACTCCTCCACATTCCTGTTCGACGGGCTTTCCGCCGCACCCAGGATGGGAACAGATGGCGCCCTGCCGCATCTCGAACAGCGCTCTCCTGACTGCCCTCCAGGACGCCTTGAGCCGCCGCGCCGGGACCGCTGATCAGCCACGTTTCCGGGAGTCCGCCCGCAGCGGCCGGGGGTGAGGGGATGCCCGGGCCGCACGCGTTGGTGCGCTGAACGGGTGAGAGAGGTGCCTCGATCGCGGGGGCGGGTCAGCCACGGTCCGGGTAGGGCCAGGGGTTCGTCTCGCACCGCGCGCCGTCGGTGGTGAGGGACAGCGTCTGCTGCATCATCACGGGGGCCCGCGCCCCGTCCCGTTCGCAGAAGGCGTGCAGGTGCCCCAGCCGGTGGCCCACCTCGTGGTTGATGAGCATCTGGCGGTAGCCGAACATGTCCTCGCCGTAGGTCGTCGAGCCCTGGGCCCAGCGGAAGGCGTTGATGAGGACGCGCTCGGTCAGTGCGGAGTCGCACGAGACGTTGTCGACGGTGGTGTCGAAGCCCGACATGGCGCACCACTCCCCCGTCGTCCCGGGGCTGGCGAGGGTGACGGCGAAGTCGGCGGGCCCGGTCGAGACGCGCTCGAAGGTCCGCCGCCCGTCCTCGCCCCAGCTCCGCGCGTCGTTGAGGGTTTCCTGTACGGCCCGCGCGAACATCCGGCCGTCCAGGGGTACGTCGTCCTCGACGTCGACGCGGTAGCGCACCACCTGGCCCGTACCCGGGGCCGGGTCGTGGCCGGGGACGGTCTCGAAGGTGCCGGGGCCGGCGAGCCCGGCGGGGACCGGATACGACTCGCCCATCCGGCGCCGGTACAGCAGGTCGCCGAGGGCCGGCATGTCCGCCGAGCCGCCGGCGGCGAAGCCGGAGCTATGCGGCAGCCCGGAGGCCGGCGCGCGGTACGGCACGCGGAGGCCCGACGTGCGCTGCTGCACCTGGAGGGGCGGGGGCTTGGCGTTGTCGACGACGGCCTGCGGCGCGTGGGAGCGCAGGGCGTCGGGGACGAGGCTCGGGGGGAGCGCGAAGAGCCAGACCACCACCCCGGCGGCGCCGAGGATCGCGAACGCCACCGCGCCCACCGCGAGACGCGTCGACGTACGCGTACGACCGGCCACCCCAGACCACTCCCCCGCTACTCGAACGGGACCGACAGGCAGGCCAGCCGCGTGCCCGCCATGCCGGCCTCGCCCGGGTGCGTCATCGTCGCGTGCTCGTGGATGACGACGGAGCGGGCTTCGCCCGGCCGGAACCGCCAGTCCTGGCGCGCCGTGGCTTCGGCGTTGCCCCGGAGGTCGGTGGTGAAGTCGAGCCACACCTCGTTCTCCGGGTTGGCGTACGCGGGGTCGGCGGACGGCTGCACGGGGTCCCGCTCGTTCTGGTAGTGAGGACCGGCCTGGTCGGGGCTGCCGCCGCAGGGCCGGGTGTGGACGTGTGCGCCGTACGTACGGTCGGGAATCAGGCCCGTCAGCGCAAGCCGGACGTGCGTCGTGCCGCGCCGGGCCACCTCGACCACGCCGATGCCGGCTCCCGCGGGCACGAGCGCCGGGTCGTACGTGAGCCCGTCGTCCGGCTCGGCGTCCTCAGGCGGCAGGAAGTACGCCTCGCGGGCGACGACATCGAGGCCCGCGCCCTCCGCGGCCGAGGCCGGCGCGGGGCCGGCCGCCCCGGACACCAGCAGCGCCACCGCCGCGGGCACCGCGGCCAGCGCCGCCGCCCTGCCCTGGTGCCGCCGCACCGCCTTCGCCGCTCTCGCCACCGCCTGCATCGCCACCACTCCTCGCCGCCGCTCCACGCGCCTGCACGTACGCCTCCACCCTGGCGGCGGCGGGGGTGGCAGCCGGGTCGTACGCGCGTGGCGTCCGGGTGAAGCGGCGGGCGACGGGGCCCGGGGCGCGCCTACTTGCCGTGGTGCGAGCCGCTGGAGCCGGTGCGGCTCCAGGTCTGGCAGCCGGTGCTCCGGACGAATTCGCCGTCGTGGACCGTGATCTGGGTCGGACCCGAGGTGGAGCCGCTGATGATCGGGATCAGTTCGCCGCGGTTGTCGGCCAGCCGCGCCCACCGGCACCCGCCCGGTTCGCCGTCGGAGCCCTGGGTCGCGTACGTGCCGGGGGCGATGGCGCCGCCGACGAAGACCGTGCTGTTGTCGAACGAGGTGGCGAGCCGGTGTCCTTCGCCGGCGGAGCGGCGCTGCGGGTGGTGCTCGCCGCCGGAGGGCGCGGGCGGCTGCTCGCCGCGCTTCGCCGAATCCTGCCCCCGCTCCGGGGTTCTGCGGCCTGCTCCTGGCCGGACTGCGCCCCGGCCTCCTCTTCGGCCTGCTCCCCCGACTCTTCCTCGGACCGGTCCTCGGGCTCGGCGACCTCGGCCGCGGTGTCCCGTACGGCCGATTTGGCGTCGCTGACCGGTTCTGTTCCGCCGGTGGTCAGCATGGCGGCCGCCACCCCCGTCACCACCATGAGCGCGCACGCGGCACCGATCGCCAAGCGGTTGCCCAGGAACCGCTGCACCAGCGGCAGATCAAGGAATTTCGTCAGTCTCTTCATGGCCCCATCGCTCGCATGCGCATAGTGGATGATTAGCTACATAACCTACTTTTCGCATGCAGGAACCGGGCCCTTGTCCGGCCGCGCCACGGCGCGCGTCACCGCATTGGCGCAGAGAACTCCGTGCGGCACCCACCGGTTGTCGGCGCTCTCTGCCCACGGAGGGGGTCAAGCCCGGCGGGTACCGCACGGAGGCTTTACCCCGGCTCGGCGGGCGCGGCGTCGGCCGCGACGGGTATGCAGGGCATGGCCGGGTCCTCCGGTAGCGGTGCCGGGCGCGGTATCCGGGCGCGGCGGATGGGGACTTGCTGCTGATTCGAGGAAAGCGGTGAATTCGGCGGGGTGCATATCCATGCCCCGCCGGTACGGGCCGCGGCCGCCCCGGATTGCCATGTCTGCGCAGCTCAGGGGTGATGTGGGCGCCGCCGTACAGGTTCTGGCGGCCGTGCCCCGTCCGGGTGAACGGGGCGCGGGGCGGCGGCCGGTGCAGGGTGCTCGCCCGGTCGGGTGTCCGGGTGCGGAAGGGAATCCGGGTTACGGCGCGGGGGCGATTGTCCATGCCATGATCACGACCGTTTCTCGGCGCCTATTTCGCAGGGGAAGAAATGTCAGCGCGGATCCGTACGCTCGTGTGCGTCGTGCTTCTCGGGGTCGCCCTCGGCTGCCCGCCCCCGGCCGTCGCCCGGGATGCCGCGGGCGGACGGGTGGAGCCGGCGGCCGCCGCCGCACCCTTGTGGGTCGACCCCGACTCCGCCGCCGCCCGGCAGGTGCGGGAGTGGCGGCGGCAGGGGCGCGGCGAGGACGCGGAGTTGCTCAAGCAGATCGCGGAGCGCCCCGTGGCCACGTGGCCGCGGTGGGACGATCCCCGCCCCGACGTGGAGCGGGCGGTCGCGGGCGCGGCGGCAGCAGGGCGCCGGGCGGTGCTCGTCGCGTACAACATCCCGCACCGCGACTGCGGCCAGCACTCCGCGGGCGGCGCGGCGGACGCCGCGGCGTACCGCGCCTGGATCGGCGCCTTCGCGGACGCCATCGGGGACGGCCCGGCGCTGGTGGTCCTGGAGCCCGACGCCGTCGCGCACATGGTTGCGGGCTGCACGCCGCCGGAGTACCACGCCGAGCGCCTGGAGCTGCTGTCCGACGCCGTCACGCGGCTGAAGCAGCACCCGGGGGCCGAGGTCTACCTCGACGCCGGCCACTCCAACTGGATCGCCAACGTGGCCGACGTGGCCCGGTCGTTGCGCTCCGCCGGTGTCGACCGGGCCGACGGCTTCGCGCTGAACGTCTCCAACTTCCAGACCACCGAATCGGAGATCGGCTACGGCCGCCGGCTGTCCGAACTGCTCGACGGCGCCCGCTTCGTCATCGACACCAGCCGCAACGGCAACGGCCCGCTGCGCGGCGGCGCGGACGAGGCGTGGTGCAACCCGCCCGGCCGTGCGCTGGGCCGCCCGCCGACGACACGGACGGGCGTCGAGGGCGTGGCCGCGTACCTGTGGATCAAGCGGCCCGGGGACTCCGACGGCACCTGCCGCGGCGGCCCGCCGGCCGGCCGGTGGTGGCCGCAGTACGCCCTGGGCCTGGCCCGCGCCGCCGCGGCGAACGACGGCGGGACGCCCGGCGGCTGAGCCGCGGCGCCCCGTCCCCCGGATCCCGGCGGCGCAGTCGGGGGCGCGGGCGTACCGCGGGGGCGCTTTAGTGCACGCGCTTTCACTTTCAGTGTCCGTGCAAACGCTATGGGTAATCAACGAGCGATCTAGTGGTGCCCCCATCGCCCGGATCGGTTCGCCATCCCTCGTATCCCGCCCCGGGCTCCGCCCCCGTCACCGGCGGGAACCTCTCGGAGGTGTCCCTGGTGGAATTCACCGACACGCCCCTGACACCGAACTGCGCCCGGGTGTTCGACTCCGGCGTGCACGTCGTCGTCGGAGTCAGCCTGGGCAACAGCTACTTCAACGGCGACGTGCTGCGCGGGCTGCTGCGGTGGCTGCACGTGCGCTTCGAGACGATCGACATCGTCGTCCCCGACTCCTCCTATCACGACAACCTGCTGGTCGCGGGGCACCCGGCGGCGTACGCGAAGCGCAAGACCACCCGGGAGACCGTCACCGCGCGCAGCCGGATCCTGCGGTCGTGGCAGCAGGCGGGGATCGGCGCGCCGGGCGCGGAGCACCTGCACCTGCTGTCGGGGCTCGCCGGCGACGCGGCCTACCGGAGCCTGCGCGCGCAGGTGGTGCGGGGGCTCGCGGAGGACGCCGAACTGCGGCGCTGCTGCCTGGAGATGAGCGCGTCCGCACTGCGTTCGCAGTTACGGGGCGCGGAGCCCTCGCCGGGCCAGGTCGAGGCGGGCCTGGGGTACTTGGAGGCCGAGCTGCCGTTCTTCCTCGGCTCCGCCGACGTGTTCGGCGTCGCCTCGTCGCTGTGCTTCTACCACCGGCCCATTCCCGTGGCGGAGCTGCTCTTCGCCCGCGGCGGGAGCCTGCGCCCGCCGCCGTCGCAGGGGTACGCGCTGATCCGCCCGGCGCACGAGGCCGGCCCGGTGCCGGCGGAAGGGGAGGTGCAGGGTGTTCGCTCATGAACTGAACGCCGCCGGGCTGCGCGGCGCGGAGGCGGAGGCCGCGTACACCGCCTGCGGGCGGTACTTGAGGCGCCGCAACTCCGCGGCGTTTCCCGTGGCGCGCTTCCTGCTGCCGCCCGGCAAGCGCCCGTACTACGACGCGATGCTCGCGTTCTGCGGGTACGCGGACGACGTCCTCGACACCACCGAGCAGGGCATGCACGAGCGCGCCGAGCGGTTCGACGCGCTGCGGCACGAGGTGCTGCGCCGGATCGACCGGGGCACCGCCGCGACCGCGGCCACCGGCGCCGGGCCCGTGACCGCGGAAGCCGTGCTGATCTGCCGGGCGCTGGCCCACACGGTGCGTACCTGGGACATGGATCCGGAGGGGATCCGGCGCTTCCTGCGCACGCTGCGGACGGACCTGGACACCAGCACGTACGCGACGTTCGAGGATCTGGAGCTGTACATGCGCTCCGTCAGCGGGGACATGAGCATCTGGGTCAACACGCTGCTGGAACCGGTCGACGACGAGGCCACGGTGAAGGCCATCGCCCTGGGCTACGGCGTCTACATGCTCGACTTCCTCGACGACATCGCCGAGGACGCCGCCCTGGGCCGCGTCTACCTCCCCCTCGCCGACCTCGAACGCCACGGGCTCAGCCGCGACGACCTCACCACCGCGGCCGCCCGGCAGCGCATGACCCCGTCACTGAAGGAGGCCGTCCGCTTCGAGGCCGACCGGGTCCGGCGCTTCTTCCGGCTCGCGGACGGCTGGCACCGCCACGTCCACCCGTCGGGGCAGGAACTGCCGCGGCAGTATCTGGAGCTGGGCCGCACGGTCCTGGCCGAGCTGATCCGCGACGACTACGACATCTTCCAACGCCGCCGCAGCACCCGCCTGCTGTGCACGGCGCGCGCCGGCGGCACCACCGCGCGCTCCTACCTGCGCACCCTCCGGCACCGCCGCGCGCACCCCCACCACATCCCCGGCATCCCCGCACAGCGGGCGGACGGGGAGGCCCAGGGCGGGTAGGCCCTGTCCGGCCGCCCACGCGAACGCCCGGCCGGTGGGACCGGCCGGGCGTGGCGGCGGGGGTGAGCCGCGGCGGGGTCACCGCCGGCAGAAGGGAATCTGGTCCAGGTTCTGCACGTAGCGGGCGGACATGTAGCCGTGGCCGCCCCTCACGGGCACGCGGTACCACCTGTCGTTGCCCAGCACGTTCTGACCGATGACCTTGCACTGGATACGGACGATCGTCCCGGAGTCCGCCCACCCGAGGATGTCGCTGCGCGTCGTCGGCTTGGCCCGCTTGTAGACCACGCTGTTGCCGAGCACCTTGCCCCGGTACGGGTAGGGGTTGGCCTGCGCGACGGGCGCGGCCTGCGCCTTCTGCCCCTCGGAGTCGGCTGCGGCGAGCGACGGCGTCGTGGCGAGCGCGCCCAGGGTCAGGGCGGCGGTGGCCACCAGGGTGGCGGCAGCCTTGCGGATCGACATCGGGGATCTCCTTTCGCGGTGCTACGCACCAGAGCGGGGAGGAACGTGAGAACCGTAGGAGAAGCCGGTCGCGGCACCGCCCTATTGCGGGCAGACACACCCAACTGCCCCCCGTCCAGCCCAATCCGGGCGGGACCGTGGGCCACCGATACGTACGTCCGTGACGGAATCCGTGGTCGCCACGGAGGCGTTCCGCGGCTCCCCGGAGCGAGGCTGTGCGCATGGCGGGCGGACCGGTGCAGGACCGGGCCGGAGCCGGGAACACGGGAGTGATCATGGGCAAGAACGAGACGGGCAGCACGTACGAGGGTTTCTCGGCCGAGGAGCGGGCCGCGATGAAGGAGTACGCCCGGGAGCAGAAGAAGGCGGCACGCCGCGGTTCGAAGGCGGACAAGGCGGCGGAGGCGGCGCGGGACGTGCTCGCGAAGATCGCGGAGATGGACGACTCGGACCGGGTCATGGCGGAGCGCATCCACGCGGTCGTCACGGCGACGGCGCCGGAGCTGGCGCCGAAGACCTGGTACGGCATGCCGGCGTACGCGCGGGACGGCAAGGTCGTCTGCTTCTTCCAGAGCGCGGGGAAGTTCAACGCGCGCTACGCGACGCTGGGGTTCAGCGATCTGGCGAACCTGGACGAGGGCACGATGTGGGCGGCGGGCTTCGCGCTGACCGCGGTGACGGACGAGGTGGAGGCGCGGATCGCGGCGCTGGTGAAGCAGGCGGTCAGCTAGCGGAGCGCGGGTGCTGCGACGGCGGTACGGCGTCCTTCGGTGCGGCGTTCGCCGGTCCGGCGTCGTTCATTCCGGGTCCTTCGGTCCGGCGCCCTGCGGGCCGGTGTCCTTCGGTACGAGACCGAGGCCGGTCAGCGCCGCCTCTCCCGTCGCGGTGTGGTCTCCGCCGGCGAGCAGCAGGGTACGGGCCGCCTGGTACGGGCTTCCCGCCGCGGCGAACGCCCCCGCAAGGGCAGGCAGCCGGCGCAGGTCGCCGTCGAGCAGCGCCTCGGCGCGGTCGACCTGGGCGGCGGCGACCGGGTGGCCGGCGACGACGGCGCGGGCCGCGGCGATCCGCTCGCGGGCGGCCGGGTGGCCGGCGAGCACCGCCGCTTCCGCGCGCAGCGCGACGTACCAGTGCAGCCAGATCCAGCACACCCACTTCCACACCTCGTCCGGCTCGGGCGCGACCCGCTCCAGCGCGGCCTGCGCGTCGCCGCGGTGGAGCAGGGCGGTGGCGTCGAAGACCGCGCCGTAGCCGTGCCGGTGGTTCGGCGTGGTGTCCGCGCGGGCGGCGAGGTCGAGCCAGGTGGCGCGGGCGGCGTCGTCGCTCCGCAGCCCGTGGACCATGGCGACCGACGCGGCTCCGGCGGCGAGGGAGAGCGACTGCTGCCCGCCGCTGTGCTCGAAGGAGTCGCGGAAGCGGACGGCGTGGGCGAGGGCTTCGTCGGCGCGGCCGGCGAAGGCGTCGGCGACGAGCAGCCAGGAGGTGGCGTGGTGGCCGGCTTCCGCGAGCAGCGGGTGGGCGGCGAGTTCCCTGCCCCACTCGCGGGCGCGCTCCAGTTCCCCGGCACCGACCGCGGTGCCGGCAGCCATGGCGAGGGCGTCCACCCGCTCGTGGGTGACGGCGGGGGTGGGCGGCAGGGGCGCCAGCGCCTCGGTCCTGCGGCGGGTGGCGGCGGCGGTGGCGAAGGCGTCGCCGGCCCAGCTCAGGGCGCCGGACAGGGCGTCGAGGGCGGCTGATTCCGTCACCGGGTCGGCCGCGCGGCGGGCCAGGTCGACGGCCCGTTCGACGCGCTCGATCGTCTCCGCCACGGCGTTGTCCGCATCGCCCTGCACAGCGCCGTAGGCGTCGCTGACCACCGCCGCCTCGGCCAGCGCGACGGCGGCGCCCGCGCGGGGATCGGCGCCGGCCAGGTCGCGGGCGCGGGCGAGCATCGCCGTGACCTCGGCGACGGCGGGGAGCCGGGTGAAGGAAGTCGAGAAGCGGTACGCGGCGGTCGCGGCTTCTGCGAGGTCACGGCCGGCGCCTGCGGCGTCCCCCGCGCGCTCGGCGGCCCCGGCGGCGGCGCGGTGCAGGCGGTACATGTCGTCCCCGAGCCGCCGCGTGCCGGCCACTGCCGCGGCGTGCCGCAGCGCGACCGCGGCGCCCGCGTCGTCGGCGAGGGCGGCGGCCTGCTCGTACCGCTGCTGGGCCTCGCCGAGCAGGGTGCGGGTGAACGCCAGCCCGGCCAGCGACATGGCGAGCCGGAGGGCGTCGGTGCGCAGCTCCGGCCGGGCGGCGGCCCAGCCGAGCGCGACCCGCAGGTCCTCGGCGAGGTCGTCGAACCGGGCACGCCAGTCCGGGCCGCCGGCGCCGGTCAGGGCGTCGGCGGCGGCGGTGCACCAGCCGAGGTGGCGGGTGCGTACGGCGGTCTCCTCGCCCGCGGCGGCGAGGTGCTCGGCGCCGTACCGGCGGATGGTCTCCAGGGCCCGGTAGCGGGTGCCGGTCGCGCACGGGGCGACGGCGAGGAGGCTCTGCTCGGCGAGCCGGGCGAGGCCGTCGGCGACGCCGGCGGCGTCCTTCGGGCCGTCCCCGGCGACCTCGGCGGCCGCCGCGGCGGTGAACGGCGCGACGCACACCGACACCCGGCGCAGCAGCACCTGGTCCTCCGGCTGCAGCAGGTCGTGGCTCCAGTCGAGGACCGCGCGCACCGAGCGGTGGCGGTCGTCGGCGCGGGCGCCGCCGGTGAGGATCCGGAGCTGGTCGCCGAGGCCGGCGGTCAGGCCGTCGAGCCCGAGCGTCGCCCAGCGGGCGGCGGCCAGCTCGATGGCCAGCGCCATGCCGTCGAGCCGTTCGCAGACGGACGCGACGCCCTCGCCGGCGCCCGGTCCAGGAGGCCAGCCGACCGCGGCGGCTCGTTCCATGAACAGGGCCACGGCGTCGGATTCGTCGCCGCCGTCGCGGGACAGCGGGGGCACCGGGAAGGCGCGTTCGAAGGGAACCAGGAGGCGGGCCCTGCTGGTGGCGAGCACGCGCAGCTTGGGGCAGGCGGCGAGCAGCCGTTCGAGGAACGGGGCGACTCCTTCGCGTACGTGCTCGCAGTTGTCCAGGACGAGCAGCGCGTCGTGGTCGGCGAGCGCGGCGAGTACGGCGTCGTCCACGTCGCGTCCCGGCTGCTCGCCGACGCCCACGGCGGCGGCGACCGCGGCGCCCACCCGCGCCGGTTCCGTGACCGGGACGAGGTCGGCGAACCACACGCCGTCGGCGAACTCGCCGGCCAGGTCGCCGGCCGCGGCGAGGGCGAGGCGGGTCTTGCCGACGCCCCCGGGGCCGACGGCGGTGACCTGCCGCCCCGCCCGTACCGCGGCGGCCAGCTCGGCGCGCTCCCGCGCGCGGCCGACGAAAGCGGTCAGCGGCGCGGGCAGGGCGGGCGCGTCCTTCCCGGGGCGGGCGGAGGCGGTGGAGGCGGCGTGCCGGGCGAGGGCGCGCCGGTCGGGCAGGTGCAGCTTGCGCAGGAGGGAGGAGACGTGCGATTCGACGGTGCGTACGGAGATGAAGAGGCGGCCGGCGATCTCGGCGTTGCTCAGGTGCTCGCCGAGGAGCGCGAGCACTTCGGCTTCGCGGGCGGAGATCGACGGGGTGGACACGCTCTCATTATCCGGGGTGTTCTCCGTGGTCAGCACGGAGGCGGTGCGGGGGTGGGCGGGGCGAGGCTGGGGTGGCGGCGATCGGCCCGGTGCGGATTCGGCCGAGGCGGATCGCGTACGAGCCTCACGACGACCAGGAGCGAGAGATGACCGCAGCCACGCACCCCGCCGAGCCCCGCACCCGCGCGCTGCGCCGCCGGGACACCGAGCACCGGCTGGCTCACGACGTCGACGTCTGGGTGGCGAGCGCCACGCCGGACGGCGTGCCGTATCTCGTACCGCTGTCGTTCTCCTGGGACGGCGAGGCGCTGTGGGTGGCGACACCGGCGGAGAGCCCGACCGGCAGGAACCTGGCCGCAACCGGGGCCGCGCGGCTGGCGCTGGGGCCGACGCGGGACGTGACGATGATCGACGGCGAGGTCGAGGTCTTCGAACTGGACGCGCTGCCGCGGGAGCACGGGGACCGCTTCGCGGCGAGCTCGGGGTTCGACCCGCGAGGGCTGGCCGCCCGGTACCGCTGGTTCCGGATCAACCCGCGGCGGATCCAGGCGTGGCGCGAGGTGAACGAGCTGCCGGGGCGCGAGCTGATGCGCGGGGGCCGCTGGCTGGACTGACGCCGCAGCACGGCTGTGTCGCGCTTCACACCCTCCCGGGCGGGGGCATGGAACAACCGGAGGTCCCCTCCCGTTGAAGACGGTGTGGGTACGGAGGGAACAGTGTCCCCGGGCCTCACCTCTCGCCTGTGGGGAAGATCGTTCGGCTGAAGCCCCATGGAGCCTTTCGCCGCGAGGCGACCGCCCTCCGTATCCGCCCCGGACCGCCCCGGTCGGATCCCCCCTCCGGCCGGGGCTTCCCCTTACCCCCGCCGCGTACGGCGGCTCCTCCGCCCTCGTCCGGGCCCTTCCCGCTGCCTGACCGCCGGCGCCCGGGCGGTTACGCGCCCGGGCTTTTCTCCTCGCCGATGGCGTCGGGCAGGGCTATGTCGTCCAACTGGCGGCGCAGGGCTTCCTCTTGCTCCGTGAGCGGGAGGTCGGGGCGCAGGCGTTCGGGGTGGCCTGGGACGGGGCCCGGTGGGGGTGGGGGTGGCGCGGGGGGCTGAGCGGGGGGCGGGGGCGGGATGAAGAACCAGACCCGACCGAGCGACGTCAAGGCTTCCTGCAGCGCGCGCAGCAGCCAGGCAAGGGCAGCAACCATCCGGGCAGAATGTTGCGCGGCGCCAAAGTCCCGCCAAAATCTCGCTGCGCCACCCCCCTGCGGACCGGCCGCGGCGCCACGATGGGACCCGCGGGCGCACTCCGGGGGCTCACGCCCCGTCCGGTACGCCCGCCTTCGCTCCCGTAAGTCGGGAGCGGCGCTCGCGGACCGATGCGATTGTCCCAGGGGATGTATACTCCGCAGCACCACAACAAGGCCGGGATGAATGACGCAAAACGGACCTAGGCATTATCTCGCGACCTGAGAAAACCCGGCCTTGCGTAACCAAACTCGACCTGTGAAACTACTAACCGAATACGCGGTACGGCGCTTCCCCTGAGCGCCGTATGACCTGGACTTGCTCAGGTGCGTTGATTCTCACGACGAATCAATTGCGCCAACGGGAGGTGAGTAATCCGGTATGGCTTTCGTCATCCGTGCGGCCGAATTCGAGGCGCTGCGGTCTGCTTTCTCTCGCTGTCTCCACGGAATGTCGCGCACAATTCTGATCGAAGGCGGCGTGGGTTGCGGCAAGAGTGCGCTTTTACACGCCATCACAGAACACGCGGCCGACATGGGCGCGACCATCCTCAGCGTCCAGGGCAGGAGCACCGCGGCGCATCCGCCCATCTCTCTGTTCCAGCAGCTCGTCGCGCAAGTGCCCGCCCCGCCGCCCGGCGAGGGCCCCGCGGGGGCCACGCCCGCGCTGCAGTTCAGTGCCGCGCTGCCGCATGTCGCGGAGAACGGCGCGGTGGTGATCAGCATCGACGACGTGCAGGACATCCCCTGGGCCGAGCTGGACTTCCTGCTCCAGGCGGTCGGCTGGCACCGCAGCCGACGCACCCTCATCCTGCTGTCCCACTGCCCGCACCTGCGCCATCGCGACCAGCCGGTCAAGACGGAGCTGCTGCGGCGGCCGAACGCCCAGCGCATCCACCTGGGACCGCTGGACGAGCGCGGGGTGCGGGCGGCGGTCACGACGCGGGTGAACCGCCCGCACGAGCAGTGGATCGAGCTGCTGCACCACCTCAGCGGCGGCAGCCCGCTGCTGCTGCGCGCGCTGCTTGAGGATCTGCGCGACGAGGACATGGAGGCCCGGCCGACGGGCGCGGAGTCCGCGGCGGAGCTGGGCATGTACGGCCGTGCCGTCGTGTCCTGCCTTTACCGCAGCGGCGCCACCGCCGTCGAGCTGGGGCGGCTGATCTCCGTTCTCGGGGATTCCGCGGCGCCCGAGCTGCTGGCGGGCATGACCCGTATTTCACCGGCCGTCATGGACCAGCAGTTGGAGGCGCTGCGCCACTCCGGCCTCCTGGACGGTACGAATTTCCGGCACGAGAGCGCTCCCCGGGAAATTCTTGCGGACCTGGGCACCCTGCAGCGAAACGAATTGCACCGGCGCGCCGCCGTGGTCCAGAACAATGCCGGAAGTCCCACCACGGAAGTGGCCCGGCATCTCCTCGCCGCCCGGCACGCGGCGGAGGCGTGGCAGCGGTCCGCGTTGCGCGACGCCGCGGAGACGGCCATCGGACAGGAAAACATCCGGCTGGCCGTCAGGTATCTCGAACTGGCGCTGGAAAACAGCCCGAGCAGCCCGGACCGTATCGAGATATACATGCGCCTGGCGCTCATCACGCAGCGCATCAGCCCCGCGGCCACGGAAATCCGGCATCTGACCGCATTGCTCAGTGCCTTCCACGCGGACAAGATGCCGAGCACGGCGTACGACGGGCTCGCGGACCTGCTCTTCAGCTACGGCAAGGTCCAGGAGGCGTTCGCCGTGCTGCAGCGGCAGGGCGCCGAGTCGAGCGCCGCCGACGTACGCGCCGGAGATCATCCCAGCATCGCGTGGCTGTGGGCCTGGTACAGCCAGCACTCATCCGGGCAGGAGGACGGGCAGGAAGGGGCCGCGCAGACCGCGCGCCTCCCGCCCGCCGACGGCGGCGCGCGGAGCCCGTACGCGTCGGCGACCTCCTTGTTCCAGACCTTCGAGGGCTCGTTCCTCTTCGGCGGACGCGGCGACTGGGCCGCCGCCGCCGAGAACCTGCTGGAGGTCTCGACCCTCTCCGACGCCACGGTCTGGTCGCTGGCCAGCTCGATCAAGGCCCTCGTCATCGCCGACCGGCTCGACGCGGCCTGGCAGTGGTGCGAGTGGCTGGTCAAGGAGTCTGCGAGCCGGGACGCACCCGGCTGGCAGGCCATCTTCTCGCTCCAGCAGGCGATCATCGCGCTGCGGCAGGGCAAGCTGGCCGCGGGCCTGGACTGCGTCCGGCTGGTGGAGAGCGTCATCACCGAGCGCAGCACGGGATACGCGTGCGCGGCCGAGGCCGTACTCGCCGCGCTGCACATGGAGATGGGGCGCTACGACGAGGTGGCGCGGGTGTTCGCCAAGCCGATTCCCCCGGCGTGGGAGAAGAGCGTCTACTGGCTGAGCTACCTGTGCATCCGCGGCTGCTTCCACCTCGCCACGAACAGGCCGCACTCGGCGCTCGCGGACTTCCTGCGGATCGGGAAGGTGGCCGAGCGCAGCCTGGTCGACCACCCCACGCTGGTGCCCTGGCGGCTCTACGTCGCCCAGGCGTGGCTGCACCTGGGCGACAGCCAGATGTCCGCCCGCATGCTCGACGAGCACACCGCGCGCGCGCCCGGCCACGGCGGTCGCGACCACGCGATGGTGCTGCGGCTACGGGCCCGGCTGGCGCCGCCGCACAAGCGCCCCGGGCTGCTGTTCCGGGCGATCGACGAACTCCTCGCCACCGGCGACCGGTTGGACCAGGCACGTACGCTGCACGAGCTCGGCGTCGCGCTGCGCGGGCTCGGTCACGAGTCCTGGGCCGCCAGGGCGCAGGCCGCGGGGGCGCACATCGCCCGCAACTGCCTGCCCGACCACGCCGTGGCGCGCACGCCGGTACCGGAGCGGACGAGCAAGGCCGTGCACGACGCCCTGGGCAAGGAGAGGCTGCTCACCAGGGCCGAGCACCGCGTGGCCGCGCTCGTCGCCAAGGGCCTGACCAACCGTCAGGTCGCGAACCGGCTCCACATCACCGTGAGCACCGTCGAGCAGCACCTCACCCGCATCTACCAGAAGCTCGGCATCTCCCAGCGTGCCGACATCGGCACGCGGCTGAAGAGCATCCCGCCCTGACCACCGCACGCCGCAGGGGCGCGGCCGACACCGCGCCCCGCGGCACCGTCTCCCGGTCCCGTACCTCTTTAGAAGCTCTTTGTCGGGCTTTCAACCGGTGTCCGTAGCGTCGCGGTTCACAAACGAGTCGGAGTGCTCAAGGTGCGCTCTCCACCGTGTGCCGCCTCTCGCACCCGGGAGAGCGCGGGAAGGCGTTGGCACGGTGCCCACTGAGATCCCGTTCGACGAGACGTGGCTGCGCCGCTTCGGCACGGCCCGGCAGCCGGACGTACGGCTTGTCTGCCTGCCCCACGCGGGCGGCGCGGCAACCACGTTCTTCCCGCTGCAGCGGGAACTGCCGCCGTCGGTCGAGTTCGTGGCCGTGCAGTACCCGGGCCGGCACGACCGCAGGCACGAGCAGCCGCTGCGCGACGTCCGTACCCTCGCCGACCGCGTGGCCGCCGCGCTCAGGCCGCTGACCGACCTGCCGCTGGTCCTCTTCGGGCACAGCATGGGCGCGGTCGTCGGCTTCGAGACCGCCGCCCGGCTGGAGCGCGACGGCGCCAACCCGCCCCTCGGGCTGGTCGCCTCGGGCCGGCACTCGCCGGCGACGCCGCGCGTCGAGACCGTGCACCAGCGCGACGACGACGGGCTCATCGACGAGATCACCAAGCTGAGCGGCACCGACCCGCAGATCCTCGCCGACCCGGACATGCGCGCCATGATCCTGCCGGCGCTGCGCGCCGACTACACCGCCGTGGAGACGTACCGCTACGACCGGAGCTTCCTGCTGCGCTGCCCCGTCAGCGTCTTCACCGGCACCGCGGACCCGAAGGTGACCGAGCACGAGGCGGCGGCCTGGGAGCCGCTGACCTCCGGCGCGTTCCGCATCGAGCGGTTCCCCGGTGGCCACTTCTACCTCGACGGCGCGGAGCGGGCCGTCGCCACCGCCCTCCTGCGCGACATCAGGGCGTTCACGAACGCGCCCGCGCCGCAGCCCCGTTGACCCACCCCCGAAAGGTAGTGCCCGCTTCATGACGACCATCGACGATCTTGTGGTGCTGATCCGCGACGAACTGGGCCTGCCGGTGTCCGTCGAGGACGCCGACCGGCCTCTGGACGAGATCGCCGGCTGGGACTCGGTGCACCTGCTCTGGCTGACGGCGGCCATCGAACGCCGCACCGGCCGCAGCGTGTCGCTGCCGGACCTGCTGGAGGCCGGCAGCCTCAGCGGCATCCACAAGGCGGCGGTCGCGGCGTGAGCGTCAGCCGCTTCCCCGCCGAGCGCCGCCACACGCTCTACCACTGCGACGAGATACGGGCCACGGCGCCGGTCTTCCTCGACACCGAGGTGGACATGAGCCGGGTGCAGGAGCACCGGGCGGGGGCCAGGCGGGACGGCCGCCGGTACTCGGTGGTCTCGTACGTCCTCAAGGCGTCCGGCAGCGTGCTGGCCGCGCACCCGGAGGCCAACGCGGCCATCCGCGGCCGGCTCCGCCCCAAGGTCGCGCGCTACGCGACCGTCGGCGGCAAGGTGACGCTGGACAAGACCCTGGGCGGGCGCCGCGTGGTGCTGTCCTCGGTCGTGCCGAAGCTGGAGCAGTCGAGCCTGGACGACGTGCAGCAGCACGTGGACCGGCTGCGCGACGGAGACCCCGAGACCATGCCGGAGTTCGAGGCGGTACGCAAGCTGCACCGGCTGCCCGTGCCGGTGGGCCGCACGCTGTTCCGGCTGGCCACGCGGTCGTTCGCGCACCGCCCCGAGCTGCGGGGCACCGTCGCCGTCACGTCGCTGGGCCACCGCGCGGTGGACGGCTTCCACTCCGTCGGCGGCACGACCGTCACGCTGGGCCTCGGGCGGATCGTGGACCGCCCGGTGGTCAGGGACGGCGCCGTCGTGGTGGCGCCGGTGATGCGGCTGAGCCTCGCATTCGACCACCGGGTGATCGACGGGGCGGAGGCGGCAGACGTGCTGTCCGAGCTCAAGGACTTCCTGGAGGCGTACGCGCCGGAGGCGGCCCCCGAGACGGCTGCGGCCGGGAAGGCGGGCGTCACCGAGCCGGCCGCGGCGGAGTCGTCCGAGGAGCCTGCCGCCGAGGAACCTGCCGCGCAGGAGGAGGCCGTCGGCGAGGAGGCCGTGCACGAGGCGGTCGACGCCCGGGACCCGGCCTCTCCCGCCCCGAGTACCTGACCCTCTCCGTACCGCCCGCGGGGTTCACCGTCCCCGCCGCCTGCTCCGCCGGCCCGCGTACTCTCGTCGCGGGCCGGCGGTCTTTTCTTCCGCCCCGGTCCACCGGCCGGGAGGGGCGCGGGAGTCAGTCCCGGCCCAGCTCCCGGTCGATCATCGCGAACATCTCCTCGTCGCTCGCCGCGTCCAGCGCGCCGCCGGGCTCCTCGGCGGCCGGACCGGCCTCCTCGGCTCCGCCCTGCCGCACGTCTTCGAGCTGCCACAGCAGGGCCTTCAGCCGCGCGGCGAGCCGCGCCTGCTCCTGCTCGTCGAGCGTGCCCGCGGCCAGCATGTCCTCCAGCTCACCCAGGCTCCCCGCCCCGGCATCCGCCGGGGCCGCCGCGGCCGGCGCACCCGGCAGCTCCCCGTCGATCAGGGCGGCGAGCGCCTCCGCGGTCGGATTGTCGAAGACGGCCGTGGCCGGGAGCCGCAGGCCGGTCGCGGCGTTGAGCCGGTTGCGCAGCTCCACGGCGGCCAGCGAGTCGAAGCCGATGGTCTTGAACGCGGCTTCGCGCGGTACGGAGTTGGCCGAGCCGTGCCCGAGCACCGCGGCCGCGTGCGTACGTACGAGCCGCACCAGTGCCTCCGCCCGCTCCGCCGCCGGCAGCTCGGCGAGCTGTGCCCGCGACCCGCCCGAGGAAGGCGAGTCATCCGCCGCGACGGTGCGCCGCGCCGGCCTGACCACCTGCCTCAGCACCGCCGGCACCGCCACGCCCTCCTCGGCGCGCGTGCTCAGCCGCGCCGGCACGACGGCGGCGTCGCCCAGCGCCATGGCCTCGTCGAGCAGCGCCAGGCCCTCGTCGGTGGCCAGCGGCAGGATGCCGGTGCGGCTCAGCCGGGCCACGTCCGCGTCGCTGAGGTGGCCGGACAGCTCGCTCTCCTCGGCCCAGTAGCCCCAGGCGAGCGAGACCGCCGGGTGGCCCTGGGCCTGCCTGCGCTGCGCCAGCCCGTCCAGCCAGGCGTTGGCGGCGGCGTAGTTGCCCTGTCCCGCCGTGCCGAGGGTGCCCGCGATGGACGAGAACAGCACGAAGCCGCTGAGGTCGTGACCGCGGGTCAGCTCGTCCAGGTGCGCGACCGCGTCCACCTTGGGCGCGAACACCCGGTCGACGGCGGCGGCGTCGAGCGTCTCGACGGTGCCGTCCGCGGTCACGCCCGCCGCGTGCACGACGGCGGTGAGCGGGTGCTCCGCCGGTACGCCGGCCAGGAGCCGCACGACGTCCTCGCGCCGCGACACGTCGCACGCGGCGACGGTGGCCTCGGCCCCGAGACCGGCCAGCTCGTCGCGTAGCGCCGCGGCCCCTGGTGCGTCCATCCCGCGGCGGCTGGTGAGCAGCAGGTGCCGTACGCCGTGGACCGTCGCCAGATGGCGCGCGACCTGCGCGCCCAGCGCGCCCGTGCCGCCGGTGACCAGCACCGTGCCGGCCGGGTCCGGCGGCGCCGGCACGGTCAGCACGATCTTGCCGACGTGCCGGGCCTGGCTCATGAAGCGGTACGCCTCGGGCGCGCGCCGTACGTCCCAGGTGCGCAGCGGCAGCGGGGTGAGCACGTCCGACTCCAGCAGCATGACGATCTCGGCGAGCATCTCGCGGATCCGGTCGGGGCCCGCCTCCATCAGGTCGAACGCCTGGTACGCGACCCCCGGGTGCCGCTCCGCGACGTCGGCGGCAGCCCGGATGTCGGTCTTGCCCATCTCCACGAACCGCCCGCCCGCGGGAAGCAGTTCAAGCGAGGCGTCCACGAACTCCCGGGCCAGCGAGTTGAGGACGACGTTCATGCCGGCGCCGCCGGAGGCGCGCCGGAACCGCTCGACGAAGTCGAGGTCGCGGGAGGACGCGATCCGCTCCTCCGGCAGCCCCAGCTCGCGCAGCAGCCCCTGCTTCGGCGGGCTGGCGGTGGCGTACACGTCCGCGCCCCAGTGCCGCGCCAGTTGGACGGCCGCCATGCCGACGCCGCCGGTGGCCGCGTGCACGAGCACCGCGTCACCCTTGGCCAGCCGGCCCAGGTCGCGCAGGCCGTAGTACGCGGTGAGGTAGACCACGGGCACGGCGGCGGCCTGCGCGAAGGTCCAGCCCTCGGGCATCGGGGCCAGCATGCGCCGGTCGGCGACCGCGAGCGGGCCGAAGGAGTGCGGGAGCAGACCGAGCACCCGGTCGCCGGGCGCGAGGTCCGTCACGCCGGCGCCGACCTCGGTGACGACGCCGGCGCCCTCGCTGCCCATGATCTGCTCGCCGGGGTACATCCCGAGCGCCATGAGCACGTCGCGGAAGTTGAGCCCGGCGGCGCGTACGGACACCCGCACCGTGCCGGGGGCGAGCGGCGCCAACGCCTCGGGGTGGGACAGCAGTTGCAGGGACTCGATGGTGCCGGGGGTGGCGGTGTCCAGCCGCCAGGCGCCCGCGTCGGCGGGCGGGGTCAGCGGCGGATCGTCGCGGAGGTGGGTGAGGAGGGGGGTGTGGGCGGTGCCGTGGTGGAGGGCGAGTTGGGGGTTGGTGAGTGCGTGGGCGAGGGCGCTCGGGAGGTGGGTGCGGGTGTCGGGGTGGTCGTCGGTGTCGACGAGGTGGATACGGCCCGGGTGTTCGGCCTGCGCGGAGCGGGCCAGGCCCCACAGCGCGGTGTGCGCGGGGTCGGTGGCGGGGTCGGGGTCGGTGGGCAGGGCGTGGGCGTGGCGGGTGAGGAGGACGAGGGGGGTGTCGGTGAGCCGGGGTTCGGCGAGGTACTGCTGAAGCAGGGTGAGCAGGTCGTGTACTGCCAGGTGGGCGGCGGCGGGGGTGGCGTCGCCGGGGCCGGGGGCATAGACGACGGCGGTGGGCTGGTCGTCGGCGGCGAGGAGGTCGGCCAGGCCGGAGTGGTGCCGGACGGCGGTGTCGGGGACCGGCGCGGCGGGGCCGAGGGTGGCCCAGCCGGTGAGGTCCGTTGCGTCGGCGGGGAGTTGCTGCGGGGTCCAGCGCAGGGTGTAGAGGTGGTCGGGGATGCCGGTCGGCCGGGGGCCGGCGGGCAGGGTGCGCAGGGTCAGCTCGCCGACCTCGGCGATGAGGCCGCCCTGCGTGTCGTACAGGGTGAGTTCGACGGTGTCGGGACCTGCGGTGGCGGCCTTGACGCGCAGGTGGGTGGCGGCGGTGGCGTGCAGCGCCACCTTGGACCAGGCGAACGGGACACGGATGCCCGCGTCGGGGGTGTCGCCGCTGTCGACGAGGAGGGTGTGGAGGGCGGCGTCGAGGAGGGCGGGGTGAAGCCCGAAGGAATCGGGGCCGTGTTCCCCGCTGTGCTCCTCGGGCAGTACGACCTCGGCGTAGCGGGTCGAGCCGTCCTGCCACAGCGCGGTCAGGCCGCGGAAGCCGGAGCCGTACTCGTAGCCCTGCTTCGCCAGCCAGTCGTACGTGTCGGTGAGGTCCACGCTCGTGGCGCCCGCGGGGGGCCATGCGGCCTGCCACGGCTCGCCGTTCGTGTCGGCGGCGGGGGTGAGGCGGCCGGTGGCGTGCCGGGTGAAGGGGCGGTCGGGGTCGTCGTCGGTGCGGGCGTGCACGCTGACCGTACGAGCCGATCCGTCGTCCTCAGCGGGGTCGACGGTGACCTGGATCTGCGTACCGCCGGTCTCCGGCAGCTCCAACGGCGCTTCGAGAGTGAGGTCTTCGAGGACCGGACACCCGGCCTCGTCTCCGGCCCGCAGCGCCATCTCCACCAGCGCCGCTCCCGGCACCAGCACACGGCCCTGGATCCGATGCCCCGTCAGCCAGCCGTCGCCGGCGCGCGAGATACGACCGGTCAGCACCACCGCACCGGACGACGCCACGGTCACCGCCGCGCCCAGCAGCCCATGCCCGAACGCACCCAGGCCGAGCGTCGCCGGGTCACCCGCGGAGACGGGACCGGAGAGCCAGTAGCGACTGTGCTGGAACGCGTACGTCGGCAGCGCGACCGGCCGTCCGCCGGACCCGGCGAACACCGCGCGCCAATCCACCCGCACCCCGGCCGCGTAGGCGGAGCCCACACCGGACATCAGCATGCCCGCGGCACGGGAATCTGCCGCGTCGTTCGGCTCCTCGTCGCGCGGTGCGCGGGAGAGGGCGATCCACTGGATCGGCTCGTCCGGGAGGCATTCCTGTCCCATGGCGGTCAGGACGGGGGCGGGCCCGACCTCGATGAACGTCGACACGCCACTCCGGGCGGCGGCCTGCACGCCGTCCGCGAAGCGGACGGCGTGGCGTACGTGCCGGACCCAGTACTCGGGATCGCAGACGGTCTCCGCGTCGGCGAGTTGGCCCGTGACGTTCGAGACCAGTGTCAGGGAAGGCCGGTGGTACTCGACGTCCTCGGCCACCCGGCGGAAGCCGGCCAGCATCGGCTCGATCAAAGGCGAGTGGAAGGCGTGGGACACCCGCAGCCGACGGGCCCGGCCGCCACCCGCCTCCCAGCGGGACACCAGCCCTTCGATCTCCCGCTCATCACCGGAAATCACCACCGAACGCGGCCCGTTGACCGCCGCCACGTCGACCTGAGAACTGCCCTCCAGCAGGCCGTGAACCTCGCCCAAGCTGCCCCGCAGCGACACCATCGCACCACCCGCCGGCAGCGCATCCATCAACCGTCCACGCGCAGCCACCAGACGGCACGCATCTTCGAGCGACCACACGCCCGCACAGTGCGCGGCGGCCAGCTCGCCCACCGAATGCCCCACCAGCACGCCCGGCTCCACACCCCACGCACACAACTGGCGGAACATCGCCACCTCGAACGCGAACAACCCCGGCTGCGTGAACTCCGTGCGATGGATAAGCCCGTCGGAACCGGTGTCGGCCAGCACCTCGCCCAGCGGGCGGCTCAGCAGCCCGTCGAACCCGGCACAGACCTCCTCGAACGCCTCCCGGAAGACCGCAAAACCCGTCAGCCCCGCACCCATCCCCGACCACTGCGCACCCTGACCGGTGAACAGAAGACCCACACCACCGCCCGGCGCCACCGGCGTGGCCTCCTCCTCGGCCAACCGCGCCAGTCCGGCGCCGAGTTCGTCCGCGTCGGCGCCGACGACCACGGCTCGGTAGTCGCCCGTCGCCCTCGACAGCAGCGACGAACCGATGTCGACCGGAGACACCTCTCCCCCGGCGGCCGCGACGAACTCCGCCAGCCGCGCCGCCTGTTCCCGCAGGGCCTCCGCGCTACGCGCCGAGACCACCCACGGCACCGCCGGAAGCACAGCAGAACCCGGCTCCTCGCGCACCGGCTCGGCTGCCGGCTGCTCCAGGATCACGTGCGCGTTCGTGCCGCTGATCCCGAACGACGACACCGCGGCCCGGCGCGGCTCCCCCGTCTCCGGCCACTCCCGCGCCTCCGTCAGCAAGGAGACCGCACCCGCGTCCCAGTCGACATGGGTGCTCGGCGTGTCCACGTGCAGGGTCTGCGGCAGCGCGCCGTGCCGCATCGCCTCGATCATCTTGATGACGCCCGCGACACCGGCCGCGGCCTGCGTGTGCCCGAGGTTGGACTTGATCGAGCCGAGCCACAGCGGCCGCTCGTCGGAGTGTTCCCGCCCGTACGTCGCCAGCAGCGCTTCGGCCTCGATCGGGTCGCCGAGCTTGGTCCCGGTCCCGTGGCCCTCGACCGCGTCGACCTGCCCTGCGCTCAGCCCCGCGCCGGCCAGTGCCTGCTGGATAACCCGCTGCTGGGAGGGCCCGTTGGGTGCGGTCAGCCCGTTGGACGCACCGTCCTGGTTGACGGCGGAGCCGCGGAGCACGGCCAGCACCTCGTGCCCCTGCCGCCGCGCCTCCGACAGCCGCTCCACCAGCAGCAGCCCCACGCCCTCGCTCCAGCCCGTACCGTCTGCGCCCTCCGCGAACGCCTTGCAACGACCGTCCGGCGACAACCCCCGCTGCCGCGAGAACTCCACGAAGGTGTTCGGCGTCGCCATCACGGTGACGCCGCCGACGAGCGCCCGGTCGCACTCCCCGTTCCGCATCGCCTGCGCCGCCAGGTGCAGCGCGACGAGCGACGACGAGCACGCGGTGTCGATCGTCATCGCCGGGCCTTCGAGCCCGAACGCGTACGCCACCCGGCCCGACAGCACGCTCGACAGGTTCCCCGTCAGCGCGTAGCCCTCGATCTCCTGTCGCTCGGTCGACATGCGGGGCACGTAGTCGTGGTACATGACGCCGACGTAGACGCCGGTGCGGCTGCCGCGCAGGCTGTCGGGGTCGACACCAGCGCGCTCGCACGCCTCCCACGACGCCTCAAGCACCAACCGCTGCTGCGGATCCATCGCCAGCGCCTCACGCGGCGAGACACCGAAGAACTCCGCATCGAAATCCCCCGCATCATGCAGAAACCCACCATGACGCGCGTACGACTTCCCCGACTTACCCGGGTCCGCATCGAAAAGATCGGCGCCCCAGCCACGATCCGCCGGAAACTCCGAGATCCCCTCGCCGCCGGACCAGACCATGTCCCACAGCTCCGCCGGAGAGGTCACGCCGCCCGGATAGCGGCACGCCATCCCCACGACGACCACGGGGTCGTCCGCATTCACGGCGGTCACGGGCGCCGTCGCGGCGGAGGCGGTGACGGCTCCGAGTACTTCGTCGCGCAGGTGGCGGGCGAGGCCCGCGGGGGTGGGGTAGTTGAAGACGACCGTGGGGGCGAGGCGCACGCCCGCCGCGGCATTGACGCGGTTGCGCAGCTCGACGGCGGTCAGGGAGTCGAAGCCGAGTGCCTTGAAGTCCTGCTCGGCGTCGACGGCTGCCGCGTCGTCGTAGCCCAGGACCAGCGCGGCCTGGGTGCGGACGAGCCCGACCAGTTCGGCGTCCTGTGCCTCCGCGTCGAGCCCCGCCAGCCGGGCGGCGAGGGCGGACGTGCCGGCCGCCGTCCCGGCCGCCGCCACCCGGCGGGCGCGGCGGCGGGGGGCGAAGTCGCGGAGGAGGTACGGGACTTCGCCGACCTCGGCCTGCGCGCGAAGCGCGGGGAGGTCCATGCGTACGGGGATGACGTTCGGCGTACGGGTGCGCAGGGCCGCGTCGAAGGAAGCGAGCCCCAGCTCCGGCGTCAGCGGGGCGATGCCGCTGCGGTGCCAGCGCGCGAGTTCGGCCTCGCCGAGTGCGGCGCCCATGCCGCCGTTCCCGCCGACGTCGCCCCACAGGCCCCACGCGAGGGCCTGTCCCGCCAGCCCCTGGGCCCGGCGGCGGGCGGCCAGGGCGTCGAGCCAGGCGTTGGCCGCGGCGTAGTTGCCCTGGCCGGGGGTGCCGAGCACGCCGGCGATCGAGGAGAAGAGGACGAAGGCGTCGAGATCGAGGTCGCGCGTCAGCTCGTCGAGGTGCGTCGCGGCGTCGATCTTGGGGGCCAGGACGTCGCGCAGCGCCTCGGGCGTGAGGGACGCGATCGTGGCGTCGGCGACGACGCCTGCGGCGTGGATGACCGCGGTCAGCGGCCGGTCGCCGGGAAGGCCGGCGAGCATCCGGGCCACGGCGTCGCGGTCGGTGAGGTCGCAGCGGGCGAACGTGGCCTCGGCACCGGCGGCCCGCAGTTCCTCCTGCAATTCGGAGGCTCCGGGCGTGTCGATACCGCGGCGGCCGGCGAGCAGCAGGTGCCGTACGCCGTGCGTCGCCACCAGGTGACGGGCGACCAGCCCGCCCAGCGCCCCGGCCCCGCCGGTGATCAGCACGGTGCCGTTGCGGCGGCCGAGTGCCTGTCCTGCGTCGCCCGGGGGCGGCAGGTGGGTGAGGTGCGGGGTGTGCGGGGTGCCGACGTGAAGGGCGAGTTGGGGAGTGGTGAGCGCGTGGGCGAGGGCGCTCGGGAGGTGGGTGCGGGTGTCGGGGTGGTCGTCGGTGTCGAGGAGGTGGATACGGTCCGGCTGCTCGCCCTGCGCCGTACGGGCCAGGCCCCAGAGCGCCGCGTGGACGGGGTCGGGCTCGGCGGTGTGGGCGTGGCGGGTGAGGAGGACGAGGGGGGTGTCGGTGAGCCGGGGTTCGGCGAGGTAGTGCTGAAGCAGGGTGAGCAGGTCGTGTACTGCCAGGTGGGCGGCGGCGGGGGTGGCGTCGCCGGGGCCGGGGGCATAGACGACGGCGGTGGGCTGCTGGTCGGCGGCGAGGAGAGCGGTGAGGTCGGGGTGGTGCCGGGCGGCGGTGTCGGGGACCGGCGCGGCGGGGCCGAGGGTGGCCCAGCCGGTGAGGTCCGTTGCGGCGGCGGGGAGTTGCTGCGGGGTCCAGCGCAGGGTGTAGAGGTCGGCGGTGGCCTGGGGCTCGGCCGCGAGCGTACGGAGCGTCAGCTCGCCGATCTCGGCGACCGGACCGCCTTCGGCGTCGAAGAGGGTGAGTTCGACGGTGTCGGGGCCGACGGTGGCGGCCTTGACGCGCAGGTGGGTGGCGGCGGTGGCGTGCAGCGCCACTTTGGACCACGAGAACGGCACACGGATGCCCGCGTCAGGGCTGTCGCCGCTGTCGACGAGGAGGGTGTGGAGGGCGGCGTCGAGGAGGGCGGGGTGAAGCCCGAAGGAATCGGGGCCGTGTTCCCCGCTGTGCTCCTCGGGCAGTACGACCTCGGCGTAGCGGGTCGAGCCGTCCTGCCACAGCGCGGTCAGGCCCTGGAAGCCGGAGCCGTAGTCGTAACCAAGCTCGGCCAGCCGGTCGTATGCGCCTGCCAGGTCTGCGCCTTCGACCCCGGCGGGCGGCCATGCGCCCTGCCACGGCTCGCCGGCCGCGTCATCGATGACGGGGGTGAGGCGGCCGGTGGCGTGCCGGGTGAAGGGGCGGTCCGGGTCGTCGTCGGGGCGGGCGTGCACCGTGACCGTACGAGCCGATCCGCGATCCTCTGCCGGGTCGACGGTGACCTGGATCTGCACGCCCCCGGTCTCCGGCAGCTCCAACGGCGCTTCGAGAGTGAGGTCTTCGAGGACCGGACACCCGGCCTCGTCTCCGGCCCTCAGCGCCATCTCCACCAGCGCGGCCCCGGGGACCAGCACACGGCCCTGGATCCGATGCCCCGTCAGCCAGCCGTCGCGGGCGCGCGAGATACGACCGGTCAGCACCACCGCACCGGACGACGCCACGGTCACCGCCGCACCCAGCAGCCCATGCCCGAACGCACCGAGACCGAGACCCGCCGGGTCACCGCTCACCGCCGACCCGGACAGCCAGTAGTGGCGCCGCTGGAAGGCGTACGTCGGCAGCGCGACCGGCCGTCCGCCGACGCCGCCGAACACCGCGCGCCAATCCACGCGCGCGCCCGCGGAGAACGCGGCGCCCACGCCGGACATCAGCACACCGGCGGCACGCACGTCCTCGTGCGCAAATTCTTCGTTTGCCTTCGCAGATTGTTCGATCCGCGATTCTTTGGTTTCTTCCCGGGGCGCGCGGGAGAGGGCGACCCAATTGACGGGCGCGTCCGGAAGGCATTCCTGTCCCATGGCGGTCAGCACCGGGGCGGGCCCCACCTCCACGAAAACGGAGACGCCCGTACGAGCTGCCGACTGCACGCCCTCTGCGAAGCGGACGGCGTGGCGTACGTGCCGGACCCAGTACTCGGGATCGCAGACGGTCTCCGCGTCGGCGAGTTGGCCCGTGACGTTCGAGACCAGTGTCAGGGAAGGCCGGTGGTACTCGACGTCCTCGGCCACCCGGCGGAAGCCGGCCAGCATCGGCTCGATCAAAGGCGAGTGGAAGGCGTGGGACACCCGCAGCCGACGGGCCCGGCCGCCACCCGCCTCCCAGCGGGACACCAGCCCTTCGATCTCCCGCTCATCACCGGAAATCACCACCGAACGCGGCCCGTTGACCGCCGCCACGTCGACCTGAGAACTGCCCTCCAGCAGGGCGTGAACCTCGCCCAAGCTGCCGCGCAGCGACACCATCGCACCACCCGCCGGCAGCGCATCCATCAACCGTCCACGCGCAGCCACCAGACGGCAGGCGTCTTCGAGCGACCACACGCCCGCGCAGTGCGCGGCGGCCAGCTCGCCCACCGAATGCCCCACCAGCACGCCCGGCTCCACACCCCACGCACACAACTGGCGGAACATCGCCACCTCGAACGCGAACAACCCCGGCTGCGTGAACTCCGTGCGATGGATGAGCCCGTCGGAACCGGTGTCGGCCAGCACCTCGCCCAGCGGGCGGCTCAGCAGCCCGTCGAACCCGGCACAGACTTCCTCGAACGCCTCCCGGAAGACCGCAAAACCCGTCAGCCCCGCACCCATCCCCGGCCACTGCGCACCCTGACCGGTGAACAGAAGACCCACACCACCGCCCACCGAAGCCGGGGACCGCTCGGAGTCGTCCGCCGCCACCCGCGCCAGCGCCCTCGTCAACTCCTCGATGTCGGAACCCGCCACCACGGCCCGGTAGTCGCCCGTCGACCGCGACAGCAGCGAGAGCCCCACGTCGACGGGAGACACCTCTCCCCCGCCCGCCGCCAGGAACTCCCCCAGCCGCGCGGCCTGTTCCCGCAACGCCTCCGCGCTACGCGCCGACACCACCCACGGCACCACCGGAAGCACACCGGACCGCTCGGCAGTCGCCGGCTCCTCCTCCGGTGCCGCCTCCAGGATCACGTGCGCGTTCGTGCCGCTGATCCCGAACGACGACACAGCCGCCCGCCGCGGCTCCCCCGTCTCCGGCCACTCCCGCGCCTCCGTCAGCAAGGAGACCGCACCCGCGTCCCAGTCCACGTGCGTGGTGGGCTGATCGACGTGCAATGTCTGCGGCAGGGACCCGCGCCGCATCGCCTCGATCATCTTGATGACGCCCGCGACACCGGCCGCGGCCTGCGTGTGCCCGATGTTGGACTTCAACGACCCCAGCCACAGCGGCCGTTCCGCCGAATGCTCTCGCCCGTACGTCGCGAGCAGCGCCTGAGCCTCGATCGGGTCGCCGAGCTTGGTGCCGGTCCCGTGCGCCTCGACGGCGTCGACCTGCCCTGCGACGAGTCCCGCGCCGGCCAGCGCCTGCTGGATGACCCGCTGCTGGGAAGGCCCGTTGGGCGCGGTCAGACCGTTCGACGCACCGTCCTGGTTCACCGCCGAGCCCCGGAGCACCGCCAGCACCTCGTGCCCCTGCCGCCGCGCCTCCGACAGCCGCTCCACCAGCAGCAGCCCCACGCCCTCGGCCCAGCCCGTACCGTCCGCGCCCTCCGCGAACGCCTTGCACCGGCCGTCCGGCGACAGCCCCCGCTGCCGCGAGAACTCCAGGAACATCCCGGGCGAGCCCATGACCGTGACGCCGCCGACGAGCGCCCGGTCGCACTCCCCGTTCCGCAGCGCCTGCGCCGCCAGGTGCAGCGCGACGAGCGACGACGAGCACGCGGTGTCGATCGTCACCGCCGGGCCCTCAAGACCGAACGCGTACGCCACCCGCCCCGACAGCACGCTGACCGTGGTGCCGGTGAGCAGGTGCCCGTCGTGGCCGTCGTGCCCGTCGGCGAGCCGGGGCCCGTACTCCTGCGCGGTGGCGCCGATGTAGACGCCGGTGCGGCTGCCGCGCAGGCTGTCGGGGTCGACACCAGCGCGCTCGCACGCCTCCCACGACGCCTCAAGCACCAACCGCTGCTGCGGATCCATCGCCAGCGCCTCACGCGGCGAGACACCGAAGAACTCCGCATCGAAATCCCCCGCATCATGCAGAAACCCACCATGACGCGCGTACGACTTCCCCGACTTACCCGGGTCCGCATCGAAAAGATCGGCGCCCCAGCCACGATCCACCGGAAACTCCGAGATCCCCTCGCGCCCCGACCACACCAGGTCCCACAGCTCCGCCGGCGACGTCACACCACCCGGATAGCGGCACGCCATCCCCACCACGACGACCGGATCGTCCGCGTCCACGGTGGTGGCCGTCGTCACGACGCCGTCGTCGGCGCCGGTGAGGCGGGCGTGCAGGTGGGCGGCAAGGCGTTCGGGGGTGGGGTGGTCGAAGAGGACGGAGCTGGGCAGGTCGAGGCCGGTGGCGTCGGCCAGCCGGTCCCGGAGGGTGACGGCGGAGATCGAGTCGAAGCCCAGGTCGCGGAAGGCGCGCCGGACCTCGACAGCCGATGCGTCGGCGTACCCGAGGACACCCGCGGCCTCGCCCACGACGAGCGCCAGGGTCGCCGCCGGGTCGCCGCCGGTACCGGCGGCGGGGGCCGTCGGCGCGGAGGAGACAGACGATTCCGTACGGGCCCCGCCGGGGTCGTCGGCCGGGCGTACCGCCGGGGCCTGCCGCTCCCCCGTGAGCCAGTGGCGCTCGCGCTGGAACGCGTACGTCGGCAAGTCGACATGCCCGGCGTCCGCGCCCTGGAACACGGCGGACCAGTCGACGGCGACGCCGTGCAGATGGGCCCGTACGGCCGCCGTCAGCACCTCGCGCACCTCGGGCGTGCCGCCGCGGCGCAGCGGTACGGTCACGGCGCTCGGCAGGCAGTCCTTGGCCATGGCGGACAGGACACCGTCCGGACCGATCTCCACGAGCGTGGTGACGCCGGCCGCGCCCAGCCAGCGCACGCCGTCGTGGAAGCGGACGGTCTGCCGGACGTGCCGCACCCAGTAGCCGGGGTCGCAGACCTCGTCGGCGCCGACCTCCTGGCCGTCGAGGTTGGACACGATCGGGATGCGCGGCGGCCGGAAGTCCAGCTCGGCGGCGACGGCGGCGAAGTCGGCGAGCATGCCGTCCATGTGCGCGGAGTGGAAGGCGTGGCTCACCCGCAGCCTGCGCGTCTTCCAGTCGCGCTTCGCGCACACCGCGGCCAGCCGCTCGACCGCCTCCGCAGCGCCGGAAACGACCGTGGCCGCGGGGCCGTTGACCGCGGCCACGTCCAGCCCGGGGAGGGCGTCGGGGCCGGTGAGCAGCGCCTCGACCTCGTCGGCCGGGGCGCGGACGGACATCATCGCGCCGCCTTCCGGCAGCGCCTGCATGAGCCCGCCGCGGGCCGCGACCAGGCGGCAGGCGTCGGGCAGCGTGAGCACCCCGGCGACGTGGGCGGCGGCGAGTTCGCCGATGGAGTGTCCTGCCACCGCGTCCGGGCGCATGCCCCAGCTCTCCAGCAGCCGGAAGAGGGCGACCTCGAAGGCGAAGAGCGCCGGCTGCGCGTAGACCGTGCGGTGCAGCTCCGGGTCGTCCTCGGCGAACATCACGTCGCGCAGGGGGCTGTCGACGTACGGCGCGAGCGCGACGTCGAGCGCGGTGCACAGCTCGTCGAGCGCGGCGCGGAAGACCGGCCAGGTCGCGTGCAGTTCGCGGCCCATGCCCGCGCGCTGGCTGCCCTGGCCGGCGAAGAGGTGCGCGACGCGGCCGTCGCGGACCGTGCCGCGCAGGACGCCGGCGGCGGGGGTGTCGTCGGCGAGCGCAGCCAGGCCGGCGAGCAGGGCGTCGAGCGTCCCCCCGGCGGCCGGAGCCGCCGCCTCCGCGGGGGTGAGGGCGGGGAGGACGGCGGCCCGGTACTCGAAGGCCGCGCGGGTGGTGACGAGGGCGCGGGCGACGTCGACGGGAGGGGCGACGTCGCCACGCGCGGTCAGGTGGTCGTGCAGCCGGCGCGCCTGGGCCCGCAGGGCGGCGGCGCTGCGGGCGGAGAGGAGGAAGGGCAGCACGCCGGCGCCGGTGGCGGGCGCCGCATCCTCCGTGAGGTCGTCTTGCGCGGTGCCTACGCGACCGGGCCCCACCGCGGCGTCAGCGCTCCGCGCCGGCGGTTCCGCCACCACCACGTGGGCGTTCGCCCCGCCCATCCCGAACGAGCTGACGCCGGCGATCAGCCGCCGGTCCTCATGCGGCCACGGCCCGTGCTCCTCCTGCACCCGCAGCCCGAGGTCGGCGAGCGGGATCGCGGGGTTGGCGGAGCGGAAGTGGAGGCTGCGGGGCAGCTCCCGGTGGTGCAGGCTCAGCAGCGTCTTGATCAGGCCGGTGATGCCCGCGGCGCCTTCCAGGTGGCCGACGTTGGTCTTGGCGGAGCCGACGCGCAGCCGGTCCCCGTCGCCGCGTCCCGCGCCCAGGGTCTCGCCGAGTGCCGTCGCCTCGACGGGGTCGCCGAGCCGGGTGCCGGTGCCGTGCAGTTCGACGTACTGGACGTCGGTGGGCACGACGCCGGCGCGGTCGCAGGCCAGTCGCAGCAGGTCGGTCTGGCCCCGGCTGCCCGGGGTGGTGAGGGTGTCCGTGGTGCCGTCGTTGTTGACGGCGCTGCCGAGGATGACGCCGAGCACGCGGTCGCCGTCTTCGAGGGCGTCGGCGAGCCGCTTGAGCAGCACGAGCCCGCCGCCCTCGCCGCGTACGTAGCCGTTGGCGCGGTCGTCGAAGGTGTGGCAGCGGCCGTCGGGCGACAGGGCGCCGAAGCTCTCGGTGATCTCGTAGCCGTCGGCGGTGAGGTTGAGGTTCACGCCGCCGGCCAGGGCGAGGTCCGCCTCGCCGCGCAGCAGGCTTTCGCAGGCGAGGTGGACGGCGGTGAGGGAGGAGGACTGCCCGGTGTCGACGGACATGCTGGGGCCGGTGAGGCCGAGGAGGTACGAGACGCGGTTGGCGATGATGCCGCGGTGCAGGCCCGTCGCCGTGTGCTGGCCGACGGCGGCCGGGCCGAGCTGCTGGGTGAGCCGGGCGTAGTCGTCGGCCATGGCGCCGACGAACACCCCGGTGTGGGTGCCGGCGAGCGACGCGGGCACGATGCCGGTCCGTTCGAGCGCCTCCCAGGCCAGCTCCAGCACGAGGCGCTGCTGCGGGTCCATGGCGGCGGCCTCGCGCGGGCCGATGCCGAAGAAGGCGGGGTCGAAGAGGTCGACGTGGTCGAGGAACGCGCCCCGGCGCGCCTTCTGCCGTTCCCCCGGTGCGTGCAGGTCGGGTCGGCTTTCGGGGAGCCCGGTGACGGCGTCGCGGCCGTCGCGCAGCAGCTCCCAGAACGCCTCGGGCGTGTCAGCCTGCGGGAGACGGCAGGCCGTCCCCACCACGGCGATGGACGCCGGGCCTTCCGGTCGCGCGAGGGCCTGGGCCGCCGGTTCCGACACTGTCCACACTCCGATCCGTCGGGGGCCCGGCGGGCGCGCGGAGGCGACACCGGGCGCGGTACTGGCTCATGCTGGGCAGCCGGGCTAAAGAGGGCCTAACCGTGGGCTGAGTGCTTACGGGCAGGTCACGCCGACTCCGCCGGGGCCTCGCTGCGCTCCCGGCGCCGGGCCCGCAGCCGGACGACGACGAACCGCACGACGAGCACGAGGAGGATGGCGCCGACGACTGCGGTGAACCCGTTGGCGTACTGCTCCACGGTGTCGTGACTGCTGCCGACCGCGTAGCCGACGGTGAGCAGCACGAGGTTCCACACCAGCGAGCCGATCGCCGTGTACGCCACGAACAGCGGCATCGCCATGCGCTCGATCCCGGCGGGGAGCGAGACGTAGCTGCGGACGATGGGGATCAGCCGGCCGACCAGCACGGCCTTGGCGCCGTAGCGGCCGAACCACCCCTCGGCGCGGTCGAGGTCGGACTCCTGGACCAGCGGGAAGCGGATGAAGATGGCGCGGGTGCGGCGTCTGCCGAGGAGCGCGCCGACGTAGTAGTGGAGGACGGATCCGATGACGGACCCGATGGTGCTCCAGCAGACGAGCGCGAAGAAGTTGAGGTCGCCGAGGCGCGCCGTGTACCCGCCGAGGAGCAGCACCAGCTCGCTGGGCACGGTGGGGAAGAGGCTTTCCAGCCCGGTGGCGATCGCGACCCCGGGCGAGCCGAGGCTCTCCATGAGGTCGGTGGCCCAGTTGCCTGAGCTGTCCGAGGGGGCGGCGGCCCACACCTGAGGTTCGAGGATCATCGCACTTCCCGGGCTCTGCTGGTCGGGGGCGGGCAGGAGTGACCGGCGGGGGTGTGCCCGCCGGTCTCAGCCCGTCGTTCGGCTGCGGACCGCGACGTCAGTCGCAGAGCGCGATGGAGTTGAGCGACTCGGTCTCGCTGACGAGAGTCCACGTCAGCTCGCCGACCTTGCCGGCGTAGCGGCCGCCGGTGCCGTAGGCCGGGAGCTTCTGCTCCTTGCCCGCGGCCAGTTGGGTCAGGTTGACCAGGCCCGCGACGTGGATGGTGCCGTCGTCGAGGGTGTACTCGGAGGCCGAGAACGAGAACAGCTCGCCCGTCTCGGCGTCCTTCTTGATGATGATGCCCTTGATGTCGTTGGTGCCGATGCGGTTGCGCTGGTCGTCCAGCACCGCGTCCTCGGTGATCACGACGTCGCCGACACTGGGACCGACCGGAGCCGCGTCCTTGGTCTCGGTGGTGACCAACTGCTCGATGAAGGAGATGGTCATGCACTCGGCCTTGTGCGTGTCCGCGGCGTGGGCCTGGCTCGCGCCGATCGGCACGGTGAGCACGATGGCCGCAGCCCCGGCGGCGGTCAGCCGGGAGGAGATCTCTGTCGGGCGCACTGCTGTCCCTTCTGGTGGTGTACTGCTGGGCGAAAGCGCCGGGCCCCGCTCAGCAGAGCAGGCACCGGCGCCGACGCGGTCATGCTGGTCCGTTGGCCTAAAGCCGCCCTTGCCCGGTTCTCACCCTTCGGCGTATGGGCGGCGGGCCGCCCGGAGAGCGCGGGGCGCGGAGCCTCGCGCGCTCTCCGGGCGCGTACCGGATCCGGTCAGGCGGTGGGGGCGCCGAACCAGGCCCGGAGCGCGATGCGCAGTTCGTCCTGGCCCCAGCCGCCGCCGTCGTGCCAGGCGACGCAGCCGTCGGGGCGCAGCAGCAGGGTGCGCGGCAACTCCGGTACGGGCTGGGCGCGGACGACCTCGACCCGGTCGGCCCAGCCGCTCTCCTCCTGCACCGAGGCGTCACCGGACAGGTCCAGCAGCACGCCGCGGCCGGACTGCAGGGTCTCGGCGACTCCCATGTCGCCGGCGGCGGTCTTGATGCGCACCTGCGGCAGCCGCCGGCCGAGCAGCCGGTCGTCCTCGTCGCTCTTCGGCACGCCGTCGTAGGCGATGGGGACCGCCGGGCCGAGGTTGGTGACCAGCTCGGCGAGGAACACGTTCACGTCGTCGAACTTCAGGAACTCGGCCATCATCTCCCGCATGTAGCGGGCGAGCGGGCGCGGGTAGAGGAGGGCGAGCTGCGCCTGGATGTTCATGCAGGCCAGCCGGCCCGCGAGGTGCCGCTCGTCGTGGTACGAGTCGAGCAGCGCCTCCGGCGCCCAGCCGTGCACCTCGGCGGCGATCTTCCAGCCGAGGTTGACCGCGTCGCCGATGGCGGTGCCGATGCCCTGCCCGTTGTACGGGTAGTGGACGTGCGCCGCGTCGCCGGCGAGGAACACCCGGCCCTTGCGGTACTGCTCGGCGTTGCGGGTGACGATCGAGTAGTGCCGCAGCCAGTGCGCCTCGGTGGCCTTCAGCTCCTTGCCGGTGAGCCGCTCGACGGTGTCGCTGAGCTGCTCCAGCGTCGCGGGGCCGTCCTCGAACTCCGGCGGCTCGGTGGAGAACTCGGCGCTGAAGACGCGCATGACGTCGGGGCTCAGCGGGGCGCCGAGGAACTGGTCGCCGTTGTCGGTGTAGGACAGGCCGTACTGCTCGCGGGCCACGTCCTCGCGGTTGATCGCGACGTCGCCGACGATGCCGCGGACGATCACCCAGTCGTCGCCGACGTAGTCGATGCCCGCGCCCTCGCGGACGACGCTGTCCCGCCCGTCGCAGCCGACGAGGTACCGGCAGCGCAGCGTCTCCCCGCCGGCCTCGGAGGCCAGCGTGACGGTGATGCCGGACCCGTCGGCGGCCTCCTCGAAGCCGGTCAGGCGGGTGGCCCAGCGCAGGTCGACGCCGAGTTCGACCGCGCGGTCGATCAGCACCTTCTCCAGCCGGGACTGCAGCACCATGTGGGTGGGCTCGCGCGGCCCCTGGACCTTCTCGAAGGCCAGGCGCAGGTCCGCGAACCGCACCTCGGGGAAGGTCACCGTGCCTTCCCGCAGCCCGGCGGCCAGGCCGCGCTGGTCCAGCATCTCCAGCGTGCCCGCGTTGATCGCCATGGCCGGAGCCTCGGCGCGCTGCGCGGGGTGGACGTCCACAAGGACCGCGGGCACGTCGCGCATCGCCAGCTCGCAGGCGAGCATCAGACCGGCGGGCCCGGCGCCCACGACGACGACCGGCTCACTCATAAAGGCTCCTTCGGAAGGTACGAACGTACGTCGGTGCGGGGCGCGTTGCCCGGGTCCGCGCTCGGCGCGTCACCGGGCCCCGGCCGCTGGTGCGGGGGAGGTCTCCCCCTCGAACGTGGTCATCAGATAGCCCGCCAGCGCCTGCGGCGTGGGGTTGTCGAAGATGGCCATCGGCGGGATCTGCAGCCCCGACACGGCAGCGACCCGGTTGCACAGTTCGAGGGCCGTGAAGGAGGAGAACCCCAGCTCGGTGAACTGGGCGTCTTCGGGGATCTCCGCGGTGCCCGCGTGCCCGAGTACCTGGGCGGCGGCGTCCCGCAGCAGTTCCAGCAGCAGCTCGGCGCGCTGGGCGGCGGGGGCGGTGTCCAGCCGGTGGCGCAGCCGCGCTGCGGCCTCGCCGAGGGGTCCGGCGCCGTCGGCATCGGGCTCCCGGGCGCCGCTCTCCGCCGCGTCGGCGCCGCCGGCCTCGGGGATCGCTCGCAACAGGGAGCCGACGGCGCCCTGTTCCGACTGCCTGACGTAGCGGTCCCAGTCGACGTCCACGAGCACGGGCGCGGCGGAGCGGCCGGAGAGGGCTCGTACCGCCAACCGGGCCGCGGGCGTCGGCGCCATGGGGCGGATGCCCTGGTACCGCAGGTGCTTTCCGGCCGCGGTCTCCGCCGCCTCCGGTGCCTGCAAGGGTCCGCAGGCCAGCGAGGTGACGGGCAGGCCCCGGGCACGGTACGTGTGCGCCAGCGCATCCAGGTGGGCGTGCACGGCGCCCTGGGCGCCGAACCCGGCCGCGCCGAGGACGCCGACCGCGGAGGAGCAGAGCACGAACGCTTCCAGCCCGCGGTCCAGGGTCAGTTCGCAGAGGTTGGCCAGGGACGCCGCGGCCGGGTCGAGCAGCCGGCCGATGTCGTCGCCGTCCACGGCGCCGACGACGGCATCGTCCAGCTCGGCGGCCGTGTGCACCACGGCGGTCAGCGGGTGCTCGGGCGCGACAGAGCGGAGGAGGGCGGCGACGGCGTCGCGGTCGGCGAGGTCGACAGGGGCGACGGCCGCCTCGGCGCCCGCCGCGCGCAACTGCGCGACCAGCGCGGCGGTTGCGCCGTCCGCCCCGTCCGTCCCCGGCTCGGCGGCCAGCAGCAGGTGGCGTACGCCTTCGCGTACCAGCTCCGCGGCGACCTCGCCGGCGAGCGCGCCGGGCGCCCCGGTCACCAGCACGGTGCCGTCCGTGGCGCGCAGCCACGGCTCGGTGGCGGCGGCGAGGTCCGCGGGCCGCAGCCGGCGGGCGAAGAGCGCGCCAGGCCGGATGGCGACCTGGTCCTCGCGGGCGCCCGAGCGGTCCGCCCGGCCGGCCAGCGCCGCCCGGAGCCGATCACGCACGTCCCGGTCGCCGGCGCCGCCCGCGGGCAGGTCGGCCAAGCCGCCCCAGCGCTCGGGGTGTTCGACGGCGAACGCCTGCGCCAGCCCCCAGATCCGGGCCTGCGCGGGGTCGGCGAGCGGGTCCTGGCGACCCGTTGCGGCACCGCCCGCGGTCACGAACCACACGGGTGTCCGCGCGGCGGCGTCGTCGAGCGCGTGCAGCAGCGCGGCGGACAGCTCCAGCCCGTCGGGGCCCGGCCGCACCGGGTCGGCGAACGCCAGCAGCGACAGCACACCGGTGAGCCGGGGCCCGCAGGCGCCCAGCGCGGCGCGCAGCCGGCCGGCGAACGTCGTACGGGCCATCTCCCGCTCTACGGTGACGACTTCGGCGCCGGCCCCGCCCTCGTCCAGGGCAGTGAGCACGGTCCGTACGGCCGGCTCCTCCTCGGCGCCCTCGGGGACCAGGACGACCCAGGCGCCGTCCAGCGGGGGCGGCGGCGCGCCGCCGTCCACGGCCTCCCAGCCGAGGCGGTGGCCCCAGCCGCGCTGCCGCCGCCAGGTGATCAGCGCGGGCAGGACGGTCTTCCACGCCGTGACGTCGGCGTCCCGCACGCCCATCGCGGACAGCACGCCGTCCAGGTCCTCGCGCTCCAGCGCGTCCCACAGCTCGGCGTCGGCGGGGCGGGCGTCGGTCGCCTTGGTGGGGTCGGCGCGCAGCCAGTAGGGGCGGTGCTGGAAGGGGTAGGTGGGGAGGGTGGGGAGTTTGGCTGTGGTTTCGGGGAGGTGGGGGGTGAGGTCGGTGGGGTGGTGGTGGGTGTGGAGGCTGACCAGGGTGGCGAAGTGGGCGCGGGTCTGGTCCGGCAGATGCGGGGTGGTGCGGACGCCGGACGGGAGATGCGGGGTGAGGGTGGGGTGCGGGGCCACCTCGGTGAAGAGGCTGATGCCGTTGTTGTCTGCGAGGTGGGTGATGCCTTGGTGGAAGCGGACGGGCTGGCGGATGTGCTGGGCCCAGTACGCCGGGTTGTGGTGCTGGTCGCTGGTAGCGGGTTGGCCGGTGACGTTGGAGATGACGGGGATGTCGGCGTTGCCGAGGGTGTGGTGGGCGAAGAGGCCGGTCAGGTGGCTGGTGAAGGTGTCGAGGATGGGCTCGGTGTGGGCGGTGTGGAAGGCGTGCGCGACCTTGAGCGCCTTGGTACGGATGCCCGCCTCGGTCAGCTCCGCGGCGAGGGCCTGGAGCGGCTGGTGCGGGCCGGCGACGGCGAGGGAGGTGGCGGAGTTGTACGCGGCGATGGCCACCTGGGGGTGGTTCTGGAGGTAGGGGGTGAGGGTGTCGGCGTCGGTGTTGACGGCGAGCATGCCGGTGCCGTCGGGGAGGGTGTGGAGCAGTTTGGCGCGTGTGGCGACCATGTCGGCGGCTGCGGCGAGGGGCAGGATGCCGGTGAGGTGGGCGGCGGAGAGTTCGCCGATGGAGTGGCCGATGAGCGCGGTGGGCTCGACGCCTGCCGTCTGGAGGAGGCGGTAGCCGGCGACGTGGTGGGCGAAGAGAGCGGGCTGGGTGTAGAGCGTGGTCTCCAGCAGGGCGGCGTGTTCGCTGTCCTTTTCGGCGAACATGACCTCGCGCAGCGGTGTCCCGGTCCCCAGATGCTCGTCGAGCGCCGCGCAGACCTCGTCCAGGGTCTCGGCGTAGACGGGGAAGGTCCCGTGAAGCTCGCGGCCCATGCCCGGGCGCTGGCTGCCCTGCCCGGAGAACATCACCGCGAGGCGGCCGCCGGACTCGGCAGGGCCCAGGCCGGTGACCAGAGCGGGGTGCGTGGCACCGGTGGCCAGTGCGGTGAGGGCTGCACGGAGTTCGTCGCGGTCGGCGGTGACGACGCCCGCGCGGTGCTCCAGCTTCGCCCGCCCGGACCACAGCCCCGCCGCCAACCCACCCACCTCGACCTGCGGGTGCCCCTCCACGTACGCCGCCAGCCGCTCGGCCGACTGCGCGAGCGCGGCCGTCGTACGAGCGGAAATCACCACCGGCACGGGCGAGGGCTCGGCCTTCGTGTCGGCCTCGGCAGACTGCTCCGGCGCGGCTTCGAGGATGACGTGGGCGTTGGTACCGCTGATCCCGAACGACGACACCGCAGCGCGCCGCGGCTCACCCGTCTCCGGCCAGGGCTGGGTGTCGGTCAGCAGCGAGACATGGCCCGCGGTCCAGTCGACATGACTGCTGGGCTCATCCACGTGCAGCGTGGGAGGCAGGACACCGTGGCGCATCGCCTCGACCATCTTGATGACACCCGCGACACCCGCGGCGGCCTGGGTGTGCCCGATATTCGACTTCACCGCACCCAGCCACAACGGCCGCTCAGCACTGTGCGCCTGACCATACGTCGCCAGCAGCGCCTGCGCCTCGATCGGGTCACCCAGCGTCGTACCCGTACCGTGCGCCTCCACCGCGTCGATCTGCCCGGCACTCAGCCGCGCGCTGGCCAGGGCCTGCTCGATGACCCGCTGCTGCGACGGCCCGTTCGGCGCCGTCAGACCGTTCGACGCACCGTCCTGATTGACCGCCGAACCACGCAGCACCGCAAGAACCTCGTGCCCATTGCGCTCCGCGTCCGACAACCGCTCCAGCAGCACGAAACCGACACCCTCACCCCAGCCCGTACCATCCGCAGCCTCCGCAAACGGCTTGCACCGCCCATCCGGCGCCAAACCCCGCTGCCGCGAAAACTCCACGAACACACCCGGCGTCGCCATCACCGTCACACCACCGGCAAGAGCCAACTCGCACTCGCCATTACGCAACGCCTGGGCGGCGAGGTGCATGCCCACCAGCGACGACGAGCACGCCGTGTCGACCGTCACCGCCGGGCCTTCGAGACCGAAGGTGTACGCCACCCGCCCCGACGCCACACTCGCCGCACCACCGTTACCCAGGAAACCGTCGAACCCCGGGGGCAGCCGGTCCATGAGCCGGGCGACGTAGTCGCTGTACATGACGCCCGCGAAAACGCCGGTCCTGCTGCCCCGCAGGCTGTGCGGGTCCAGCTCCGCGCGCTCGAACGCCTCCCACGCGGTCTCCAGCAGCAGCCGCTGCTGCGGGTCCGTCGCGGTCGCCTCCCGCGGGCTGATCTCGAAGAACGCCGCGTCGAACGCGGCCGCGTCGTGCAGGAAGCCGCCCTCGCGGGCGTAGCTCGTGCCTGATCTGTCGGGGTCGGCGTCGAAGAGCCCCTCCAACTCCCAGCCGCGGTTGAGGGGGAACCCGGAGATCGCGTCCGTACCGCCGGCGACCAGCCGCCACAGGTCCTCCGGCGAACGCACCCCGCCCGGGTACCGGCAGGCCATCGAAACGATCGCCACCGGCTCCCGGTCCCCGGTCTCCAGGACGGACAGCCGCTGCTGGGCCTCATGCAGCTCGGCGGTGACCCACTTCAGGTACTCGACGAGCTTCTCTTCCTTGGACATCCGCTCTCGATCCCGTTGCGACGAAAGGCGATGGCGCACTTTCGGGGAGTCTCGGCACGGCGGCTAAAGGGGTCCCTAAGAATCTCCGAAGCCCCGGCCGCCCCCGCCGGGACGGCGCCTCAACGGAAGCGCGCGGCGTCCGCGGCCTCGGCCGCGTCGTGCACCGCCATGTCCGTGCGGCCGCTGATGACCCGCATGTGGCGGATGAGGCCGCTGGCGCCGATCCGCATGACGGCGATCAGGGAGATGCGGACGAACTTGCCCTGCGGCACGCCCTGCGGGCGCAGCTCGGCGGTGATGGGCAGGGCGACGTGCTCGCGGTCCAGGCCCGCGACCGGGGCGCCGGGGAGCTCGTGCACGCGGTACGACACCAATTGGGCGATGTGGGCGCGGTACGCGGCGCGTTCGATGAAGGTCTTGTCGCCGACCGGGTCCTCGACGTGGAGCGGGTCGGCGAAGAGGCCGAGGACGCCGTCGACGTCGCCCTCGTTGATCCGCCGGCAGTACTCCAGGGCGACTTCCTTGCGCGCGTCCTCGTCCAGCATCGGTTGTGCTCCTTCACGACGGCGGTGCGGGCCTGCCCGCGCCGGGGAGAGCATGTTCGACGCCGCCGCCAAAGCCGCGCCAAAGCGCTTGGCACCGGCCTAGTTCGGACCAAGGCCGTCTTTAGACGGCGCTCCTAGTTTCGCCTTTCGTCAGATGTGGATTCCGCGGCCGTCTCGGTCGGCGACCGATCGCAGAAAGGGATTGCCGTTGTGAAGCTGTCACTGTGGGAAGACTTGCGGATGCTGGGAAACCTCGCCCTGGTCCGTACGACGTCCGACCCCGAGAAGAAGACGGCACGGCTGTACGAGATGTACCCGCCGGACCGGCTGGTCGTCGAGGACACCAACTACTACAACCTCGGCTACTGGCCGGGGTGCACGAAGCTCGACGAGGCGGCGCAGGCCCTCGCCGATGAGGTGGCCGACACGGCCGAGTTCAAGCCGGACGACACGATCCTCGACGTGGGCTTCGGCTACGGCGACCAGGACTTCCACTGGATCGACAAGTACGGCCCCAGCAAGATCATCGGTATCAACATCACCAAGACGCACATCCGGATCGCCACCGACCGCGCCAAGGAGCGCGGCCTGACGGACCGGATCGACTTCCGCGAGGGCTCCGCGACCGCGATCCCGCTGCCGGACAACAGCGTCGACAAGGTGGTGGCCCTGGAGTCGGCGTTCCACTTCGCCACCCGCGCGGACTTCTTCGCCGAGGCGTACCGCGTGCTGCGCCCGGGCGGCGTGCTGGTGACCGCCGACATCATCCCGATGGAGGGCGGCAAGCCGAAGGCGGACATCCGCTCGCACGCCATCAAGTGGATCCGCGTCATGATCGACGACGCCAACTGGTACCCGCGGAAGCAGTACGGCGAGAAGCTGGAGTCCGCGGGCTTCGAGAGCGTCGAGGTCAGGTCGATCCGCGACGAGGTGTACGAGCCGTGGCGCGAGTACCACGTGCGCCGGCTCCAGGACCCGACGTTCAAGAGCCGGTCCAGCAAGCTCTTCTACAAGATGGTGGCCGTCGCCCACCGCGACCAGGACCTGCTGAAGGACGAGCTGACGTCCCTGGACTACGTGGTGTCCGCGGCCCGCAAGCCGCAGCAGCCGTAGCGGCGGCCGGCCACGGGCGCGGCGGCCCCGCGGCCACGCCATCGGTCCGCAGCCGCCCGTCTCGCCCTCCCGCGGGCCTCGCGCCCCGGGAGGGCGCAGCCCGGTCGGCGGCCGCGGGCGTTCTTCGTCCCCCGTCCCTGTAGCTCCGCCGGTACGTAACCGCCGCGCGGTCCCTGCCCGCAGGCGCCGCCGGCGCCGTCTCCACGAAGGCGTTCGATGGCCAGCAGCAACGAGGAAAAGCTCCGCGACTACCTGAAGGCGGTCACCGCCGATCTGCGCCAGACCCGGCAGCGGCTCCAGTCGCTGGAGGAGCGCGACCACGAGCCGATCGCGGTGGTCGGGATGGCGTGCCGCTACCCCGGCGGCGCGGTGTCGCCGGACGCGCTGTGGGAGCTGGTGTCGGCGGGCGGGGACGCCATCGGCGAGTTTCCCGCCGACCGGGGCTGGGACCTGGAGGCGGTCTTCGACGCGGACCCGGACCGGGCGGGCACGAGCTACGCCCGCCGCGGCGGCTTCCTCTACGACCTGCCGGAGTTCGACGCCGGGCTGTTCGGGGTGTCGCCGCGGGAGGCCGCGGCGATGGACCCGCAGCAGCGGCTGCTGCTGGAGCTGGCCTGGGAGGCGCTGGAGCGGGCGGGGATCGCCGCCGACGGGCTGCGCGGCTCCGCCACCGGCGTGTTCGCGGGCACCTCCGCGGCGGACTACGGGCCGCGGCTGCATGAGGCGACCGCCGGTGCGGAGGGCTACATGCTGACGGGGACGACACCCAGCGTCGCCTCCGGGCGGATCGCATACACGCTCGGTCTCGAGGGGCCGGCGCTGACGGTCGACACCGCCTGCTCGTCCTCGCTGGTGGCGGTGCACCTGGCCACGCGCGCGCTGCGCGCGCGGGAGTGCACGATGGCGCTGGCGGGCGGGGCGACGGTGATGTCGACGCCGGGCATGTTCGTGGAGTTCTCGCGGCAGCGCGGGCTGGCCTCCGACGGGCGCTGCAAGTCGTTCTCTGACGACGCCGACGGCACGGGATGGAGCGAGGGCGCCGGCATGCTCGTGCTGGAGCGGCTCTCCGACGCGCGGGCGGCCGGGCACCCGGTGCTCGCGGTGATCCGCGGCAGCGCGGTCAACCAGGACGGCGCCTCCAACGGCCTCACCGCCCCCAACGGCCCGGCCCAGCAGCGGGTCATCGCCCAGGCCCTCGCCGACGCCCGGCTCACCGCGCGCCAGGTCGACGCGGTGGAGGCGCACGGCACGGGCACGTCGCTGGGCGACCCCATCGAGGCACAGGCGCTGCTGGCGACGTACGGCCGGGAGCACAGCGCGGAACAGCCGCTGTGGCTGGGCTCGCTGAAGTCCAACATCGGGCACACCCAGACCGCCGCGGGCGTGGCCGGGATCATCAAGATGGTGCAGGCCATGCGGCACGGCACGCTGCCGCGCACGCTGCACTCCGAGACCCCGTCCCGGCACGTGGAGTGGGCCGGGGGCGGCGTCGCGCTGCTGGCCGAGGAGGTCGCCTGGCCGGAGTCGGACCGGCCGCGGCGGGCGGCGGTCTCCGCCTTCGGCATCAGCGGCACCAACGCGCACGTCATCCTGGAGCAGGGCCCGGCCCCGGCAGAGCCGGAGGAGCGCACGGACGAGGATGGGCCGCGTACCGCGCTGTGGACGCTGTCGGCCCGTACGGGCGAGGCGCTGCGGGCGCGGGCCGCGGAGCTGGCCGAGGCGGTACGCACCGAACTCCCGCCCGCCGCGGGGGACGTGGGCTGGTCGCTGGCGACCACGCGGGCGGCGTTCGACGAGCGGGCCGTGGTGCTGGGCGGCGACGCCGCCGAGCTGGCCGAGGGCCTGGCGGCGCTGGCCGCGGACCGCGGCTCCCCGCGGGTGGTGCGCGGCAGCGCGGTGTCCGGCGCGGCGCGTCCGGTGTTCGTCTTCTCCGGGCAGGGCGCGCAGTGGCCGGGCATGGCCGTGGGACTGTGGGACTCCGAGCCGGTGTTCGCCGCGTCGATGGAGCGCTGCGCCGCTGCCCTCGCCCCGTACACGGGCTACGCGCTGCGCGAGAAGCTGACCCTCTCCGCGGACGACGCCGCGTGGGAGCGGGACGACGTCGTACAGCCGCTGATGTGGGCGGTGATGGTCTCGCTCGCGGAGCTGTGGCGCCACCACGGCGTGACGCCGGCGGCGGTCGTGGGCCACTCGCAGGGCGAGTTCGCGGCGGCCGTGGCCGCGGGGGCGCTGTCGCTGGAGGACGGCGCCCGCCTGGTGGCCGTACGCAGCCGGGTGGTGCACGCGTTGTCCGGGCACGGCTCGATGGCCTCGGTGTCGCTGCCCGTCGCGGAGGTGGAGAAGCGGCTCGCGGAGACCGGCGGCGACGTCGGTGTCGCGGCCGTCAACGGCCCGTCGGCGACGGTCGTCGCGGGCGTCGACGTGGACGTGCGCGCGTTCATGCGCGACTGCGAGGAGCGGGGCGTACGGACGCGGACCGTGCCCATCGCGTACGCCTCGCACTCGCCGCTCGTCGAGCCGGTGCGCGAGGAGATGCTGCGCGAGCTTTCTGCCATCACCCCGCGGGCCGGGGACGTGCCGTTCTACTCCACCGTCACCGGCGAGCCGATGCCGACCGAGTCGCTGGACGCCGCGTACTGGTACCGCAACCTGCGCTCCCCCGTGCTCTTCGCACAGACCGTGGAGCGGCTGACGGACGCGGGGCACACCGTGTTCCTGGAGATGGGCCCGCACCCGGTGCTCGTGCCCGCGATCGAGCAGGTCCTCGACGCGACGGAGACGGAGGGCCGGGCGCTGGGCACGCTGCGCCGCGACGAGGACGGCGAGCCGCGCTTCAAGCAGGCGCTGGCGGAGGCGTACGCGGCCGGAGTGGTGCCGGACTGGCAGGTGCTCTTCCCCGGCGCGCGTACGGTGCCGCTGCCCACGTACCCCTTCCAGCGCCGCCGCTACTGGCTCGCCGACCGCGACGACCCCGCTCCGCGGGCGGCGGCGCCCCGCGCGGGCGGGTCCGACGAGGCGTTCTGGGCGCTGGTCGAGCAGGCCGACACCGAGGCGCTGGGCCGGGAGTTGCCGGAGGCCGGCGAGGACGCGCTGCGCGCGGTGGTGCCCGCGCTGCACCGCTGGCGCTCCCGGACCCGTACCGACGCGGCGCTCGCCGGTCAGCGCTACGAGATCGGGTGGCGCCCGGCCGCGGAGCGGCGGACGCCGGGGCCCGACGGGCACTGGCTGCTGGTGACCCGTACCGGGGCCGCCGGGCGGCTCGCCGCCTGGGCCGACGCGGCGGGTGCCGCGCTCTCCGCCCGCGGCGCCCGGGTGACCGTGGTCGAACTGGACGAGCGGGCCGACGACGAACGCGCGGACATCGCGCGCCGGGTGTCGGCGGCGCTGGCCGGCGAGGCGGTCGACGGCGTGCTGTCGCTGCTGCCGCTGGACGACCGCCCGCACCCCGGGCACGCGGCACTGCCCTCCGGAGTCGGTGGGCTGCTGGGGCTCGTGCAAGCGCTGGCGGGGCTGGGCGTTGCCGCGCCCGTGTGGTCGGTGACGTGCGCCGCGGTGAACGCCCTGGACGACGACGTTCTTACGCACCCGGCGCAGGCGCAGACGTGGGGTCTGGGCCGGGTGGTGGCGCTGGAGCAGCCGCAGTTGTGGGGCGGCCTGGTCGACCTCCCGGAGCGGCCCGGCGACGAGGACTGGCTGCGGCTGTGCGCGGTGCTCGCGGGCGGGGCGGGCGACGAGGACCAGGTGGCGATCCGGCCCGGCGGCCTGCGCGTACGGCGGCTGCTGCCCGCGCCGGCGCCCGCGGACGGCCCGGCGTGGCGGCCGGGCGGCACGGTCGTGGTCACCGGTGGCTCGGGCTCGCTGGCGCCGCACCTGGCGCGCTGGCTGGCCGACGGCGGCGCGGAGCACATCGTGCTGGCCAGCCGCCGCGGCCCCGACGCACCCGGCCACGCGGCGCTGGCCGCGGAACTCGCCGGGCGGGGCGTACGGGTCACGGCGCTGTCCTGCGACCTGACCGACCGCGACTCCGTGCGCTCGCTGCTGCGGCAGGCCGCGGAGCTGGGCGGGCCGGTGCGCGCGGTGGTGCACGCCGCGACCTCCACCCGGCTGGAGCCGCTGGCCGACGCCACCGCCGCCGGGGTGGCGGAGGTGCTGGCCGCCAAGGCGCTCGGCGCGGTGCACCTGGCCGAGTCGATGGATCCGCTCGGCCCCGCGGAACTGGTGTTCTTCTCCTCCATCGCCGCCGTCTGGGGCAGCGGCGAGCACGGCGCGTACGCGGCGGCGAACGCCTTCCTCGACGCGTACGCGCAGCAACTGCGCGGCCAGGGGCGGAAGGTGACGTCCGTCGCCTTCGGCGCGTGGCGCAGCGAGGAACTGCCGGAGGGCCTGGACGAGGCGCAGTTGGAGCGGCAGGGCCTGCCGCTGCTGGACCCGGACCTGGCGCTCGCCGGCCTCGGCCGGGAGGTGGCGGGCGCGGGCGGCGGGCGGGCGGTGACGCTGGTCGACGTGGACTGGGAGACGTTCGCCCCGGTCTTCGCCTCGGCCCGGCCGCGGCCGCTGCTGGACGAGATCCCCGCGGTACGGGGCGCGCTGCGGCGCTCCGCGGAGGCGGGCGGCACCGGCGCGGCGGACGGCGGCGACGCCGGGGAGCGGCTGCGGAAGCTGGCCGGGCTGCCGGAGGCGGCGCGCGGACGCGAGGTGCTGGACGTGGTGACCGCCGAGGTGGCCGCGGTGCTGGGCCACGGCCCGGCCGACCGGCCCACGCCGATGCGGACGTTCAAGGAGCTGGGCTTCGACTCGCTGACCGCGGTGGCGCTGCGCAACCGGCTGCGCGCGGCGACGGGCCTCCCGCTGCCGGTGACGCTGGTCTTCGACCACCCCAGCCCGCAGGCACTCGCCCGGTTCCTGACCGGGCAGTTGGGCGCGGCCGGGGAGCGGGCGGCGCCCGGCTCCGTAGACGAGGAGCTGGACCGGCTGGCCGCCGCCCTGGACGCGGTGCCCGTCGAGGGTGCGGAACGCGCGGCCGTACGCGACCGGTTGCAGGCGCTCGCCGCCGCGCTGGCCGGCGGCGGCACGGCGGCGGCCGGCGCGGGCGAGGACGACGACGCGGACCTCGACGACGCCAGCACCGACGACCTACTGAAGATCATCGACGACGAGTTCGGCCCGGCGGAGCCGGGACCGACGGCATCCACCACCGGCTGACCAGCGCCGGAGCGGCACACGGAGAGGAGCAGTTCCGGCCATGGCCGAGGAAGACAAGCTGCGCGACTACCTCAAGCGGCTCACCGTGGACCTGCGCCGCACCACCCGCAGGCTGCGGGAGGTGGAGGAGCAGCGCCGGGAACCGGTGGCGGTCGTCGGCATGGCCTGCCGCCTCCCCGGCGGCGTACAGAGCCCCGAGGGGCTGTGGGAGCTGCTGCGGGACGGCCGGGACGCCATCTCCGCCATGCCCGCGAACCGGGACTGGCACCTGGACGACCACTTCGACCCGGACCTCGGGGGGCCCGGCACCTCGTACGTGCGCGAGGGCGGGTTCCTGGACGACATCGCCGGCTTCGACGCGGCGTTCTTCGGCATCTCGCCGCGCGAGGCGCTGGCCATGGACCCGCAGCAGCGGCTGCTGCTGGAGCTGGCGTGGGAGAGCGTGGAGCGGGCCGGGATCGACGCGCACGCGCTGCGCGGCTCCCGCACGGGCGTGTTCGTGGGCAGCAACCCCACCGAGTACGGCGGGCTGCTCGGCGACGCCGCCGCGCAGGTGGGCGGGCACCTGCTCACCGGCACGGTCCTCAGCGTGCTGTCCGGCCGGCTCGCGTACACCCTCGGCCTCGAAGGCCCGGCCCTGAGCGTGGACACCGCGTGCTCCACGTCGCTGACCGCGGTGCACCTCGCGGTGCAGGCGCTGCGCCGCGGCGAGTGCACGATGGCGCTGGCCGGCGGGGCGACGGTGTTCTCCACGGTCGGTCCCTTCACCGAGATGAGCAGGCAGCGGGTGCTGGCCGCCGACGGGCGCTGCAAGGCGTTCGGCGCGGGTGCCGACGGCATGGGCATGTCCGAGGGCGGGGGCGTCGTGCTCCTGGAGCCGCTGAGCGCGGCCCGCCGCAACGGCCACCGCGTGCTCGCCGTGATCCGCGGCAGCGCCGTCAACTCCGACGGCTCCTCCAACGGGCTGACGGCGCCGAGCCGGCAGGCGCAGGAGAAGGTGATCCGCGCGGCCCTCGCCGACGCGGGCCTCGGCGCCGCCGACGTCGACGCGATCGAGGCGCACGGCACGGGCACGGAGCTGGGCGACCCGATCGAGGCGCAGGCGCTGCTGGAGGTCTACGGCCGCGGCCGGGCCGCCGCCGGGACGCCCCTGTACCTCGGCTCGGTCAAGTCGAACATCGGGCACACGCAGGCCGCCGCGGGTGTGGCCGGGCTGATGAAGCTCGTACTGGCGCTGGAGCACGGGCAGTTGCCCCGTACGCTGCACGCCGATACGCCCAGCCCGCACGTCGACTGGGACCCGGCGACGCTCGCGCTGCTCGGCGAGGCGCTGCCGTGGCGCGGTGGGGAACGCACCCGCAGGGCCGCCGTGTCGGCGTTCGGGATCAGCGGCACCAACGCGCACGTCATTCTGGAGCAGCCCCCGGCGGACGAGCCGGAGCCGGAGCCGGCGGCGCCTGCCGGCGGTCCCGCCGGCCCGTGGCTGGTCTCCGCCGCCACCGCGGACGGGCTGCGCGCCCAGGCCGCCCGGCTGGCCGGCCACCTCCGCGCCCGGCCGGAGCTGTCCGTCGGCGCGGTGGGCCACGCGCTGGCGACCTCCCGGGCCACGCTCGGGCACCGCGCGGTGCTCCTCGGCACCGACCGCGGGGAGTTGCTCGGCCGGCTCGACGCCCTCGGCCGCGGCGACGCCGCCGCCGGGCTGGTCACCGGCGTGCAGCAGAGCGGCCGACTGGCGCTGATGTTCTCCGGGCAGGGCAGCCAGCGCCCCGGCATGGGGCACGAGTTGCACGAGGCGTTCCCGGTGTTCGCCGAGGCGCTGGACGAGGTGTGCGCGGCGCTCGACGCGCATCTCGACGTCCCCGTACGCGAGGTGATGTTCGCCAAGGCGGGCACCGAGCGGGCGGCGCTGCTGGAGCACACGCTGTACACCCAGCCCGCGCTGTTCGCCGTGCACACCGCGCTGGCGCGGCTGCTCCGGTCGTGGGGCGTGCGGCCGGACCACCTCATCGGCCACTCCGTGGGCGAGTTGTCGGCCGCGCACGTGGCCGGGGTCTTCCCGCTCGACGTCGCCGCCGACATGGTCGCCACCCGGGCGAAGCTGATGCACTCGCTCCCCGAGGGCACCGGCATGCTCGCCGTACGGTCAGGACCCGAGCCGCTGGCCGGGCATCTGGAGCGGCACGCGGGGGTGGAGATCGCCGCGTACAACTCCCCCGCGGCGACCACGCTCGCCGGGACGCTCGACGCGCTGGACGCGCTGGCACGGGAGCTGGCGGACGCCGGGATCCGCGCCAGGCGGCTGAAGGTGGCGCACGCCTTCCACACCGCGCACACCGAGCCGGTCCTCGACGCCTTCGCGCGCCATCTGACGGACCTCTTCGAGCGGCACGCCCCGGGCGAGGCGGAGATCCCGGTCATCTCCAACGTCACGGGTCTGCCCGCGACGGACGCGCAGCACCACGACCCCGCTTACTGGGCCGAGCACATCCGCCGGCCCGTCCGCTTCCACCAGGGCGTCGACGGCCTGGCCGGCCTGGGCACGACGACATACCTGGAGGTGGGCCCCGACGCCACCCTCAGCACCCTCGCGCAGGCGGTGCTCGACGAGGCGGACCCGGCGCAGCCGGGCGAGACGGCCGTGGTCACTTCTACGCTGCGCCGCGACCACCCCGAGGTCCCCGCCCTGTTCGCCGCGATCGCCCGGCTGCACGTGCACGGCACGGAGGTGGACTGGCGCCCGCTGCACGCCGAGGGCCGGCCGGCAGAGCTGCCGACGTACGCGTTCCAGCGGCGGCCGTACTGGCTGCGGCAGGCGCGTCCGGCCGCCGACCAGCCGGGCGTACGGGTCACCCGGCACCCGCTGCTCGGCGCCGTGCTGGAGACGGCGGACGCCGAGCGTCCCGGGGCCGTGTGCACCGGCCGGATCAGCGCGCGTACCCCCGGCTGGCTGGCGGACCACGTACTGGGCACCACCGTGGTGCTGCCGGGCACGGGCGCGGTGGAGATCGCGCTGTGCGCGGCGCGGCACGTCGGCTGCGCACGCGTCGAGGAGCTGACGCTGCGCCGGCCCGTGGTGCTGCCGGCAGAGGGCGCGCTGCAACTCCAGGTGGCGGTGGACGCCCCGGACACCGACGGCCGCAGGGCACTCTCCCTGTACGCCCGCCCCGAGCCTGACGCCGCCGAGGACACCGCTGAACTCGCCGCGGACTCCGCGTGGACGCTGCACGCGACGGGCATGGTGGCGCCCGACGCGGGGGCGGCGCCAGGGGCGTGGGACGGCACGGCCTGGCCGCCACCGGGTGAGCCCGCCGCGGTCGTGGACGACCTGTACGACCGGCTGCACGAGCGCGGGATGCGCTTCGGCCCGGCCTTCCGTTCGCTGCGCACGGTATGGCGCGACGGCGAGCACCTGTACGCCGATCTGGCGCTGCCCGAGGCGCAGCACGCGGATCTCGACGAGTACGGCATCCACCCCGCGCTGCTCGACGCCGCGCTGCACACCGTCGCGCTGCTGGACGCTTCCGGAACGGAGCTGCGGCTGCCGTTCTCCTGGTCCGGCGTACGGCTGCTGGCGCGCCCCGGCGCGGCGGCGCTGCGCGCCCGGGTGACGCCCACCGGCCCGGAGACCGTCGCCCTGGACCTCGCCGACGCCGCGGGCACGCCGGTGCTGCGGGTGGACGAGGTGGCACTGCGGCCCGTCCCGGCCGACAGCATCGGCGCGGTGTCCGCCGACCCGTTGTACGGGGTGGAGTGGCAGCGGCTCGACGCGGCGCCGGAGGCGGCGGACAGCGGTGAGCTGTGGGAGACGGACCTCGACGCGTTCGCCGCGGGGACCGTTCCCGAGCGGGCAGGCGTGGTCGTCGTACGGTGCCCCGCCGCGGACGGCGCCGACGAGGCGACCGCGGAGAGGGCGCGTACGACCGTAGCCCGGGTGCTGGCCGCCGTGCAGCGGTGGCTGTCCGACGACCGCTTCGCCGACAGCCGGCTCGCCGTGGTCACCCGCGGTGCGGTCGGCGCGGACGCGGCCGGGGACGTAGCCGCGCTGGAGTCCGCCCCGGTGTGGGGGCTGCTGCGCTCGGCGCAGTCGGAGCACCCGGACCGGATCGTGCTCGTCGACGACGACCCGGCGGAGCCCTCGGCGCTTCCCGCCGCGGATGCGGTACGGGTCGCGCTGGCGGCCGGTGAACCGCAGCTCGCGATCCGCGACGGCGCCCTCCTCGCCCCGCGCCTCACCCGGATCACGCCGGACGGCCCCGCGGCTCTCGGCCCCGAGGGCACCGTTCTGGTCACCGGCGCGAGCGGCACGCTCGGCGGGCAGGTCGCCGCGCACCTCGTCACGGCCCACGGCGTACGCCGCCTGCTCCTCGTCAGCCGCCGCGGCGAGGCCGCCCCCGGCGCCGGCGAGCTGCGCGCAGAACTCACCGGGCTCGGCGCCGAGGTGGCCTTCGCCGCCTGCGACGTCGCCGACGCGGACGCCCTCCGCCGGGCGCTGGCCCGGATCCCGTCGGAACACCCGCTGACCGCCGTGGTGCACGCGGCGGGCGTGCTGGACGACGCGACCGTCGGCGAGCTGACGCCCGCTCAGCTCGACGCCGTGCTGCGGCCGAAGGCGGACGGCGCCTGGCACCTGCACCGGCTGACCGCGGACCTGCCGCGGGTGGCCTTCGTGCTCTTCTCGTCGTTCGCGTCCGTGGTAGGCACCCCCGGCCAGGCCAACTACGCGGCCGCGAACAGCTTCCTGGACGCCCTCGCGCAGCACCGCCGCGCCCGCGGGCTGCCCGCCGTCAGCCTCGCCTGGGGCCTGTGGGAGCAGGGCGGCATGGGCGGGGGTCTGGACCGGGCGGCACGGGCGCGAATCGCCCGCGCCGGCGTACGCGCCATGCCCGCGAGCCGGGCGCTCGCGCTGCTGGACACGGCGCTGCGCAGCCCCGTGGCGCTGGCCGCCCCCGTGGTCCTCGACCGCCGCGCGCTGCGTACGCAGTCCCGCGCCGGGACGCTGCCCGCCGTACTCCGCGCGCAGGCACCCGCGCCCGCCGCACCCGCCGAGGGCACCGCCGCCACCGCGGCCCCGGCCACCGACCCGCTCGCCGGGCTCGCCGCGCTGGGCCGTGCCGAGCAGGACCGCACGCTGCTGGCGCTCGTACGCCGCACCGCCGTGCTCGCGCTCGGCCTGCCCGAGGGCGAGTCGGTGAGCCCTGGCCAGACCTTCCGCGACCTCGGTTTCGACTCGCTCACCGCGGTCGAGATGCGCAACCAGCTCAGCGCCGCCACCGGCCGCCGGCTCCCCGCCACCGCGGTCTTCGACCACCCCACGCCCCAGGCGCTCGCCGACCATCTGCGCGCGGAGCTGCTGGAGTCCGAGGAGGCCGCCGTCCCGGCCGTACCGGCGGCCGCCGCCCGCGCGGCCAACGACGACGACCCGATCGCCGTCGTCGCCATGTCCTGCCGCTACCCCGGCGGCGTGGACTCCCCCGCCGACCTGTGGGACCTGCTCAGCCGGGGCGCCGAGGGCACCAGCACGTTCCCCGAGAACCGCGGCTGGGACATCGACGCGATCTACGACCCGAGCGGGGAGCGCCCGGGCACCACGTACACGCGGGCCGGCTCCTTCCTGCACGACGCCGACCGGTTCGACGCCGAGTTCTTCGGGATCTCGCCGCGCGAGGCGGCCTCGATGGACCCGCAGCAGCGGCTGCTGCTGGAGCTGTGCTGGGAGGCCGTCGAGGACGCCGGCATCCCCGCCGACGAACTGCGCGGCACCTCGACCGGCGTGTTCGCGGGGATCATGTACAGCGACTACGGCGGCCGGCTGCTGCTGCGCACCCCGGCGGAGTACGAGGGGTACGTCGGCAACGGCAGCGCGCCGAGCGTCGCTTCCGGGCGGATCGCGTTCACCTTCGGCTTCGAGGGGCCCGCGCTGACCGTCGACACGGCCTGCTCGTCGTCGCTGGTCGCGCTGCACCTCGCGGCGCAGTCCCTGCGCAACGGCGAGTGCACGCTGGCGCTGGCCGGCGGCGCGACCGTGATGTCGACGCCCGCGGTCTTCGTGGAGTTCTCCCGGCAGCGCGGCCTCGCCCCCGACGGCCGCTGCAAGTCCTTCGCGGACTCCGCCGACGGTACGGGCTGGGGCGAGGGCGCCGGCATGCTGCTGCTGGAGCGGCTGTCGGACGCCGAGCGCAACGGGCACCAGGTGCTCGCGGTCCTCCGCGGCTCCGCGATCAACCAGGACGGCGCCTCCAACGGTCTCACCGCCCCCAACGGCCCCGCACAGCAGCGCGTCATCCGGCAGGCCCTGGCCAACGCCCGGCTGACCGGCGCCGAGGTGGACGCCGTCGAGGCGCACGGCACCGGCACGACGCTCGGCGACCCCATCGAGGCGCAGGCGCTGCTGGCGACGTACGGGCGCGAGCACTCGGCCGAACAGCCGCTGTGGCTGGGCTCGGTGAAGTCCAACCTGGGGCACACGCAGGCCGCGGCCGGCGTCGCCGGGGTCATCAAGATGATCCAGGCCATGCGGCACGGTGTGCTGCCGCGCACGCTGCACGTCGACGAGCCGTCGCAGCACGTCGAGTGGGACGCGGGCGTCGTCTCGCTGCTGACCGAGCAGCGGGAGTGGCCGCGCGCCGGGGCCGCCCGGCCGCGGCGGGCGGGAGTCTCCGCGTTCGGGATCAGCGGCACCAACGCGCACGTCATCCTGGAGGAGGCGCCGGCCGTCGCGCAGGAAGCACCGGCCGAGGCGCCGCGGCCAGCCGGTGCGGCGCTGCCCTGGCTGGTCTCCGGCGCGACCCCGGAGGGCCTGAGCGCCCAGGCCGCCCGGCTCGCCGAGCGCGTCCGGGCGCGCCCGGAGCTGAGCGCGCCCGACCTGGCGTGGTCGCTGGCCTCGCGGCGCACCGCCCTGCCGTACCGGGCCACCGTCCTCGGCCGCGACCGTACGGAACTCCTCGACGGCCTGCGCGAGGTGGCCCAGGACCGGAGCGCGCCCGGCGTGATCCGTACCCGGAGCGAGCAGCGGCCCGGCGGCCTGGTGTTCATGTACTCGGGGCAGGGCAGCCAGCGCCCCGGCATGGGCCGCGAGCTGTACGAGGCGCTCCCGGTGTTCGCCGAGGCGCTGGACGAGGTGTGCGCGGCGCTCGACACGCACCTCGATCTCCCCGTACGCGACGTGATGTTCGCCGACGCGGCCGCCGACGGGTCCGCGCTGCTCGACCAGACCCTCTACACCCAGACCGGCCTGTTCGCCCTGCACACGGCGCTCACCCGGCAGCTCCTGGCATGGAGCGTGCGGCCGGACCACCTCATCGGCCACTCCATCGGCGAGGTGACCTCCGCGCATGTCGCGGGCGTGCTGTCCCTCACCGACGCGGCCCGGCTCGTCACGGCCCGCGCGCGGCTGATGAACGAACTCCCCCACGGCACCGGTGGCATGCTCGCCGCCCAGGCGGGGCCCGAGGCGCTGGCCGAGCACCTGGAGCGGCACGGGCGGGCGGAGATCGCCGCGTACAACTCCCCCGCCGCGACCGTGCTCGCCGGGCCGGCCGACGCGCTGGCCGCGCTCGCCGGGGACTTGGGCGCGGCCGGGATCCGCACCCGCGGGCTGAAGGTGAGCCACGCCTTCCACTCCGCCCAGATGGACCCCGTGCTGGCCGAGTTCACGAGCATCGCGGGCGGGCTCACGTACCGCGCGCCCGACCTCCCGGTGGTCTCGAACCTCACCGGCACCGCGGCCACGGCCGCCGAGCTGACCGACGCCGCGTACTGGGCCGAGCACATCCGCCGCCCCGTCCGCTTCCACCAGGGCCTCGCCCACCTCATCGGCGAGGGCGCCACCGCCTTCCTGGAGATCGGCCCCGGCGCCACCCTGACCGCGCTCGCCCGGGCGGTCCTGCCGGGCGAAGGGGACGCCACGGCGATCCCGTCGCTGCGCCCGGCCCGCAAGGCCGGGGACAGCGAGGCGCCGGCGCCCCCGTCGGACGAACCCACCGCGCTCCTGCACTCCATGGGCGAGCTGCACGCGGTCGGCGCGGGCCCGCGGTGGACGGACGTGCTGCCGCGCGGGCGCACGGTCGAGCTGCCGACGTACGCCTTCCAGCGCCGCCGCCACTGGATCGACCCGGTGGAGCCCGTCTCTGCCCCGGCGGAGTCCGGCCTGCACTACCGGACGTCCTGGGCGCGCCTGCCCCGGGGCGCCGGCGCCGCGCTGGACGGCACCTGGCTGCTCGCGGTGCCGGACGGCGAACGGGCCGGGGAATGGCCGGAGTTCTGCGCCGCGGCACTCACGGATGCGGGGGCGCAGGTCGCCACCGTCGAGATTGCCGCGGGTACGGAGCGCGCGCCGCTCGCCGAGCAGCTCGCCCGCCGGATCGAGGAGACCGGGCAGCCGCGCGGGATCCTGTCGCTGCTGGCCGTACGCGCCGACACCGCCGGGACCACCGCCGCGGACCCGGCCGCCGACGGCGTACCGGAGGAGCTGACCGCGACCGTCGTCCTCACCCAGGCACTCGGCGACGCCGGCGTGACCGCCCCCCTGTGGGCCGCCACCCGCGAGGCCGTGTCCGTGGGCGACGGCGACCCGCTCGGGAACCCGGAGGCCGCCCTGGTGTGGGGCTTCGGCCGGGCCGCGGCGCTCGAAGAGCCCGCGCGCTGGGGCGGGTTGATCGACCTGCCGGGCGCGCCCGCCGACCTCGGCGCGCGCGGGCGCGCCGAACTGGCCGGGCTGCTCGGCGGCGCGCCGGACGGCTCCGGCGCGCCGGTGGAGGACCAGATCGCGCTACGGGCCGACGGGCCGCGGGCGCGGCGGCTGAGGCGTACAACGCCCGCCCGCAAGGCGGACGCCCAGTGGCCGCCCCGCGGCACCGTCCTCGTCACCGGCGGCACCGGCGGACTCGGCGCCCACGCCGCCCGCTGGCTGGCGGCAAACGGCGCCGAGCACCTGCTCCTCGTCAGCCGCCGCGGCCCCGCCGCCCCCGGCGCCGACGAGCTGCGCACCGAACTCACCGGCCTCGGCGCCGAGGTGACGATCGCCGCGTGCGACGTCACCGACCGGGCGGCCCTCGCCGCGCTGCTGGCCGGCGTGCCCGAGGAGACCCCGCTGACCGCCGTGCTGCACGCGGCCGGCGTTAGCGTGGACCGCGGGCTCGCGGATCTGGACGCCAAGCACTTCGCCGAAGTCCTCGGGCCCAAGTCCGTGGCCGCCCGCCACCTGCACGAGCTGACGCAGGAAGCGGACGGCGGCAGCCGGCTCGGCGCCTTCGTGCTGTTCTCGTCGACCGCCGGCGTGTGGGGCAGCGGCGCGCAGGGCGCGTACGCCGCGGGCAACGCCTACCTCGACGCGCTCGCCGAGCACCGCCGCGCCCGCGGGCTCCCGGCCACCGCGGTGGCCTGGGGCGCGTGGAGCGGCGAGGGCATGGCCGGCGACGGGGAGAACTCCCGGCGGCTGCTGCGCCGCGGCATCCGCGGCCTCGACCCGGATGCCGCGGTGGCGGCCCTGGCCGAGGCCGTACGGGGAGACGAGCCGCCGACGACGATCGCCGACATCGACTGGTCGGCGTTCACCCTCGCGTTCACGTCCCGGCGGCACAGCCCGCTGCTGGGCGAACTGCCGGAGGCACACGCGGTGCTGGGCGCGCGGGAGGAGGCCGAGCCGGAGGCCGCGGACACCGACGCCGCCGCGCGGCTGCGGTCGCTGCTGGCGGGCCGTACCCCCGAGGAACAGCAGCGCGAGCTGCTGGACCTGGTGCGTGCGGAGGTCGCGGGCGTGCTCGGGCACGCGTCGGCCGACGGCGTACGGCCCGGGAAGCCCTTCAACGACCTGGGCTTCGACTCGCTCACCGCCGTCGAGCTGCGCAACCGCGTCAACTCCAGGACCGGGCTGCGGCTGCCGACGACCGTCGTCTTCGACTACCCGACGCCGGACGCCCTCGCGACCTGCCTGCGCGAAGAACTCGGCGGCCCCGACGCCGCGGGACAGTCGATCCTCGCCGACCTGGCGCGGCTCGACGGTGCGCTGAGCGGCGCGGCACTGGCGGACGAGGAGGTGCGGCGCCGGGCCGGGGAGCGGCTGCGGACGATGCTCCAGCGGCTCGACGGATCCGCGCCGCACGGGGCGGAGAACGGCCACGCGGCGACCGGCGGCCCGGACGGCGGCGCCGCCGGCGGCGAGGCGGACAGCGACCTGGAGTCCGCGTCCGTCGACGACCTCCTCGACATCATCCAGACGGAGTTCGGCAAGTCATGACGCCCCCCGCCCGTACGCCCCTGAACCACCCCGTACCTCTCCGCACCTCGACAAGGAGCTTGCGCTGATGAAGAACGAGCAGAAGCTTCTGGACAACCTCAAGTGGGTGACCGCGGAGCTCCGCCAGGCCCGCCGGCGCCTGGGCGAGGTCGAGGCGAAATCCACGGAGCCCATCGCCATCGTGTCCATGGCCTGCCGCTACTCCGGCGGCGTGGCCTCGCCCGAGGACCTGTGGCGGATGGTGGCCGAGGGCCGCGACGGGATCGTGGAGTTCCCGGCCGACCGCGGCTGGGCCGAGGACCTGTACGACCCGGACCCGGCGGCGAGCGGCAAGAGCTACACGCGGATGGGCGCCTTCCTCCAGGGCGCCGAGCAGTTCGACGCCGAGCTGTTCGGCATCTCGCCGCGCGAGGCGCTGGCCATGGACCCGCAGCAGCGGCTGCTGCTGGAGACGGCCTGGGAGGCGTTCGAGCGGGCGGGCCTGGACCCGGCCGGGGTGAAGGGCAACAAGACGGGCGTCTTCGCGGGGCTCAACTCGCAGGACTACCTGCTGCGCCTCTACCGCGCCACCGGCGACCTGGAGGGCTACGCGGCCACCGGCAGCGCCGGCAGCGTCGCCTCGGGCCGGGTGGCGTACACCTTCGGTCTCGAAGGCCCGGCGGTGACGGTCGACACGGCGTGCTCGTCCTCCCTGGTGGCGCTGCACCTGGCGGTCCAGGCGCTGCGCAACGGCGAGTGCGACAGCGCGCTGGCGGGCGGCGCCACCGTCATGTCCAGCCCGTCCGCCTTCACGGTCTTCTCGCGGCAGCGCGGCCTGGCCGCGGACGGCCGCTGCAAGGCGTTCGCCGACGCGGCCGACGGTACGGCCTGGGGCGAGGGCGTCGGCCTGGTGCTGCTGGAGCGGCTGTCCGATGCCCAGCGGAACGGCCACAAGGTACTCGCGGTACTGAAGGGCTCGGCGATCAACCAGGACGGCGCGTCGAACGGGCTCACGGCACCGAACGGGCCGTCGCAGCGCCGCGTCATCGAGCAGGCGCTCACCAACGCCAGGCTGAACGCAAGCCAGGTCGACGTGGTGGAGGCGCACGGCACGGGGACGACGCTGGGTGACCCGATCGAGGCGCAGGCGCTGCTGGCGACGTACGGGCGCGAGCACTCGGCCGAACGGCCGCTGTGGCTGGGCTCGGTGAAGTCGAACGTCGGGCACACGCAGGCCGCGGCCGGGGTGGCGGGCGTCATCAAGATGGTCGAGGCCATGCGGCACGGCGTGCTGCCGCCCACGCTCCACGTCGACAAGCCGTCAAGCCACGTGGACTGGGAGTCGGGCACCGTCGCGCTGCTGACGGAGACGCGGGAGTGGCCGGAGACGGGCGAGCCGCGGCGGGCGGCGGTGTCGTCGTTCGGCATGAGCGGCACGAACGCGCACCTGATCCTGGAGGGCGCGCCGGTTGCGGCACCGGACGAGGAGGCCACGGGCGACGGGGAGACGTCCCCGGAGGCGGAGACGGAGGCGGTGTCGTCTCTGCCGGTGCCGGTGGTGGTTTCCGGTCGTTCCGCGGCGGCGCTGGCGCAGTCGGCCGGGCGTCTTGCGGCGTACGTGGAGGAGCACCCGCGGGTCGAGGTGGGTGCGCTGGCGGCGCGGCTGTGGAGCGGCCGGGCGAAGATGGAACACCGCGCGGGCGTCGTCACCGCCGACCGCGGCGAGCTGCTGGAGGCGCTGACCGCGCTGGCCACGGGTGCGGCGCACCCGGCGCTGGTGACCGGTCCGGGGTCGGTGGGCGCGGGGAAGACCGCGTTCGTGTTCCCGGGGCAGGGCTCGCAGTGGACCCGTATGGGCTACGAACTGGCGGCGGAAGAGCCCGCGTTCGCCGCGCACCTGGCCGCGTGCCGGGACGAGCTGTCACGCTGGTGCGACTGGGATCTGCTCGACGTCCTGGCCAGCGAGGACGAAAACGCCCTCGACCGCGTGGACATCGTGCAGCCCGCGCTGTTCGCCGTGATGACCGGCATCGCGCAGCTCCTGCGCCACCACGGCGTTGAGCCCGACGCGGTCATCGGCCACTCGCAGGGGGAGATCGCCGCCGCGTACGTCGCCGGGGCGCTGACCCTGCCCGACGCGGTCGCCGTGGTGGCCCTGCGGGCGCAGGCCATCACCCGACTCGCGGGCACCGGAACGATGGCGTCGTTCCCGCTGCCCCAGGACGAACTGGGCGAGCTGCCCGACGACGTGTACGTGGCCGCCATCAACGGCCCGCACACCACCATCCTCGCGGGCGAGACCCAGCCGCTGACGGACCTGGTCCACACGTACCAGGAACGGGAGATCCGGGCGCGCCTCATCCCCGTCGACTACGCCTCGCACACCCCCCACGTCGAGAACCTGCGCGAGACGATCATCACGGACCTCGCCGAACACGCCGCGATCCAGCCCGTGGCCCCCGCCATCCCGTTCTACTCCACCCACACCGGCACGCTGCTCGCGCCGGACCAACTGCTGGACGCGGAGTACTGGTTCAACAACCTCCGCCACCCCGTCCACTTCCACACCACCCTCGAACAACTCCTCGACGACGGTCACCACACCCTCATCGAGTCCAGCCCCCACCCGGTCATGACCGCCGCCCTGGCCGACACCTTCGAGCAGCACCCCACCCCGGCCCGGCACCACGCCACCCTCATCCGCAACAACGGCACCAAGACCCGCTTCCTCCTCGCGCTGGCGAACCTCCACACCCACCACCACCCCATCGACCTCACCGCCCAACTCCCCCACGTCGACCGGTCCGGCGACCACCTGCCCGAGCTGCCCACGTACCCCTTCCAGCACCAGCCCTACTGGCTTGACGCCCCGGCCCAGCTCACCAGCGCCACCGACCTCGGCCTGAGCAGCACCACCCACCCCCTCCTCAGCGCCGCCGTCCAACTCGCCGACACCGGTGGCGCGGACGAGACCGGCGCCAGCACGATGGTGTTCACCGGCCGCCTCAGCCTCCCCACCCACCCGTGGCTCGCCGACCACGCCGTCGCCGGTACGGTCCTCCTCCCCGGCACCGCCCTCGTCGACCTCGCCCTGCACACCGGCGACCACACCGGCGCGACCCACCTCGAAGAGCTGACCCTGCACGCCCCGCTGACGCTCGACGAGACCGGCGCCCGCGACCTCCAGGTCACCACCACGCCCCTCGACGACGGCCAGGGCACCCGGCAGGTCGCGATCCACTCCCGCGCCCACGCCGACGACGAGGGCGAGGGCGAGGCGGAGTCCTGGACCTGCCACGCCACCGGTACGCTCACCGCAGAACCCGGCGACGCCGCCGAGACGTTGGGCCAGTGGCCGCCCGCCGGGGCACAGACGCTCGACGTCACCGAGCTGTATCCGCGGATGGCCGCGGCCGGCTACGGATATGGGCCCGCCTTCCGCGGCGTCACCAGGGCCTGGCAGCACGCAGACGGCACCCTCCACGCCGAGATCGCCCTGCCCGGGGACGCGGACGCCGACGGGCACACCATCCACCCCGCGCTGCTCGACGCCGCCCTCCACCCCCTCGCCCTCCGTGCCCTCGGCGCGGGCGACGCCGCGAAGGACGAGGCGCAGGAGCTGCGGCTGCCGTTCGCGTGGAGCGGTGTCTCCGTCCACGCCACCGGCGCCACCCACCTCCGCGCCACCCTTGTGCCCACCGGCGAGCACGGCCACGACCTCGCCCTCCGCGCCTGGGACCCCACCGGCGCGCCCGTCGCCACGATCGCCGCCCTCAACACCCGGCCCGTCGACGCCACCGCTCTCACCACCGGGAGCGCCGACGACGGCGCCGCGACCCGCAACAGCCTCTTCCAGCTCGCCTGGACTCCGGCCCACGCGCCGCAGGACGACTCCGACCGGCTCGATCCCGGGCAGGTCGACCTCTACGTCGCCGCCCCGGCAACCGACGACTCCCCTGCCGCGGCCCACGCCGCGACCGAAGCCCTGCTCACCCACCTGCAGAGCTGGCTGGCCGCCAACGACGAGACCGACCGCCGCCTCGTCGTCCTCACCCACCGCGCCGTCGCCACGGGTCCGGCGGAGGACGTCCACCTGGCCCACGCGCCGCTGTGGGGGATGGTCCGTACCGCGCAGAACGAACAGCCCGACCGCATCCACCTGCTCGACACGGACACCGCGGTCGAGGCCGCGGCCGGCTTCGCCGACGTGCCCCACCTCGACGACGCCCTCGCCACCGGTGAGCCGCAACTCGCCCTCCGCCACGGCCAGCTCCTCGTCGCACGCCTCGTGCGCGCGACGGGCGCCGGCGGGGCGCTCGACATGCCGGAGAGCACCTGGAAGCTGGCCACCGGGGGCGACGGCACGCTGGAGGCGGTCACCTGCCGGCCGATGCCGGAGTGGGACGAGCCGCTGGCCGCCGGGCAGGTCCGCGTACGACTGCACGCGATCGGCCTGAACTTCCGCGACACACTCATCGCCCTGGGCATGTACCCGGGCGACGCCCCGCTGGGCAGCGAGGGCTCCGGCGTCGTCACCGGCGTCGCCGACGACGTGGCCGACTTCGCCGTGGGCGACCGGGTGATGGGTGTGATGATCGACGGCGCGGGCTCCCACGCCGTCACCGATCACCGCCTGCTCACCACCGTCCCCGAGCAGTGGGGCTTCACCCAGGCGGCCGGGATTCCGGTGGCCTTCCTGACGGCGTACTTCGCGCTGAAGGACCTGGGCCGGCTGGAGTCCGGCGAGTCGCTGCTGCTGCACGCCGCCACCGGCGGCGTCGGCTCCGCCGCACTCCAACTCGCCCGCCACTTCGGCGCCGACGTCTACGCCACCGCCAGCCCCGCCAAGCAGCACCTGCTGTACGCCCAGGGTCTGGACGACACGCATATCGCGTCCAGCCGCACGCTGGACTTCGAGGGGCACTTCCGCGCCCACGGCCCGGACCAGGGCGTGGATGTCGTCCTCAACGCCCTCGCCCACGAGTTCACCGACGCCTCACTGCGCCTCGTACGCCCCGGCGGCCGGTTCATCGAGATGGGCAAGACGGACGTACGCGACGCCGACACCGTGCAGGCGGAGCACCAGGTCCAGTACCGGAACTTCGACCTCATCGAGGCGGGCCCCGACCGCATCCAGCAGATCCTGGCGCACCTGACCGAGCTGTTCTCCGAGGGTGTCCTGACGCCGCTGCCCACCACCTCGTTCGACATCCGGCACACCCCGCAGGCACTACGCCACCTCAGCCAGGCCCGGCACACCGGCAAGCTGATCCTGACCCTCCCCCGGCCGCTCGACCCGAACGGCACCGTCCTCATCACAGGCGGGACCGGCGTCCTCGCGGGCCTGACGGCACGTCACCTCATCACCGAGCACCGCGTACGCCACCTCCTCCTGGCCTCCCGCAGCGGCCCCGACCACCCCAACGCCTCCGCTCTCCGCGAGGAGTTCACCGAACTCGGCGCCCACATCACCATCGCCGCCTGCGACGTCACCGACGCCGAGGCCGTACGCACCCTCGTGGACTCCGTGGACGAGCAGCACCCGCTCACCGCCGTCATCCACACTGCGGGCGCGCTGAGCGACACCGTCCTCACCCAGCTCACCCCCGAGAACCTGCACCCGGTCCTCGACCCGAAGATCGACGCCACCCACCACCTGCACGAAGCGACCCGGCACCTGCCCCTGGCCCACTTCGTCGTCTACTCTTCCGCCGCCGGCACCCTCGGCAACCCAGGACAGGCGAACTACGCCGCCGCCAACACCTACCTCGACGCCCTCGCCCACCACCGCAACCGGCAGGGTCTCCCCACCACCAGCCTCGCCTGGGGCTACTGGAAGCAGGCCACCGGCCTCACCGGCCACCTCAGCGACAACGAGGTCCGCAACGTCACCCACGGCACCACCCCGCTCGAAGCGGACCACGCCTTCCGCCTGTTCGACACGGCCCTCGCCGGCCCCGAGGCGTACCAGCTCTGCCTCCCCCTCAACCCCGCCGCGCTGCGGACGGCCCCCCGCCTCCCCGCCCTCCTGCGCGACCTCGTCCCGCGGCCGGCCCGCCGCGTCGCCGCCGCCTCGGCCGCGGCCGACGGCAACGCGCTGGCCGAGCAGCTCGCCGCGCTCCCCGAGGCGGAGCAGGAGCGCCGGCTGCTGGATCTCGTACGCAGCAACGTGGCCGCGGTCCTCGGCCACGGCACGCCCGACGCCATCGACCCGCAACGGCCGTTCAAGGAGCTGGGCTTCGACTCGCTGACGGCCGTCGAGCTGCGCAACCGCCTCACGAACGCGACGTCGCTGCGCCTCCCGGCGACCCTGATCTTCGACCACCCGACGCCCCAGGCGCTGACCCGCCACCTCCTCGGCCAGTTCCTCGACACCGGCTCCCTCACCGCCAGGACCCCGAGCCGCGCGGGGACCGCGGCCGCGAGCGACGACCCGATCGCGATCGTCTCGATGGCCTGCCGCTATCCCGGCGGCGTACGCGACTCGCGAGCGCTCTGGGACCTCGTCAGCACCGGCCGCGACGCCATCGGCGCCCTTCCCGCCAACCGCGGCTGGGACCTGGAGAATCTGTACGACCCGGACCCCGACGCGACGGGCAAGGTCTACACCCGCCACGGGGCGTTCCTGCACGACGCCGACCTGTTCGACGCGGACTTCTTCCACATGAACCCGCGGGAGGCGCTGGCCACGGATCCGCAGCAGCGGCTGTTGCTGGAGACCTCGTGGGAGGCGTTCGAGCGGGCGGGCATCGAGCCCGGCACGCTCCAGGGCAGCAACACCGGTGTGTTCGCGGGCGTCATCTCCCAGGACTACCTGCTGCGACTGCACCAGAACCCGGAGGGGCTCGAGGGCTACATCGCCACCGGCAGCTCGGGCAGCGTGGCGTCCGGCCGGATCGCGTACACCTTCGGTCTTGAGGGCCCGGCGATGACGGTGGACACCGCGTGCTCGTCGTCGCTGGTCGCCCTGCACCTGGCCATGCAGGCGCTCCGTAACGGGGAGTGCGATCTCGCCCTCGCGGGCGGCGCGACCATCATGGCCACGCCGGGCACCTTCCAGGTCTTCTCGCGGCAGCGCGGCCTGGCCGCCGACGGCCGCTGCAAGCCCTTCGCGGACGCGGCGGACGGCACCGGCTGGGGCGAGGGCGCGGGCCTCATCCTGCTCGAACGCCTCTCGGACGCGCAGCGCAACGGGCACACGGTCCTGGCGGTGCTGAAGGGCTCGGCGATCAACCAGGACGGCGCGTCGAACGGCCTCACCGCGCCCAACGGCCCGTCGCAGCAGCGGGTCATCGAGCAGGCGCTCGCCAGCGCCGGGCTGACGCCCGGTCAGGTGGACGCCGTGGAGGCGCACGGCACGGGCACGACGCTGGGTGACCCGATCGAGGCGCAGGCACTGCTCGCGACGTACGGCCAGGCGCACACCGAGGAGCGGCCGCTGTGGCTGGGCTCGGTGAAGTCCAACATCGGCCACACCCAGGCCGCTTCCGGCGTCGCGGGCGTCATCAAGATGGTCGAGGCCCTGCGGCACGGCCGGCTCCCGCAGACCCTGAACGTGGATCGCCCCTCGACCCACGTGGAGTGGGACACCGGTCACGTCGCGCTGCTGACGGAGACGCGGGAGTGGCCGGAGACGGGCGAGCCGCGGCGGGCGGCGGTGTCGTCGTTCGGCATGAGCGGCACGAACGCGCACCTCATTCTGGAAGCGGCCCCGGCCCTGCCGGAGGCCGAAGCCGAGCCGGAGGCGGGAGCGGCACCGGTTCCGGTGGTGGTTTCCGCCCGTACGGCGGGCGCACTGGCGCAGTCGGCCAAGCAGCTTGCGGCGTACGTGGAGGAGCACCCGCGGGTCGAGGTGGGTGCACTGGCGGCGCGGCTGTGGAGCGGCCGGGCGAAGATGGAGCACCGCGCGGGCGTCGTCACCGCCGACCGCAGCGAACTGCTGGAGGCGCTGACCGCGCTGGCCACGGGTGCGGCGCACCCGGCACTGGTGACCGGTCCGGGGTCGGTGGGCGCGGGGAAGACCGCGTTCGTGTTCCCGGGGCAGGGCTCGCAGTGGACCCGTATGGGCTACGAACTGGCGGCGGAAGAGCCCGCGTTCGCCGCGCACCTGGCCGCGTGCCGGGACGAGCTGTCACGCTGGTGCGACTGGGATCTGCTCGACGTCCTGGCCAGCGAGGACGAACACGCCCTCGACCGCGTGGATGTCGTGCAGCCCGCGCTGTTCGCGGTCATGACCGGCATCGCGCAGCTCCTACGCCACCACGGCGTTGAGCCCGACGCGGTCATCGGCCACTCGCAGGGCGAGATCGCCGCCGCGTACGTCGCCGGGGCACTGACCCTGCCCGACGCGATCGCCGTAGTGGCCCTGCGGGCGCAGGCCATCACCCGACTCGCGGGCACCGGCACCATGGCCTCGCTCCCGCTGCCCCAGGACGAACTGCGCGAGTTGCCCGACGACGTGTACGTGGCCGCCATCAACGGCCCGCACACCACCATCCTCGCGGGCGAGACCCAGCCGCTGACGGACCTGGTCCACACGTACCAGGAACGGCAGATCCGGGCGCGCTTGATCCCCGTCGACTACGCCTCGCACACCCCCCACGTCGAGAACCTGCGCGAGACGATCATCACGGACCTCGCCGAACGCGCCGCGATCCAGCCCGTGGCCCCCACCATCCCGTTCTACTCCACCCACACCGGCACGCTGCTCGCGCCGGACCAACTGCTGGACGCGGAGTACTGGTTCAACAACCTCCGCCACCCCGTCCACTTCCACACCACCCTCGAACAACTCCTCGACGACGGCCACTACACACTCATCGAGTCCAGCCCCCACCCGGTGATGACCGCGGCCCTGGCCGACACGTTCGAGCAGCACCCCACCCCGGCCCGGCACCACGCCACCCTCATCCGCAACAACGGCACCAAGACCCGCTTCCTCGCCGCGCTGGCGAACCTCCATACCCACCACCACCCCATCGACCTCAGCCCGCTTCTGCCCGGCGCGGAGGACTCCGCCGAGCTGTTGCCCGAGCTGCCCACCTACCCCTTCCAGCGCGACAGCTACTGGATCCAGAACTCGGCGCAGCTCACCAGCGCCGGCGACCTCGGTCAGATCAGCAGCGCGCACGCGCTCCTCAGCGCGGCCGTCCAACTCGCCGACACCGGTGGCGCGGACGAGACCGGCGCCAGCACGATGGTGTTCACCGGCCGGGCCAGCCTGAGCACCCACCCCTGGCTCGCCGACCACGCGGTCACCGGCACCGTGCTGCTCCCCGGCACCGCCCTCGTCGACCTCGCCCTGCACACCGGCGACCACACCGGCGCCACCCATCTCGAAGAGCTGACGCTCCAGGCGCCGCTGCTCCTGGACGAGACCGGCACCCGCGACCTCCAAGTCACGGCGAGCCCCGAGGTGGGGGGCGAGGACGGTGACCCCGGCCGCTGGCAGGTCACCATCCACTCGCGGCCGCACAGTGACGAAGCCGAGCCCGAGTCGTGGACCTGCCACGCCACCGGTACCCTCACCCCCGAACCGGCCGAGGCACCCCAGCAGCTCACCCAGTGGCCCCCCGCCGGGGCAGAGCGCCTCGACATCGCGGACCTCTACGCCCGGATGGCGGCGGCCGGTTACGAGTACGGGCCCGCCTTCCAGGGCGTCACCGCCGCTTGGTCGCACCCGGACGGCACCCTTCACGCGGACATCAGCCTCGCCGAGGACGCGGACACCGCCGGGCACACGATCCACCCCGCCCTGCTCGACGCCACCCTCCACCCCCTCGCCACCCGCAACCTCGGCGAAGAGGGCGCCGAAGCACAGGTGTTGCGGCTGCCCTTCGCGTGGAGCGGTGTGTCGGTCCACGCCACCGGCGCCACCCGGCTCCGCGCCACCCTTGTGCCCACCGGCGAGCACGGCCACGACCTCGCCCTCCGCGCCTGGGACCCCACCGGCGCTCCGGTGGCCACCATCGCCGCCCTCAACACCCGGCCCGTCGACGCCACCGCGCTGACCAGCGGCGCCCAGGCGGGAGCCGCGACCCGCAACAGCCTCTTCCACCTCACCTGGGGCCCCACCCCGGCGGATCCCGCGGAGCAGGTGGCTCTCGACCAGGTGGACGTGTACGTCGCCGCGCCGGCAGCCGAGGACATCCCGGCCGCGGCGCACGTAGCGACCGAGGCACTGCTGACTCACGTTCAGAGCTGGCTGGCCGACAACGACGAGACCGACCGCCAGCTCGTCGTCCTCACCCACCGGGCTGTCGCCACCGACCCGGCCGAGGACGTCCACCTGGCGCACGCGCCGCTGTGGGGCCTGGTCCGTACCGCCCAGAACGAACAGCCCGACCGCATCCACCTCATCGACACCGAAACCACCGGCATCGAGCCCGGGACGCGGGCGGCCGACGTCCCCCACCTCACCGACGCCCTGGCCACCGGCGAACCCCAACTCGCCCTCCGCAAGGGTCAACTGCTCACCCCACGCCTGACACGGTCCACCGCCACCGACGGCGAGGCCCGGCCCCTCGACCCCGAGGGCACCGTTCTGATCACCGGCGGCACCGGCGGTCTCGCGAGCCTGACGGCACGTCACCTCATCACCGAGCACGGGGTACACCACCTCCTGCTGGCCTCCCGCAGCGGCCCCGACCACCCCAACGCCACCGCTCTCCGCGACGAACTCACCGCGATCGGCGCCCAGGTCACCGTCGCGGCCTGCGACGTCACCGACCCCGACGCCGTACGCACCCTCGTCGACTCCGTCGACGAGCAGCACCCCCTCACCGCCGTCATCCACACCGCCGGGGCGCTCAACGACGCCACCCTCACCCAACTCACCGCAGACGACCTGCACCCCGTCCTGGCACCCAAGGTCGACGCCGCGTACCACCTCCACCAGGCGACCAAGGATCTGAACCTCGCCCACTTCGTCCTCTACTCCTCCGCAGCCGGCACCCTCGGCAACCCCGGCCAGGCCAACTACGCCGCCGCCAACACCTACCTCGACGCCCTCGCCCACCACCGCACCCGGCAAGGGCAGCCCACCACCAGCCTCGCCTGGGGCTACTGGAAGCACACCACCGACCTCACCGGCCACCTCAGCGACAGCGACGTCCGCAACGTCACCCACGGCACCACCCCGCTCGACACCGACCACGCCCTCCACCTCCTCGACACCGCTCTCGCCACCCCCCAGCCCCACCACCTCTGCCTCCCGTTGACGCCGTCCGCCCTCCGCACCCCGGACCGGCTCCCCGTCCTCTTCCGCGGCCTGGCCGTCCGGCAGACCCGACGCACCGCCGCCTCCTCGGCCGCGGCCGACGGCAACGCGCTCGTAGAACAGCTCGCCGCACTCGCCGAGCCGGCGCGGCAGCACAAGGTCGTCCTCGACATCGTCCGCAGCAACATCGCCGCGGTCCTCGGCCACGGCACCGCGGAGACGATCGACCCGCACCGCCCGTTCAAGGAGCTGGGCTTCGACTCCCTCACGGCCGTCCAGCTCCGCAACCAGCTCACCACCACCACGGCGCTGCGCCTCCCCGCGACCCTGATCTTCGACCACCCCACCCCCGACGCCCTCACCCGTCACCTCCTCGGCCGGCTCCTCGACACCGCGCCCGCCACCCCCCGCGCGCTCGCCACCCGCACCGTCACCGACGACGACCCCATCGCGATCGTCTCGATGGCCTGCCGCTACCCCGGCGAGGTCCGCTCCGCGGACGACCTGTGGCGGCTCGTGGCCGAGGGCACGGACGCGGTCTCGGAGTTCCCGGTCAACCGCGGCTGGGACCTCGACAACCTCTACGACCCGGACCCGGACGCGACGGGCAAGACGTACACGCGCCACGGCGCCTTCCTGCACGACGCGGACAGGTTCGACGCGGACTTCTTCCACATGAACCCGCGCGAGGCGCTGGCCACCGACCCGCAGCAGCGGCTGCTGCTGGAGACCGCCTGGGAAGCCTTCGAACAGGCCGGCATCGACCCGACCAGCCTGCGGGACAGCAACACCGGCGTCTTCACCGGCGTCATCTACGCCGACTACGGCCCGCGTCTGATGCACCGGACCCCGGAGGGCTTCGAGGGCTATCTCGGCAACGGCAGCGCCGCGAGCGTGGCGTCGGGACGGGTGGCGTACACCTTCGGGCTCGAAGGCCCGGCGATGACCATCGACACCGCCTGCTCGTCGTCCCTGGTGGGCATGCACCTCGCCGCCCAGGCGCTGCGCAACGGCGAGTGCGACCTCGCCCTCGCCGGCGGCGTCACCGTGATGTCCACGCCTTCCGCGTTCCTGGAGTTCTCCCGCCAGCGCGGCCTGTCCGCCGACGGCCGCTGCAAGCCCTTCGCCGACGCCGCCGACGGCACCGGCTGGGGCGAGGGCGCGGGCCTCGTCCTCCTGGAGCGCCTGTCCGACGCCCAGCGCAACGGGCACGAGGTGCTCGCCATCCTGCGCGGCTCGGCCGTCAACCAGGACGGCGCCTCCAACGGCCTCACCGCGCCCAACGGCCCGTCGCAGCAGCGCGTCATCGAGCAGGCGCTCGCCAGCGCCGGGCTGAGTGCCGGTGAGGTCGACGCCGTGGAGGCGCACGGCACGGGTACGACGCTGGGTGACCCGATCGAGGCGCAGGCACTGCTGGCGACGTACGGCCAGGGGCACACGGCTGATCGTCCGCTGTGGCTGGGCTCCATCAAGTCCAACATCGGGCACACCCAGGCCGCGGCCGGCGTCGCCGGTGTCATCAAGATGGTCGAAGCCCTGCGCCACGGGCACCTCCCCCAGACTCTCCATGTCGACGAGCCCTCCAGCCACGTGGAGTGGGACACCGGCCACGTCGCTCTCCTCAGCGAGGCGCGGCCCTGGCCGGAGACGGGTGAGCCGCGGCGCGCTGCGGTGTCGTCGTTCGGGATCAGCGGCACCAACGCCCACGTCATCCTGGAGGCCGGCCCGGCGCAGTCCCCGGCGGCGAAGCCGGAGCCGAGCGCCGACGCCGAGTCGGCGGCAGAGCCCTCACCCGTGCCGGTGGTGATTTCCGCGCGTACGACGGCCGCGCTCGCGCAGTCGGCCGAGCGGCTGGCGGCGTACGTCGAGGGGCACCCGCAGGTCGAGGTGGGTGGGTTGGCGGCGGGGCTGTGGTCCGGGCGGGCGAAGCTGGAGCACCGCGCGGGCATCGTCACCGCCGACCGCGACGAACTCCGTGCAGCCCTCACCGCACTGGCCACCGGTGCCACGCACCCCGCCCTGGTCACCGGCCTGGGCCCTGCCGAGACCGGCGGCCGCCTCGCGGTGATGTTCTCCGGCCAGGGCAGCCAGCGACCGGGCATGGGCCGCGAGCTTCACGGGACCTTCCCCGTCTACGCCGAGACCCTGGACGAGGTCTGCGCGGCGCTCGACGAGCACCTCGACGCCGAGGTCCCGCTACGGGAGGTCATGTTCGCCGAGCCCGACAGCGAACACGCCGCCCTGCTGGAGACCACGCTCTACACCCAGCCCGCTCTCTTCGCCCACCACGTCGCCGGCTACCGCCTCCTCCAAACTACGGGCGTCCAACCCACCGCGCTCATCGGCCACTCCATCGGCGAACTCTCCGCCGCCCACCTCACCGGCATCCTGCCCCTCGCCGCCGCCGCCGACATGGTCGCCACACGCGCCAAACTGCTCCACACCCTCCCCGACGGCACCGGCATGCTCGCCGTGCAGTCCGCGCCCGAGCCCCTCGGCGCATACGTGGACCGGCACACGGGAGTGGAGATCGCGGCGTACAACTCCGAGGTCTCCACCGCTCTCGCCGGGCCTCTCCACGCACTCGGAGAGCTGGCCCGGGAACTGACCGAGGCAGGCATCCGCACCAAAGCGCTCAAGGTCGCGCACGCCTTCCACACCGCCCACACCGAGCCCATCCTCGACACCTTCACCAGCCACCTGACCGGCCTCTTCGCCCACCACACCCTCGGCAACACCGACATCCCCGTCATCTCCAACGTCACCGGTCTGCCTGCCACCAGCGACCAGCACCACAACCCGGCCTACTGGGCCCAGCACATCCGCCAGCCCGTCCGCTTCCACCAAGGCATCACCCACCTCACCGAGACCGACGGCATCAGCCTCTACACCGAAGTAACCCCCCACCCCACCCTCACCCCCCACCTCCCCCCCGGCGTCCGCACCACCCCCCACCTGCCGGACCAGACCCGCACCCACCTCACCACCCTGGTCAGCCTCCACACCCACCACCACCCCACCGACCTCACCCCCCACCTCCCCCGGCCCGGCAGCGACCTGCCGAGCCTGCCCACCTACCCCTTCCAGAGCCGGCCCTACTGGCTCGACCTCCCCGCTCAGGTCACCAGCGCCACCGACCTCGGCCAGGCGACCACCGCACACCCGCTCCTGCACGCCGCCGTCCAACTCGCAGACGGCAGCGACGAGAACACGTCGACCACGGTGTTCACCGGCCGGGTCAGCCTGAGCACCCACCCGTGGCTCGCCGACCACGCCGTCGCCGGTACGGTCCTGCTGCCCGGGACCGCACTCGTGGACCTCGCCCTGCACGCCGGCGACCACACCGGTGCCGCCCACCTCGAAGAGCTGAGCCTGCACGCCCCGCTGACGCTCGACCAGGCGGGTACCCACGACCTTCAGGTCACCGCTTCCGCCCGAGGCGGAACGGACGGCGATGACGACGAAGGCGCCGGCAGGTGGCAGGTCACGATCCATTCCCGCCGCCACACCGCCGACGACACCGAGCCGGAGCCCTGGACCCACCACGCCACCGGCACCCTCACCACCGAACCCGTCGCGCCGGCCGCGCCGCCCGCGCAGTGGCCGCCCACGGGGACGGAGCAAGTGGACGTCACCGACCTCTACCCCCGCCTGCTGGCGGCGGGTTACGAGTACGGGCCCGTCTTCCAGGGCGTCACCGCCGCCTGGGTACACCCCGACGGCACGCTCCACGCCGAGATCGCCCTGCCCGAGGACACGGACACGACCGGCCACGCCATCCACCCGGCCCTGCTCGACGCCGCCATCCACTCCCTCGCCACCCGCACGCTCCACGCGGACGGCGGCACGGACGGCAAGGCGGAGGAGCTGCGGCTGCCGTTCGCGTGGACCGGGGTATCCGTCCATGCCTCCGGCGCCACCGAGCTACGCGCCGCCCTCGTCCCCGTCGGCGAGCACGGCCACGACCTCGCTCTGCACACCTGGGACCCGGCCGGCGCTCCGGTAGCCACGATCACCGCTCTCAACACCCGGCCCGTCGACGCCACCGCCCTCAGCGGCGCCCAGGCGCACACGGCCACCCGCAACAGCCTGTTCCACCTCGCCTGGCGCCCCGCCGCGTCCATGGAGGAGCAGGCGGACCCCGGCCAGATCGACGTGTACGCAGCGGCCCCGGCTGCGGACGACTCCCCCACCGCGGCCCACGCCGCGACCGAAGCCCTGCTGACGCATCTACAGAGCTGGCTGGCCGCCAACGACGAGACCGACCGCTGCCTCGTCGTCCTCACCCATCGCGCCGTCGCCACCGACCCGGCCGAGCACGTCCATCTCGCCCACGCACCGCTGTGGGGCCTGGTCCGTACCGCCCAGAACGAACAGCCCGACCGCATCCGCCTCATCGACACCGACACCGCGGTCGCCGACCCCAGCCCCGCCGGCATCCCGCACCTCTCCGAAGCCCTAGCCACCGGCGAACCCCAACTCGCCCTCCGCAACGGTCAGCTACTCACCCCGCGGCTGACCCGCTCCACCGACGACGCCGCGACAGAAGCCCGGCCGCTCGACCCCAACGGCACCGTGCTCATCACGGGAGGCACCGGCGGTCTCGCGAGCCTGACGGCACGTCACCTCATCACCGAGCAGGGCGTACGCCACCTCCTGCTGGCCTCCCGCAGCGGCCCCGACCACCCCAACGCCGCCGCTCTCCGCGAGGAGTTCACCGAACTCGGCGCCCACGTCACCGTCGCGGCGTGCGATGTCACGGACGCCGAGGCCGTGGGAGCCCTCGTGGACTCCATCGGCGAGGACCACCCCCTCACCGCCGTCATCCACACCGCGGGCGTCCTCAACGACACCGTTCTGTCCAAGCTCACCCCCGACGACCTGCACCCCGTCCTCGCTCCCAAGGTCGACGCGGCGTACCACCTCCACCAGGCCACCAAGGATCTGGACCTGGCCCACTTCGTCCTCTACTCCTCCGCCGCCGGCACCCTGGGCAACCCAGGACAGGCGAACTACGCCGCCGCCAACACCTACTTGGACGCCCTCGCCCACCACCGCAGCAGGCTCGGTCTGCCGACCACCAGCCTCGCGTGGGGCTACTGGGAGCAGTCCACCGGCCTGACCGGCCACCTCACCACCACCGACATCCGCTCCCTCACCCACGGCACCGCCCCCCTCACCACCGAGCACGCGCTCCACCTCCTCGACACGGCGCTCACCACAACCCACCCCCAGCACCTCTGCACCCCCCTCAACCCCGGCACCCTCCGCACCGCACCCCGGCTCCCCGCGCTCCTCCGCGACCTCGTACCGGCGCCCCGCCGCACCGCCGCGCGGACGCACGGCGCGCAGTCGCCGGGAACGGACCTGGCCGCGCGGCTCCGGGCGCTGCCCTCGGAGGGGCGGCAGAAGCTGCTGCTCGACGTCGTGTGCAGCGCCGTCGCCGCGGTCCTGGGGCACGGCGGCGCGGACGCGATCGATCCGTACCGTCCGTTCAACGAGCTGGGCTTCGACTCCCTCACGGCCGTCCAGCTCCGCAACCGCCTCACCGAGGCCACCGAACTCCGGCTGACCTCCACGCTGATCTTCGACCACCCCACGCCGAACGATCTGGCCCGGCACGTCGGCGAGAGCATCGGCGTCGACGAGGCGAGCCCGGAGAACTCCTTCCTGGCCGAGATCGACAAGCTCGAACTGACATTGATCGAACGTTCCGTGGAGGACGCCGGGCGGGTGAAGGTGACCCGCCGGCTCCAGGCCCTCCTCACCCGCCTCAACGAGACCGCGCGCACGGCACCGGAGGGCGAGGACATCGAGACGAAGCTCCGGTCCGCGTCCAACGACGAACTCTTCGACCTGCTCGACAGCGATCTCGACCTTTCCTGACCCCGGCGGCGCGCGCGCCGCCCCCAGCAATTCCGTACAGAGGAGCGACGACCAATGTCGGACGAAGCCAAGCTTCGGGAGTACCTGACCCGCGCAGTCGCCGAGCTGCACCAGACGCGGCAGCGCCTGCAGGACGCCGAGACGGCAAGGCAGGAGCCGATTGCGATCGTTTCGATGGCCTGCCGGTACCCGGGCGGGGTGCGTTCGCCGGAGGACCTGTGGCGGCTGGTCGCCGCGGGCACGGACGCGATCTCCGGGTTCCCCGGGAACCGCGGCTGGGACGTCGAGGGCCTCTACGACCCGGACCCCGAGAAGACCGGGACGAGCTACGCCCGCGAGGGCGGCTTCCTGCACGCGGCGGACGAGTTCGACCCCGAGTTCTTCGGCATGAGCCCGCGGGAGGCCACGGCCACGGACCCGCAGCAGCGGCTCCTGCTGGAGGCGGCCTGGGAGACGTTCGAGCGCGCGGGCATCGACTCCCACTCCCTCAAGGGCAGCAAGACGGGCGTCTTCGCCGGGGTCATGTACGACGACTACACCGGCCGGCTCATGCACCGGATCCCGGAGGGCTACGAGGGCTTCCTGGGCAACGGTGGTGCGGCGAGTGTGGCGTCGGGGCGGGTGGCGTACACCTTCGGTCTCGAAGGCCCGGCGGTGACGGTCGATACGGCGTGCTCGTCGTCGTTGGTGAGTCTGCATCTGGCAGCGCAGGCGTTGCGTAATGGCGAGTGCGAGCTGGCTCTTGCCGGTGGTGTGACGGTGATGGCGACGCCGGGTGTGTTCGTGGAGTTTTCGCGGCAGCGGGGTTTGGCGCCGGATGGGCGGTGCAAGCCGTTTGCGGAGGCTGCGGATGGTACGGGCTGGGGTGAGGGTGTCGGTTTCGTGCTGCTGGAGCGGTTGTCGGACGCGGAGCGCAATGGGCACGAGGTTCTTGCGGTGCTGCGTGGTTCGGCGGTCAATCAGGACGGTGCGTCGAACGGTCTGACGGCGCCGAACGGGCCGTCGCAGCAGCGGGTCATCGAGCAGGCCCTGGCCAGCGCGCGGCTGAGTGCCGGGCAGATCGACGCGGTGGAGGCGCACGGTACGGGTACGACGCTGGGTGACCCGATCGAGGCGCAGGCGCTGCTGGCGACGTATGGTCAGGCGCACAGTGCTGAGCGGCCGTTGTGGCTGGGTGCGGTGAAGTCGAACATCGGGCACACCCAGGCCGCCGCGGGTGTCGCGGGTGTCATCAAGATGGTCGAGGCGATGCGCCACGGTGTCCTGCCTCCCACGCTGCACGTGGATGAGCCCAGCAGTCATGTCGACTGGACCGCGGGACATGTCTCGCTGCTGACCGACACGCGGCCCTGGCCGGAGACGGGTGAGCCGCGGCGCGCTGCGGTCTCGTCGTTCGGGATCAGCGGCACCAACGCCCACGTCATCCTCGAAGCCGGCCCGGAGCCCGCGCAGTCGGCCGAGGCCGACACGAAGGCCGAGCCCTCGCCCGTGCCGGTGGTGATTTCCGCGCGTACGCCGGCCGCGCTCGCGCAGTCGGCCGAGCGGCTGGCGGTGTACGTGGAGGGGCACCCGCAGGTCGAGGTGGGTGGGTTGGCGGCGGGGCTGTGGTCCGGGCGGGCGAAGCTGGAGCACCGCGCGGGCATCGTCACCGCCGACCGCGACGAACTCCGTGCAGCCCTCACCGCATTGGCCACCGGTGCCACGCACCCCGCTCTGGTCACCGGCCTGGGCCCTGCCGAGACCGGCGGCCGCCTCGCGGTGATGTTCTCCGGGCAGGGCAGCCAGCGACCGGGCATGGGCCGCGAGCTTCACGGGACCTTCCCCGTCTACGCCGAGACCCTGGACGAGGTCTGCGCGGCGCTCGACGAGCACCTCGACGCCGAGGTCCCGCTACGGGAGGTCATGTTCGCCGAGCCCGACAGCGAACACGCCGCCCTGCTGGAGACCACGCTCTACACCCAGCCCGCTCTCTTCGCCCACCACGTCGCCGGCTACCGCCTCCTCCAGACGGCAGGCGTCGAGCCCACCGCGCTCATCGGCCACTCCATCGGCGAACTCTCCGCCGCCCACCTCACCGGCATCCTGCCCCTCGCCGCAGCCGCCGACATGGTCGCCACACGCGCCAAACTGCTCCACACCCTCCCCGACGGCACCGGCATGCTCGCCGTCAACACCGACGCCGACACCCTCACCCCCTACCTCCAGAACCACCCCCAGGTGGCCATCGCCGCGTACAACTCCGCCACCTCCCTCGCCGTCGCCGGCCCGCACCAGCCGCTCCAGGCCCTCGCCGCGGAGCTGACCGAGGCGGGCATCCGTACGAAGGCGCTCAAGGTCGCGCACGCCTTCCACACCGCCCACACCGAGCCCATCCTCGACACCTTCACCAGCCACCTGACCGGCCTCTTCACCCACCACACCCTCGGCAACCCCGACATCCCCGTCATCTCCAACGTCACCGGCCAACCCGCCACCAGCGACCAGCACCACAACCCGGCCTACTGGGCCCAGCACATCCGCCAGCCCGTCCGCTTCCACCAAGGCATCACCCACCTCGCAGACAACAACGGCATCAGCCTCTACACCGAAGTAACCCCCCACCCCACCCTCACCCCCCACCTCCCCCCCGGCGTCCGCACCACCCCCCACCTGCCGGACCAGACCCGCACCCACCTCACCACCCTGGTCAGCCTCCACACCCACCACCACCCCACCGACCTCACCCCCCACCTCCCCGAAACCACAGCCAAACTCCCCACCCTCCCCACCTACCCCTTCCAGCACCGCCCCTACTGGCTCGACGCCACAGCCGCGCTCACCAGCGCGACCGACCTCGGCCAACTCGGCACCGCCCACGCCCTCCTCAGCGCCGCGGTGCAGCTCGCGGACACCACCGGGGGCCGCGCCGGCGCCGCCGGTACGACGGTCTTCACCGGCCGGCTCAGCCTCACCACCCACCCCTGGCTCGCCGACCACGCCGTCGCCGGTACGGTCCTGCTGCCCGGCACCGCCCTCGTCGACCTCGCCCTGCACACCGGCGACCACGCCGGCGCCACCCACCTGCAAGAGCTGACCCTGCACGCGCCCCTCGTCCTGGACGAGGCCGACACCCACGACGTCCAGGTCACCACCGCCCCCCTCACCGGGGCCGGGGGCGAGGACGGCGGCCGGTGGCAGGTGACGATCCACTCGCGCCGCCACACCGCAGACGACGCCGAGCCGGAGCCCTGGACCTGCCACGCCACCGGCATCCTCACCACCGACACCGACACCGACGCCGCCCACCCGGCCCCGGCGCTCACCCAGTGGCCGCCGGCCGGCGCGGAGGCCGTGGAGGTCACCGACCTCTACCCCCGCCTGCAGGCCGCGGGCTACGAGTACGGGCCCGCCTTCCAGGGCGTCACCGCCGCCTGGCGCGGCGCCGACGGCACCCTCCACGCCGAGATCGCCCTCCCCGAGGACGCGGACGCCGCCGGCCACACCGTCCACCCCGCCCTGCTCGACGCCGCCCTCCACCCCCTCGCGGCCGAGAACCTCGGCAAGGAGGACAGGGACAGCTCCGACGGCCGGCTCCGGCTGCCCTTCGCCTGGACCGGCGTCACCGTCCACGCCACCGGCGCCACCCACCTGCGCGCCACCCTCGTCCCGACCGGCGAGCACGGCCACGACCTGACCCTGCACACGTGGGACCCCTCCGGCGCGCCCGTCGCCACCGTCTCCGCGCTCAACTCCCGCCCTGTCGACACCTCGGCGCTCACCGGCGGCCCCCACGCCGACACGGCCACCCGCAACAGCCTGTTCCACCTCGCCTGGAACGCAGCCGCCGCCGAGCAGCCCGCCCAGGCCGAGCGGGTGGCGCCGGAGCTGGTGGACCTCTATGTCGCGGCTCCCGCCGAGGACGACGGCCCCACCGCGGCGCACGCCGCGGCGGAGGCGCTGCTGACCCACGTACAGGGCTGGCTGGCCGACAACGACCGGACCGACCGACGTCTCGCCGTCCTCACTCACCGCGCCGTCGCGACCGGCCCGGCCGACGACGTGCACCTCCCGCACGCGCCGCTGTGGGGCATGGTCCGTAGCGCCCAGAACGAGAACCCCGACCGCATCCACCTCGTCGACACCGACACCGCCACCGAGGCCGGCACCGGCGGCGACCCAGCCGCCGTCCCCCACCTGCTCGACGCGCTGGCCACGGGCGAGCCGCAGCTCGCCATCCGGCACGAGCAGGTTCTCGCCCCCCGGCTGGCCCGCTCCGCCGAGGGGTCCGCTGACGCACTGGCGATTCCCGCCGGCGAGGAGTCGTGGCGGCTGGACAAGACCGCCTCCGGCACGTTCGACAACCTCGCCTTCCTGCCGAACCCGAACCTGCCCGAGACGCTGGCTCCGCATCAGGTGCGGGTCGCGGTTCGGGCCATCGGGCTCAACTTCCGCGACGCCCTGATCACCCTCGGCATGTACCCGGGCGAGGCGCTGCTGGCCAGCGAGGGCGCGGGGGTCGTGACCGAGGTCGGCGCCGATGTCGCCAACGTCAAGGTCGGCGACCGCGTGATGGGCATGTTCCCGAACGGCGTGGGCGCGCAGACGGTCACCGACCACCGCATGGTCACCGCCGTCCCCGAGGGGTGGTCGTTCACCGACGCGGCCGGAGTCCCGGTGGCGTACCTCACCGCGTACTACGGGCTCAGGGACCTCGGCGGCCTGGCGGCCGGCGAGTCGCTGCTGCTGCACGCCGCCACCGGCGGCGTCGGCTCCGCCGCGCTCCAACTCGCCCGCCACTGGGGCGCCGACGTCTACGCGACGGCCAGCCCCGGCAAGCACCATCTGCTGTACGCGCAGGGGCTGGACGAGCAGCACGTCGCGTCCAGCCGGTCCCTCGACTTCGAGGACCACTTCCGCGCCCACACCCCGCACCAGGGTGTCGACGTGGTTCTCAACGCGCTCGCCCACGAGTTCACCGACGCCTCACTGCGCCTGCTGCGCCCCGGCGGCCGGTTCCTGGAGATGGGCAAGACCGACGTCCGCGACCCGCAGGCCGTCGAGGCGGACCACCGGGTCCGCTACCAGAATTTCGACCTCATCGAGGCCGGTCCCGACCGCATCCAGGAGATGCTGGTCGACCTGGCCGCACTGTTCGCCGCGGGCCACCTCACCGGGCCGCGGACCACCTGCTTCGACGTACGCCACGCGCCCAATGCGCTACGGCACCTCAGCCAGGCCCGGCACACGGGCAAGCTGATCCTCACGCTCCCCCGGCCGCTCGACCCGGACGGCACGGTGCTGATCACGGGTGGCACCGGCGGCCTCGCGAGGCTGACGGCCCGTCACCTGGTCACCGAGCACGGCGTACGGCACCTCCTGCTGGCCTCGCGCAGCGGCCCGGACCATCGTGACGCCGACGCCCTGCGCGCCGAACTCACCGAACTCGGCGCCCAGGTCACCCTCGCGGCGTGCGACGTCACCGACGCCCATGCCGTCCACACCCTCATCGCCTCCGTCGACGAGCGGCACCCGCTGACCGCCGTCATCCACACCCCGGGCGTGCTCAACGACACGATCCTGACCCAGCTCACCCCGGAGACGCTGCACCCGGTGCTGGCGCCGAAGGTCGACGCCGCGTACCACCTGCACCAGGCGACCCGGCACCTGGACCTGGCCCACTTCGTCCTGTACTCGTCGGCGGCCGGCACCCTCGGCAACCCCGGTCAGGCCAACTACGCAGCCGCCAACACGTACTTGGACGCCCTCGCCCACCACCGCACCCAGCAGGGCCTGCCCACCACCAGCCTCGCCTGGGGCTACTGGAAGCGCACCACCGACCTCACCCGGCACCTCGGCGACAGCGACGTGGCCCGCAGCGACGCGGCGCTCAGCACCGAGCACGGGCTGAAGCTCCTCGACGCGGCCCTCGCCACCCCGTCCCCGTACCACCTCTGTGTCCCGCTGAACCCGGCCACCCTCGGCACCGGCGACCGCGTCCCCGCCCTCCTGCGCGACCTCGCCCCGCGGGCGCGCCGCCGGGCGGCCGCGGCCGCCGCGCCGAGCGAGGTCTCGGGGCTCGCACAGCAGCTCGCCGGGCTGTCGGCCGCCGAGCAGCAGCGCCTGCTGCTCGACCTCGTGCGCACCAACGCCGCCGCCGTCCTGGGGCACGGCGACGCCGCCGCCGTGGACGCGCAGGCGCCGTTCAACGACCTCGGGTTCGACTCCCTCACCGCGGTCGAACTGCGCAACCGGCTCGACGCCGCCACCGGACTGCGGCTGCCGGCAACCCTGATCTTCGACTACCCGACCGCGCAGGTCCTCGCCGACCACATCGGCGCCGAGGTGCTGGAGTCGGCGCCGCGCGCGGCGACGCCGCAGCTCGTGAGCGCCGACACCGCCGACGACCCCGTCGTCATCGTGTCGATGGCGTGCCGCTTCCCCGGCGAGGTGCGCTCCGCCGCCGACCTGTGGAAGCTCGTCGCCGAGGGCCGCGAAGGTCTCTCCGGCTTCCCGACGAACCGCGGCTGGGACCTGGAGAACCTCTTCGACCCCGACCCGGCGGCGACGGGCAAGAGCTACACCAGTTACGGCACGTTCCTGCACGAGGCCGACGAGTTCGACGCCGACTTCTTCCGCATGAACCCCCGCGAGGCGCTGGCCACGGACCCGCAGCAGCGGCTGCTGCTGGAGACCTCGTGGGAGGCGTTCGAGCGGGCGGGCATCGACCCGGCCACGCTCAGGGGCAGCAGCACCGCGGTCTACGCCGGTGTGATCTACGGTGACTACGCCTCGCGGCTCATGCAGAACGCCCCGGAGGGCTTCGAGGGCTACCTCGGCAACGGCAGCGCGGCAAGCGTCGCCTCGGGCCGGGTAGCGTACACCTTCGGTCTTGAAGGCCCGGCGGTGACGATCGACACCGCGTGCTCGTCGTCGCTGGTCGCCCTGCACCTCGCGGCGCAGGCGCTGCGCAACGGCGAGTGCGACCTCGCCCTCGCGGGCGGCGTCACGGTCATGTCGAGCCCGGGTGCGTTCATCGAGTTCTCCCGGCAGCGCGTGCTGTCCGTGGACGGCCGGTGCAAGGCGTTCGCCGACGCGGCGGACGGTACGGGCTGGGGCGAGGGCGTCGGCCTGGTGCTGCTGGAGCGGCTGTCGGACGCCCGGCGGCACGGTCACCAGGTGCTGGCGGTGCTGAAGGGCTCGGCGATCAACCAGGATGGCGCGTCGAACGGCCTCACCGCGCCCAACGGCCCGTCGCAGCAGCGCGTCATCGAGCAGGCGCTCGCCAGCGCCGGGCTGACGCCCGGTCAGGTGGACGCCGTGGAGGCGCACGGCACGGGCACGGCGCTGGGCGACCCGATCGAGGCGCAGGCGCTGCTCGCCACGTACGGGCGCGAGCACTCGGCCGAGCGGCCGCTGTGGCTGGGCTCCATCAAGTCCAACATCGGCCACACCCAGGCCGCGGCGGGCGTGGCGGGCGTGATGAAGATGGTCGAGGCCATGCGCCACGGCATGCTGCCCCCCACCCTCCACGTCAACGAGCCGTCCCAGCACGTCGACTGGAGCTCCGGCACCATCTCGCTGATCACGGAGTCGACGCCGTGGCCCGAGAACGACGAACCGTACCGGGCGGCGGTGTCCTCGTTCGGCATCAGCGGCACGAACGCGCACGTGGTGCTGGAGGCGGCGCCGGTGGAGACCGCGGCGGCGGACGCGCCGTCGGCGGAGCCGGCTCCGGATGAGGAGACGGCGCCGGTGCCGGTGGTGGTGTCCGCCCGCACGGCGGGCGCGCTGGCGCAGTCCGCCGAGCAGCTTGCGGCGTACGTGGAGCAGCACCCCGAGATCGAGGTGGGTGCACTCGCCGGACGGCTGTGGTCCGGCCGGTCGAAGATGGAGCACCGCGCCGGCATCGTCACCGCCGACCGCGACGAGCTGCGCGAGGCACTGACCGCCCTTGCCGCAGGTGCCGCGCACCCGGCGCTGGTGACCGGGCCCGGCGCGGTCAATACGGGCAAGACCGCGTTCGTGTTCCCGGGGCAGGGCTCGCAATGGACCCGTATGGGTTATCAACTCGCCGCGGACGAGCCTGCGTTCGCCGAGCATCTGGCCGCGTGCCGGGACGAGCTGTCGCGCTGGTGCGACTGGGATCTGCTCGACGTCCTGGCCAGCGAGGACGAAAACGCCCTCGACCGCGTGGACATCGTCCAGCCGGCGCTGTTCGCCGTGATGACGGGCATTGCCGAGTTGCTACGGCATCACGGCGTCGAGCCGGACGCGGTCATCGGCCACTCGCAGGGCGAGATCGCCGCCGCGTACGTCGCCGGGGCGCTGACCCTGCCAGACGCGATCGCCGTGGTTGCTCTCCGGGCGCAGGCCATCACCCGACTCGCGGGCACGGGCACCATGGCCTCGTTCCCGCTGCCGCAGGACGAACTCCAAGACCTCCCCGAGGGCGTCTACGTGGCTGCGATCAACGGTCCGCACACCACGATCCTCGCGGGTGAGACCGAGCCGCTGACTGATCTGGTCAACTCCTATCAGGAGCGGGACATCCGGGCGCGTCTGATCCCCGTGGACTACGCCTCGCACACCCCGCACGTGGAGGACCTGCGCGAGACGATCATCACGGACCTGGCCGAACGCGCCGCCATCGAGCCGATGGCACCCACCATCCCCTTCTACTCCACGCACACCGGGGCTCTCCTCACCTTCGACCAGGATCTCGACGCGGAGTACTGGTTCAACAACCTCCGCCACCCCGTCCACTTCCACACCACCCTCGAACAACTCCTCGACGACGGTCACCACACCCTCATCGAGTCCAGCCCCCACCCGGTCATGACCGCGGCGCTCGCCGACACCTTCGAACAGCGCGCCACCCCGGCCCGGCACCACGCCACCCTCATCCGCAACGACGACACCAAGGTCCGCTTCCTCACGGCCCTCACCGCCCTCCACGCCCACCACCACCCGATCGACCTCGCCCCCCACTTCCCGCGGACCGATCAGCCCGCCGACCAGGTGCCCGAGCTGCCCACGTACCCGTTCCAGCGGGAGAGCTACTGGCTTCACGGCTCCGCCCAGCTCACCAGCGCGTCCGACCTCGGCCTGGGCACCACCACCCACCCGCTGCTCCACGCCGCCGTCCCGCTCGCCGACGAGACCGGCACCGGCGCCACCGGCACGGTCGTGTTCACCGGCCGCGTCAGCCTGAGCAGCCACCCGTGGCTCGCGGACCACGCCGTCGCCGGTACGGTCCTGCTGCCCGGCACCGCGCTGGTCGACCTCGCCCTGCACGCCGGCGACCACACCGGCGCCACCCACCTCGAAGAGCTGACGCTCCAGGCCCCGCTGGTGCTCCAGGAATCCGGCGCCCGCGACCTCCAGGTCACCGCGGGACCCCGGCCCGACGCGGACGGCTGGCAGGTCACGATCCACTCCAGGCCCCACGCCGACGACGAGGCCGAGCCCGAGCCGTGGACCTGCCACGCCACCGGCACCCTCACCGCCGAACCGGCAGCCCCGGCCGAACCGCTGACCCAGTGGCCGCCGACGGGTGCGCAGGCGCTCGACGTGTCGGAGATCTACCCCCGGCTGGCCGCGGGCGGCTACGCGTACGGACCCGCCTTCCGCGGCGTCACGGCGGCGTGGGCGCAGCCCGACGGCACGCTGCACGCCGAGATCGCCCTGCCCGAGGACACCGACCCGGACGGGCACACGATCCACCCCGCCCTCCTCGACGCGGCCCTCCACCCGCTGGCGGCCCAGGGCGGCGCCAAGCACGGAGGGGAGGCGGAGGCGCAACTGCGGCTGCCGTTCGCGTGGACCGGTGTCTCCGTCCACGCGACCGGCGCCACCCTCCTCCGCGCGACGATCACCCCCACCGGCGACCAGGGCCACGACCTCGCGCTCCGCGCCTGGGACCCCACGGGCGCACCCGTCGCCACCATCGGCGCCCTCAACACCAGGGCCGTCGACGCCTCGGCGCTGACCGGCGGCACCGACACCGGCGCGGCGACCCGCAACAGCCTCTTCCACCTCTCCTGGAGCCCTGCCGCGACGGAGCAGGACGAGCCCGCGGAGCTGGACCGGTACGACGTGTACGTCGCCGCGCCCGCGGGCGACGGCACCCCGGCCGCGGCGCACGTCGCGACGGAGGCGCTGCTCGGCCACGTACAGGACTGGCTGGCCGCCAACGACGAGACCGACCGCCTGCTGGCCGTCGTCACCCACCGGGCCGTCGCCACCCACCCGGCCGAGGACGTGCACCTGGCCCACGCCCCGCTCTGGGGCCTGCTCCGCAGCGCCCAGAACGAGAACCCCGACCGCATCCACCTCGTGGACACCGACGCCGCCGGCATCGACCCGCACGCCGGCGCCGCCGGCATCCCGCACCTCGCCGACGCCCTCGCCACCGGCGAGCCCCAGACCGCCGTCCGCGGCGGTCAGGTGCTGACCGCGCGCCTCGCCCGCGCGACGGGCGCGGAGAGCGGCGTGCTGGACCTGCCGGAAGGCACGTGGAAGCTGGCGAGCGACGGCGACGGCACGCTGGAGGCGCTCGCCTGCCGGCCCGCCCCCGAGTGGGACGCCCCGCTGACCGGCAGCCAGGTCCGCGTGCAACTGCACGCGGTCGGGCTGAACTTCCGCGACACGCTCATCGCCCTGGGCATGTACCCGGGCCAGGCGCCCCTCGGCAGCGAGGGCGCGGGCGTGGTGACCGAGGTCGGCGCCGACGTCACCGGCGTGGCGGTCGGCGACCGCGTCATGGGTCTCATGCCCGAGGGCGCCGGCAGCCGGGCGATCACCGACCACCGGCTGCTCACGCCCGTACCGGCGGAGTGGTCCTCCACCCAGGCGGCCGGGATTCCGGTGGCCTTCCTGACGGCGTACTTCGCGCTGAAGGACCTGGGCCGGCTGGAGTCCGGCGAGTCGCTGCTGCTGCACGCCGCCACCGGCGGCGTCGGCTCCGCAGCACTCCAACTCGCCCGCCACTTCGGCGCCGACGTCTACGCCACCGCCAGCCCCGCCAAGCAGCACCTGCTGTACGCCCAGGGTCTGGACGACACGCAGATCGCGTCCAGCCGCACGCTGGACTTCGAGGGGCACTTCCGCGCCCACGGCCCGGACCAGGGCGTGGATGTCGTCCTCAACGCCCTCGCCCACGAGTTCACCGACGCCTCACTGCGCCTCGTACGCCCCGGCGGCCGGTTCATCGAGATGGGCAAGACCGACATCCGCGACCCGCAGGCGGTGGCGGCCGAACACGGCGCCGAGTACCGGAACTTCGACCTCATCGAGGCGGGCCCCGACCGCATCCAGCAGATCCTGGCGCACCTGACCGAGCTGTTCTCCGAGGGTGTCCTGACGCCGCTGCCCACCACCTCGTTCGACATCCGGCACACCCCGCAGGCACTACGCCACCTCAGCCAGGCCCGGCACACCGGCAAGCTGATCCTGACCCTCCCCCGGCCGCTCGACCCGAACGGCACCGTCCTCATCACAGGCGGGACCGGCGTCCTCGCGGGCCTGACGGCACGTCACCTCATCACCGAGCACCGCGTACGCCACCTCCTCCTGGCCTCCCGCAGCGGCCCCGACCACCCCAACGCCTCCGCTCTCCGCGAGGAGTTCACCGAACTCGGCGCCCACATCACCATCGCCGCCTGCGACGTCACCGACGCCGAGGCCGTACGCACCCTCGTCGGCTCCATCGGCGACGACCACCCGCTGACCGCCGTCATCCACACCGCGGGGGCCCTCAACGACGCCGTCCTGACCCAGCTCACCCCCGACGAACTCCACCCGGTCCTGGCGCCGAAGATCGACGCCACGTACCACCTGCACGAGGCGACCCGGCACCTGCCCCTGGCCCACTTCGTCGTCTACTCCTCCGCCGCCGGCACCCTCGGCAACCCAGGACAGGCGAACTACGCCGCCGCCAACACCTACCTCGACGCCCTCGCCCACCACCGCAACAGGCTCGGCCTGCCGACGACCAGCCTCGCCTGGGGCTACTGGAAGCAGGCCACCGGCCTCACCGGCCACCTCAGCGCCGACCAGCAGGGCCGCACCGGCAAGCCGCTCACCACGGAACACGGACTGCGCCTCTTCGACGTCGCGCTCCGTGACCGGCCCGAGTCGACGCTGGTCTGCATGCCGATCGATCCTGCGGCCCTGCGCCGCGCGCCCAAGGTGCCGGCGCTGCTCCGCGACCTCGTACCGGCCACCGCGCGCCGCGCGACCGCCGCGGGCGCGAGCGCGGTGCGGCGCTCGGGGCTGGCCGAGGAACTGGCCGGGCTCGGCGAGGCCGAGCAGGACCGGCTGGTGCTGGACCTGATCCGGAGCAACGTCGCGGCGGTCCTCGGCCACGCGCGCCCGGAGACCATCGACCCGCAACGCCCGTTCAAGGAGCTGGGCTTCGACTCCCTCACCGCCGTCGAGCTGCGCAACCGGCTCTCCAACGCCACCGCGCTCCAGCTCCCGTCGACGCTGGTCTTCGACCACCCGACGCTCACCGAGCTGTCGGCGTTCCTGCGGGGCAAGCTGCTGGACGAGCAGCCGCGGGTGCGGGCGGCGAAGCAGGTCGCGGCCGTGGCCGACGACGACCCGATCGTGATCGTCTCGATGGCCTGCCGCTACCCCGGCGGGATGCGGCGGCCCGAGGACCTGTGGAGGCTCGTCTCCGAGGGCGTCGAGGCGATCGGCGACCTGCCGGACGACCGCGGCTGGGATCTCGACGACCTCTACGACCCGGACCCGGACGCGCCGGGCAAGATGTACACCCGCAAGGGCGCGTTCCTGTACGACGCCAGCCGGTTCGACGCGGACTTCTTCCACATGAACCCCCGCGAGGCCCTGGCCACCGACCCCCAGCAGCGGCTGCTGCTGGAGACCGCCTGGGAGGCGTTCGAGCGGGCGGGCATCGATCCCACCAGCCTCAAGGGCAGCAGCACCGGCGTGTTCGCGGGCGTCATCTCGCAGGACTACCTGATGCGCATGCACGACGCGCCGGACCACCTGGAGGGCTACTTCGCCACGGGCGGCTCCGCGAGCATCGCCTCCGGCCGGGTGGCGTACACCTTCGGTCTTGAGGGCCCGGCCATGACGGTGGACACGGCCTGCTCGTCGTCGCTGGTCGCCCTGCACCTCGCGGCGCAGGCGCTGCGCAACGGCGAGTGCGACCTCGCCCTCGCCGGCGGCGCGACCATCATGGCCACCCCCGGCACCTTCCAGGTCTTCTCCCGGCAGCGCGGCCTGGCGGCCGACGGCCGCTGCAAGCCATTCGCCGACGCGGCGGACGGTACGGGCTGGGGCGAGGGCGTCGGCCTGGTGCTGGTCGAGCGGCTGTCGGACGCGCGGCGCAACGGACACGAGGTGTTCGCCGTCGTCCGCGGCTCCGCCGTCAACCAGGACGGTGCGTCCAACGGCCTCACCGCGCCCAACGGCCCGTCGCAGCGCCGCGTCATCGAGCAGGCGCTCGCCAACGCCGGGCTGAGCGGCGACCAGGTGCACGCCGTGGAGGCGCACGGCACGGGCACGACGCTGGGCGACCCGATCGAGGCGCAGGCGCTGCTGGAGACGTACGGCCAGGCGCACTCCGAAGAGAATCCGCTGTGGCTGGGCTCCATCAAGTCCAACATCGGCCACACCCAGGCGGCCGCGGGCGTCGCCGGCGTCATCAAGATGGTCGAGGCCATGCGGCACGGGGTGCTGCCCCCGACGCTCAACGTCGACATGCCCACCAGCCATGTCGACTGGGACGCGGGCCACATCGAGCTGCTGACGGAGGCCCGCCCGTGGACGGAGGAGAGCGGGCCGCGGCGGGCGGCGGTGTCGTCGTTCGGCATGAGCGGCACGAACGCGCACCTGATCCTGGAAGCGGCCCCGGCCCTGCCGGAGGCCGAGGCCGAGCCGGAGTCGGGGGCGGCACCGGTTCCGCTGGTGGTCTCCGCCCGTACGCCGGGCGCTTTGGCGCAGGCCGCCGAGCAGCTTGCCGCGTACGTGGAGCAGCACCCCGAGATCGAGGTGGGTGCACTGGCCGGACGGCTGTGGAGCGGCCGGGCGAAGATGGAGCACCGCGCGGGCATCGTCACCGCCGACCGCGACGAGTTGCGTGGAGCGCTGACCGCGCTCGCCACGGGTACCGCGCATCCGGCACTGGTCACGGGACCCGGGTCGGTGGGCGCGGGGAAGACCGCGTTCGTGTTCCCGGGGCAGGGTTCGCAGTGGACCCGTATGGGCTACGAACTGGCCGCCGAGGAACCGGTCTTCGCCGCACATCTGAGCGCGTGCCGGGACGAGCTGTCACGCTGGTGCGACTGGGACCTCCTGGAGGTCCTGGCCAGCGAGGACGAACACGCGCTGGACCGTGTGGATGTCGTGCAGCCCGCGCTGTTCGCGGTGATGACCGGCATCGCGCAGCTCCTGCGCCACCACGGCGTTGAGCCCGACGCGGTCATCGGCCACTCGCAGGGCGAGATCGCCGCCGCGTACGTCGCCGGGGCGCTGACCCTGCCCGACGCGGTCGCCGTGGTGGCCCTCCGGGCGCAGGCCATCACCCGACTCGCGGGCACCGGCACCATGGCCTCGCTCCCGCTGCCGGCAGACGAACTACAGGACCTGCCCGAGGGTGTCCACGTGGCCGCCATCAACGGTCCTCACACCACCATCCTCGCCGGTGAGACCCAGCCGTTGACGGATCTGGTCAACTCCTATCAGGAGCGGGAGATCCGCGCCCGTCTGATCCCCGTCGACTACGCCTCGCACACCCCCCACGTGGAGGATCTGCGCGAGACGATCATCACGGACCTGGCCGAACGCGCCGCCATCGAGCCGATGCCGCCGACCATCCCGTTCTACTCCACCCACACCGGCAGTCTGCTCGCCTTCGACCGGGACCTGGACGCGGAGTACTGGTTCAACAACCTCCGCCACCCCGTCCACTTCCACACCACCCTCGAACAACTCCTCGACGACGGCCACTACACCCTCATCGAGTCCAGCCCCCACCCGGTCATGACCGCGGCCCTGGCGGACACGTTCGAGCAGCACCCCACCGCCGCCCACCACCACGCCACTCTGATCCGCAACAACGGCGGCAAGGCCCGCTTCCTCACGGCCCTCACCACCCTCCACGCCCACCACCACCCCATCGACCTCACCCCGCACCTGCCGCAGGCGGCGAGCGCGCTGCCGGGCCTTCCCACCTACCCCTTCCAGCACCAGCCCTACTGGCTGAACGCCCCGGCCCGGCTCGCGAGCGCCACCGACCTCGGCCTCGCCACGACGACCCACCCGCTGCTGCACGCCGCGGTCCAGCTCGCCAACGGCACCGAAGGCGGCGCGGGCACCACGGTGTTCACCGGCCGCGTCAGCCTGAGCAGCCACCCGTGGCTCGCCGACCACGCCGTCACCGGGACAGTGCTGCTGCCCGGTACCGGCCTGGTCGACCTCGCCCTGTACGCGGGCGACCAGACCGGCGCCACCCACCTCGAAGAGCTGACGCTCCAGGCCCCGCTGGTGCTGGAGGAGACCGGCGCCCGCGACCTCCAGGTCACCGCCACCCCGCAGGGCGGAGCCGGGACACCAGGGACGGGCCGGTGGCAGGTCACCGTCCACTCCCGCCCGCACACCGACGACGTCGAGCCCGAGCCGTGGACCTGCCACGCCACCGGCACCCTCACCCCCGAACCGGCTGCCCAGGCCAAGCCGCTGACCCAGTGGCCGCCCGCGGACGCGGAGCCCTTCGACGTCGGCGCGCTCTACCCGGAGCTGGCCGCGGCGGGCTACGAGTACGGCCCCGTCTTCCAGGGCGTGACCGCGGCCTGGAAGGGGACCGACGGGACCCTGCACGCCGAGATCGCCCTCCCGCAGGGCGCCGACGCCTCCGGCCACGCCCTCCACCCCGCGCTCCTCGACGCCGCACTGCACCCCCTCGCGGCGCACAACGACGGCGCGGACGGGCAGCTCCGGCTGCCGTTCGCGTGGAGCGGCGTGTCGGTCCACGCCACCGGCGCCACCCGGCTACGCGCCACCCTCACCCCCGCGGGCGAGCACGGGCACGACCTCGCCCTGCGCGCGTGGGACACGACGGGCACGCCGGTGGCCACGGTCACGGCGCTGAACACCCGGCCCATCGACGCCGCGGCGCTCAGCGCCCGTGGCAGCGAGGACACCCGCAACAGCCTGTTCCACCTCGGCTGGAGCCCTGCCGCCGACGGTCAGTCGGCGGTGGTGGATACGGACCGGGTGGACGTGTACGTCGCCGTCCCGGCCGCCGAGGACACGCCGGCCGCGGCGCACGTCGCAACCGAGGCGCTGCTCGCCCACCTGCAGAGCTGGCTGGCCGACAACGACGAGACGGACCGGCGTCTCGTCGTCCTCACCCACCGCGCGGTGGGCACCGGCCCGGCGGAGGACGTCCACCTCGCGCACGCGCCGCTGTGGGGCCTGGTCCGTACCGCCCAGAACGAACAGCCCGACCGCATCCACCTCATCGACACCGACACCGACACCACCGGCATCGAGCCCGGGACGCGGGCGGCCGACGTCCCCCACCTCACCGACGCCCTGGCCACGGGCGAACCCCAACTCGCCCTCCGGGACAACGCGGTCCTCATCCCCCGCCTCACCCGCTCCACCGACGACGCCGCGGCGGAGGAAGCCCGGCCGCTCGACCCGAACGGCACCGTGCTCATCACGGGCGGCACCGGCGGTCTCGCGAGCCTGACGGCACGTCACCTCATCACCGAGCACGGCGTACGCCACCTCCTGCTGGCCTCACGCAGCGGCCCCGACCACCCCAACGCCACCGCTCTCCGCGACGAACTCACCGCGATCGGCGCCCAGGTCACCGTCGCGGCCTACGACGTCACCGACCCCGACGCCGTACGCACCCTCGTCGACTCCGTCGACGAGCAGCACCCCCTCACCGCCGTCATCCACACCGCCGGGGCGCTCAACGACGCCACCCTCACCCAACTCACCGCAGACGACCTGCACCCCGTCCTGGCACCCAAGGTCGACGCCGCGTACCACCTCCACCAGGCGACCAAGGATCTGAACCTCGCCCACTTCGTCCTCTACTCCTCCGCAGCCGGCACCCTCGGCAACCCCGGCCAGGCCAACTACGCCGCCGCCAACACCTACCTCGACGCCCTCGCCCACCACCGCACCCGGCAAGGGCAGCCCACCACCAGCCTCGCCTGGGGCTACTGGAAGCACACCACTGACCTCACCGGCCACCTCACCACCCACCAGCAGACCCGCACCGGCACACCGCTCACCACGGAGCACGGGCTGCGCCTCCTCGACGTCGCGCTGACCACCTCCGCGTCCCACCACCTGTGCGTGCCGCTCAACCCGAGCACCCTGCGCACCGCGCCCCACCTGCCCGCGCTCCTCCGCGGCCTCGTGCCGGCCCCGCGCCGCACCGCCGCGGCGCCGGCCGCAGGTGCGCCCGGCGGCACCGCGCTGGCCGAGCAGCTCGCGGCGCTGCCCGAGCCGGAGCAGCGGCACAAGGCGGTCCTCGATGTCGTACGGAGCAACATCGCCGCGGTCCTCGGCCACGGCACCGCCGAAACCGTCGACCCGCACCGCCCGTTCAAGGAGCTGGGCTTCGACTCCCTCACCGCCGTCCAGCTCCGCAACCAGCTCACCACCACCACCGCACTCCGCCTCCCCGCGACCCTGATCTTCGACCACCCCACCCCCGACGCCCTGGCCGGCCGGATCCTGGCGGACCTGATGCCGGAGGCGGTCAGCGCGTCGCGCCGGGTGATCGCCGATCTGGACGCGCTGGAGCTGGAGCTGAAGCAGCTCGCGGCGGACGAGGCGGACCGTTCGCGGATCACGCTGCGGCTGCAGACGCTGCTGTCGAACTGGAACGACGCGCGCCCGGCCCCGGCCGAGGACGTGAGCAACAAGATCCAGGAGTCGTCCGCGGACGAGATCTTCGACTTCATCGACCGGCAGCTCGGCCGTACGGACGGCAGCGAGGCACCTTCGACGCCCGGACAGTGAGAGGCAGGTGAAGGAGAACCGCCCGCCGCGATCGCGGCGGGCGGTTCTCTTCCTGCTTTGTTCTTCTCCGGGGCCTACTCGCCGCGGGCTTGGGCTACTTCGCCGCCGCCCGCAGCACCGCCGCCTCCGCGTCCTTCAGCGGCGCCGCCGTCAGCGGCGGCCGGGCCTGCTGCCGCATCGACGCCAGGAACTCGGGCGTCTCCAGGCTGCCCAGCGGTGCGGTCAGCGTGGTGACGGCCGTGAGGGCGTCGCAGACGCGCTCGTTGACCAGGGACGCGCTGGTGACCAGGTCGGCGAACCCCTGCCGCTGCGCGGCCTGGGTGGTCAGGCGGGGGTCGCTCACCGTGGCCTTGTTGTCGGGGTAGCACAGGTCCTGCGAGGCGGAGAGCAGCCACGGCGCGTCTGCGGCGGCGGCGATGGCCTGCTGCGCCGTACGGGCCAGGCCGGGCTTCAGCCCGCCGGCGCGGCTCAGGCAGGTCTCCAGGGCCCGGGCGGACCGGGCGGCGACACTCATGCCGTGGCCGTGGATGGGGTTGAGGGACACGACGCAGTCGCCGAGCGCGACGAGCCCTTCCGGGCGGTCGGCGAGGCGGTCGAGGTGCATGCGGCGGTTGAGGGTGCTGCGGGTCGTACGCACCGGCGTCAGCGGCTCCGCGGCGTCGACCAGGTCGGCGATGATCGGGTCGCGCAGGCTGCGGGCGAACTCGGCGAAGCGCGCGTCGTCGGCCGTCGGCTCGCCGCCGCGGGTGCCGGAGAGGGTGATGATCCAGCGGCCGTCCTCGATGGGCAGGAGCAGGCCGTTGCGGCCGGGCTGCCCCGTGCGGTGGTCGGCGTAGACGCTGACGACGGGGAAGTCGGCGGCGCCTGCGGGGGCGCGGAAGACGCGGGTGGCGTAGGTGAGTCCGGTGTCGACGCTCTCCTCGGCGGCGGGCGGCAGGCCGAGGTCGGTGAGCCAGTGCCGCAGCCGGGAGCCGCGGCCGGTGGCGTCGACGACGACGTCGGCGGGCAGTTCGCGCGTGCCGCCGTCCGAGGTGCGTACGCGGACGCCGGTGACGCGCGTACGGTCGCCGAGCAGCCCGTGCGCCTCGGTCCTCGTCAGCACCTCGGTGCCGGGGTGGTCCAGGGCGGCCTCGCGGACCGTCTGGTCGAGGAGGGGACGGCTGCAGGTGAGCGCGTAGTGGGAGCCGGGGAAGCGGTGCTGCCAGCCGTAGGCGCTGTAGAGGACCATGTCCTCCTTGACGCCGATGCGGTGGGCGCCGGCGGCGCGCAGCCGGTCCAGGGTGCCGGGGAGCAGCGCCTCGATGGCCTCGGCGCCGCCGGACCAGAGGATGTGCGCGTGCCGGCCCTGCGGAACGCCCTTGCGGGGCTCGGGCTCCTCCGGGTACGTGTCGCGTTCGACCACGGTGACGTGGTCGACGTGGTCCCGCAGTGCCCGGGCGGCCAGCACGCCGGCGAGGCCGCCCCCGAGTACGACTCCGTGAACTCGGGTGTCCGGGCCCCGGGTTGCTTCCGCCATTTGCTGTTCCGCCCTTTCCGTATGGTCCGGTGCCGGGCGATTGCCGTATGCCGCCCGGCTCACCATGCGGGCCGCGGCTTGGGGGTGACTTGCCGGTTTCTAAAGCCTTTTCCGGCTTACGAAGGCGGAGGTGAATGGCCTTACGCTACGGGTCGGTTCAACGGATCCGAGTTTCCGGAAGGATGCTCTCATGCGGGATTCCTCCATGCAGGTCGAGACCGAGATCGAGCGGTGCGTCGCGTCTGGCATGTGCACGCTCCTGGCCCCGCGGGTCTTCGACCAGGATGAGGCGACAGGTCAGGTCGTGGTGCTGGACGAGCGCCCCGCCGAGGAGCAGTGGGAGGCGGTGGACGAAGCCGTGCGCTCCTGCCCGGGACAGGTCATCCGGTTCGAGGAGTCGGCCGAACCTGCCGAGCCGGCCGACGCGCCTTAAGCCCGCCCAAGTCCGCCTTAAGGCCATAACCCGAGGCTGGGCGGAAAGGCGTGGACCGGCGGTGCCGGCCCCGCGGCTTCGCATGCGGAGGAAGGAAACGCGTCATGTCGGACACGCTGTCCACGCCGCCCCGGCGGTTGCCGACCGAGCGGCCGCGCCCGCTGGACCCGCCGGAAGAGCTGGGCCGGCTGCGTGCCGAGGAGCCGGTGAGCCCGCTGCTGTATCCGGACGGGCACGTGGGCTGGCTGGTGACGAGTCACGCCGCGGCCCGTAAGGTCCTCAGCGACCAGCGGTTCAGCGCCCGGGGCGACATCAAGAAGGTGCCGTTCGAGCTGCCCTCCGGCGGCCGGCCCTGGGAGAAGGTGCCGCCCGGCTTCTTCATGCACATGGACCCGCCGGACCACACCCGCTACCGGCGGCTGCTCACCGGCCAGTTCACGGTGCGGCGGATGAAGGCGCTGGAGCCGCGGATCGAGCAGATCACCGAGGAGCACCTGGACGAGATGGAGCGGCAGGGGCCGCCCACGGACCTGGTGCCGTCGTTCGCGCTGCCGATCCCCTCGCTCGCGATCTGCGAGCTGCTGGGCGTGCCGTACGGCGAGCGCAAGCGTTTCCAGGACCACTCGACGACCGTGATGCGCATCGGCTCGTCCGGTGAGGAGGTGGCGGCGGCCTTCGCCGCGATCTACGGGCTGATCCACGAGCTGGTGCAGCTCAAGCACAAGGAGCCCGAGGACGACCTGCTGAGCGGGCTGATCGCGACCGGTGAGCTGAACGACGCGGAGCTGACCGGCATCGGGATGCTGCTGCTGATGGCGGGGCACGAGACGACCGCCAGCATGCTGTCGCTCGGCACGTACGCGCTGCTGCGCCACCCCGGCGAGGTGAAGCGGCTGCGGGAGGACCCGAAGCTGTTCGGCAACGCCGTCGAGGAGCTGATGCGGTACCTGACGATCGCCCAGTTCGGCGTGCCGCGCACCGCGCTGGAGGACGTCGAGCTGGAGGGCAAGCTGATCAAGGCGGGCGACGGCGTCACCGTGTCCCTGTCGGCGGCCAACCGCGACCCGGGGCGGTTCGAGGACGCGGACGGCTTCGACGTCAGCCGCTCCACCTCCGGGCACATGGCGTTCAGCTACGGCATCCACCAGTGCCTGGGCCAGCAGTTGGCCCGGGTGGAGATGCGGATCGCGTACTCGGCGCTCTTCCGCCGCTTCCCCGACCTGCGGCTGGCGGTCGAGCCGGAAGAGGTGCCGCTGCGCGCGGAGGCGACGATGTACGCCGCGAGTTCGCTCCCGGTGGCCTGGTGATCACGTGCTCGTTCTGAACCGGGAGAACGACCTGCGGGTCGCCGGCCTCGGCACGGCGTCGCCCGGCCCGGCCATCGACAACGCGACGCTGGGCCGCCGCATGGGCCTCGGCCCGATGTGGGAGCAGTGGGCGGAGGCGTTCGTCGGCACGAAGTACCGCCATCTCGCGGTGGATCTGGAGACCGGTGAGCCGCGGTTCTCGCTCGCCGACCTCGGTGAGACGGCGGGCCGGCGGGCACTGGCCGCGGCCGGCCTGGAGCCGTCGGACGTCGACGTGGTCGTGATGGGCACGGCGATGCCCGACATGCTGATGCCGACGACGGTCAACGTCGTCGCGGACCGGCTGGGCATCGACCAGGTGCCGACGTACCAACTGCAGTCCGGGTGCTCGGGCGCGGTGCAGGCGCTGTCGGTGGCGGCGGGGCTGCTGCTGTCCGGCGGCCACCGCACGGCGCTGGTGCTCGGCGGCGACGTCTCGGCGAAGCTCGTCGACCCGGACATGGACGCCGCGGCGCTGCCGCCCGCGCAGTTGGTGAACCTCATGCTGTTCGGGGACGGTGCCGGCGCGCTGGTGCTGACCACGGAGCCGTCGCCGGGGCCCGCGCTGCGGGCGGTGTTCACCAAGCTGGTGGGGCTGGGCAAGCAGCCGGGGCAGACGCTCGACTGGTACGGCGCGAGCCGCCGGTTCGACGGCCCGCCGGTCAGCGAGGACTACAAGGCGATCGAGGCGGCGGTGCCGGAGATGGCCGCCGAGTCGGCCGGGGAACTGCTGGACGGGCTGGACTGGAAGGCGGACGAGCTGGCGTACGTGCTGCCGCCCCAGCTCTCCGGGCGGATGACGGCCAAGATCCGGGAGCGGATGGGCGCGCCGGAGGCGCAGGAGGTCTCCTGCGTCGACGAGACCGGCAACAACGGCAACGCGCTGGTGTTCTTCCAACTGGAGCGGCTGCTGCCGAAGCTCGCCGCGGGCGACCGGGCCCTCGGCGTCGCCATCGAGTCGAGCAAGTGGATCAAGTCGGGCTTCGCGCTGGAGGCGACCGGCTGACGGGGTCGCAGGGGGTGTCAACGGGCGCCGTGCGCCGCTGTGTTCACGCAGCGGCGCGCGGCGCCCGTGGCGTACGGGCTCACGGTCCCCGGGGGAGGCAGGGGCGCCCGCGGGGCCCGGAGGCCCACCTCGGCGGCAGCCCGGCGCGCGCGGCGCCGCCGCTGCGTACGACCGCTTTAGACCCCTCCAAGGCCCCGTCAAGCCCCGCTGGCGAGCCTGGGGGTGGTCCGCCCGCGCCTCTCAGGTCGCGCACGCCCGGCGGCCCGCCGCGCTGCTCCACCAGGAGGTGTGAGATCCGTGTCCGCTGCCCCCGCTCCCCCGCCATCCACTCCGGATCCCGTCGCGGAGCTGCACCGGTCCGGAAGCCTGGTCGCGGAGTACCCGAGACTCCCCGCCCTGCTGCACGGCCTCGGCGAGGACGAACGGCAGCGCGCCGGCCGGCTGCTGTCCCGTCTGTCCCCCGACGAGGTGCGCGCCGTCCACCCCGGCATCCCGACCGTGTCCGTCGCGGTCACCGGCCACGGCACGGTCGCCGGCCTCGTGCCGCCGCTCACCATGGAGCTGGCCCGGCACGGCATGCTCCTGCGCTCCCACGTCGCGGACTACGACAGTTGGCTGTTCGACCTCGCCGACCCCGCTAGCGAGGTCTACGCCGCCGGCACCGATCTCGTCGTATGCCTGCTGGCCGCCGGGATCGTCTTCGACGAGGTGCCCCGCCCGTGGCGGCCCGAGGACGTCGAGCGGGTGCTGACCGAGAAGGTGCACCTCCTCGGCAAGCTCGCCGCCACCCACGGCACCTCCGGCTCCGGCACCCTCGTCTACACCACGATGCCGCTCCCCCGGGAGTTCACCGCCCAGCTCGTGGACCACCGCTCCCGGGCCCGGCTCGGCGCCGTCTGGCGCGAGGCCAACGCCCGGCTGCTCGGGCTGATGGACGAGCACCCGGGCCTCGTCGTCCTCGACCTCGACCCGCTCCTCACCGGCCCCGCCGCCCTCGCCGAGGACCGGCTGGCGACCTACGTCGGCACGCCGTTCGCGGCCGAGCTGACCGCCGCCGTCGCCCGGGAGGTCGCGCACCTCGCCCGCGGCCGGTCCGGGCGGGCGAAGAAGGTGCTCGCGGTCGACCTGGACAACACGCTGTGGGGCGGCGTGCTCGGCGACGACGGCCCGGAGGGCATCGAGGTCGCCGACGGCCGTACGGGGCGCGCGTTCCAGCGCATGCAGCGGGTGGTCAAGCAGCTCGCCTCGCGCGGGGTGCTGGTGGCCGCCGTCAGCAAGAACGACGTGGAGCCCGTACGCGAGGTGCTGCGCGACCACCCCGAGATGACCCTGCGCGAGGACGACTTCGTGCGGGTGGTCGCCAACTGGTCGCCCAAGCACGACAACCTGCGGGCGCTGGCCGAGGACCTCAACGTCGGCCTCGACTCGTTCGTCTTCGCCGACGACAGCCCGTACGAGTGCGGCCTGGTGGCCCGCGAGCTGCCCGAGGTCACCGTGCTCCACCTCGACGGCGACCCGGCGCTGCACGCGGGGCGGCTGCTCGCCGACGGCTGGTTCGACGTACGGGACCTCACCGACGACGACGTCCGCCGCCCCGAGCGCTACCGCGAGGAGCTGGTCCGCAAGGACTTCCTCGACTCCTTCTCCTCGCTGGACGACTACCTGCGCGAACTGGACGTACGGGTGGAGCTGACCGCCGCCGCCGAGGCCGACGTGCCGCGCGTCGCCCAGCTCACCCAGCGCACCAACCAGTTCAACCTGACCACCCGGCGGCTCCAGCAGGACGAGGTCGCCTCCCTGGCCGGCGCGCCGGGGAACCTGGTCCTGGCCATCCGCTCCGGCGACCGCTTCGGCGACAACGGCCTGGTCGGTGCGGTGTTCGTACGGACCGACGGGCCCGTGTGGCACGTCGACAACTTCCTGCTGAGCTGCCGGGTCTTCGCGCGCGGCATCGAGCAGGGCTGCCTCGCCGCGCTGCTGGAGTACGCCAGGGCCGAGGGGGCCGAGGCGGTCGCGGCACGGTACGTGCCGTCGCCGAAGAACGGCAAGGTCAGGGACTTCTATTCACGGAACGGCTTCGACGCCCACGGGCACGCCGAGGACGGGACCGCCGACTTCCGTCACGAGCTGCGGCAGATCGACGCGGTGCCGGGCCACCTCGCCCTGACCGTGCGCTGGGCGCGGGAGGGAACACGATGAACGACGTCACGGAGCTCAAGGAGTTCGCGCTCGTCCACGCCAAGGCGCTGCAACTGCCCCCCGGGCAGTACGAGAAAGTGCTCGACCGCATCACCAATGACGAGGACGGCGCCCCCGGCTCGTGGACGGCGGAGTGGTCGGCGGCGGCCGCGGAACTCGACGACGCCGGGCAGTTGCTGCCCGCGTTCCTCTGCTACACCATGGCCCGCTTCCCCGTCGTCGACGGCCCGGCGCGGCAGGAGGCGTACGAGAAGTGCCGCTCGGCGTTCGACCGCTGGCGCGCCGGCCAGCAGGGCATCGAGCGGGTCACCGCGCCGCTGGCCGACGGCGAGGTGGTGGCCTGGGCCGGCGGTCTTTCGGCGGCGGAGCCGAAGCCGGTGCTCCTGGTGACGGGCGGAATCGTCAGCCTCAAGGAGCAGTGGGCGCCGGTGACGCTCCAGGCGGCGGCGCTGGGCATGGCCATCGTCGTCACCGAGCTGCCGGGCGTGGGCGAGAACACCCTCCCGTACGACCGGGAGAGCTGGCGGATGCTGCCCGCCGTGCTCGACGCGATCGCGGACCGGGCCGACGTGGCCGACACGTACGCCCTCGCCAACAGCTTCGGCGGGCACCTGGCGCTGCGCTGGGCCGGGCACGACGCCCGGCTGCGCGGCATCGTGACGTCGGGGGCGCCGGTGAGCGAGTTCTTCGGCGACGCCGACTGGCTGCGCGGCGTGCCCGGCATCACCCGGCACACGCTGGCCCGGCTGACGCGCACCGCCGGGGGCGACGACGGCGCGCTGCACAAGGCGCTCGCCGGCTGGGCGCTTACGCCCGGGGAGCTGGCCGCGCTGGAGATCCCCGTCTGCTACTCCGCCAGCCTGCGCGACGAGATCATCCCGGCCGGGGACCCGGCGTTCGTACGGCAGCACGTGAAGCAGGTCAGCATGAACGAGTTCGACGACGTGCACGGCGCGCCGGCGCACGTCCAGCAGACCGTGGACTGGACGTTCGGCTCGCTGCTGGCGATGCGCCAGGGCCACGCCCCGCGCTGACGCCGCTCGGCGAGCCCCTCCCGGCCTCCGGCCTCTCCGCCGGGGTCCCACGACGGCCGCATGGCCCCCTGTGCGCCAGGGGCCATGCGGCCGTTGCCGTACGGAACGGGGCACATTCCCGCGGCCGCGCACTCGGATATCGGGCAGCGGATACGCTGCGGTGAATACCGGGCATTTGCGAGAACGACGGATGATCACGACGCATTGGCCGGGGGGCGTGAATGCCCCTCACACGCCGCTGCGCGCCCTGCGCAATACCCCTGACAACACGTAGGGGGGACTTAGGGGTGGGTAGGGGTTTCGGCACCCCCTACCCCCTCCATAGCCTGCAAAGACCTGTACAGCATCGCCGCGTCACACACAAGCTCCCCTGCCTGTAGCGGCGAGAGAATTGAACAACAGTGCCATGGAAACTGAGCACTTCGGCCTAGAGAAATTCATCGGGGGTTGAAAAGTGCAGTACGAAATACTCGGACCCGTCCGAGTGGTGGACAGTCGCGGCAGCAGATTCGTGAGCGCCAAGAAGATGCAGGTGCTCCTCGTCCTGTTACTGATCCGCGCCCGGCAGGTGGTCTCGATCGACGAGGCCATAGCCGAGATCTGGGGGCAGAACCCGCCGCGCCGTGCGACCGCGGGCATCCACGTCTACATCTCACAGCTCCGCAAGTTCCTCGGCGAGCCCGGCAGCCGGAACAACCCGATCCTCACCCGTCCGCCCGGCTACCTGCTGCACCTGGAGGACGACGAGTTCGACGTGGACCGCTTCCAGGAGCTGCTGCACCGGGGGCGCCTGCACCTGAAGGAGGGCCGGCCCGAGCAGGCCGTCACCGCCTTCGAGGACGGGCTCTCCCTGTGGCGCGGTCCGGTCCTCGGTGACCTGTGCGACGGCCCGATCATCGCGGGCTTCGCCACCTGGCTGGAGGAGACCCGCCTGGAGTACCTGGAGTGGCTGATCGAGGCGCAGTTGAGCCTCGGGCTGCACCGGGAGCTGATCGGCCGGCTGTCCGCGCTGACGGCGGAGTACCCGCTGCGGGAGACGTTCTACCGGCAGTTGATGCTCGCGCTGTGCCGGTCGGAGCGGCAGGCCGACGCGCTGCGTACGTACCAGCAGGCCAGGACCCGCCTCAATGAGGAACTCGGCCTGGAGCCCTGCCGGGCGCTGCGCAACCTGCAGCAGGCCATCCTCGTCGCGGACGAGCGGCTGGAGCTGCCCGCGGCGGTCTGACGGCCGCCCGGGCCGGTACGGCGAGGGGCGGGCGAAGCCACCGGCTTCGCCCGCCCCTTCGGCTTGTCCGCCCCCGGGCGCGGGCCCGTGATCGGCTACGGGCCCGCGGCAGAGCTTCAGGGGTCAGGCCCGTACCGGCTGCCGCAGCCGCGCGGCCATCTCCGCCAGGACCCGCCCGCCGCTCTGGTCGCCGTGGACGAAGAAGTGGTCGCCCGGTACGACCAGCAGCTCGAACCCGGCGTCCGTCAACGGCCGCCACCCGTCGGCGTCCTGCTCCGCGACCACCGGATCGCCGGCACCGTGGAACGCGGTCACCGGCACCTGCAGCGGCGCCTCCGCCGGGTCGTGCCGGTAGCTCTGCACCACCCGCAGGTCCGAGTAGCCCGCGCCGTCCATGGCCACGTCCGCCTTGCCCGCCAGGTGCTCGCCCAGCTCCGCGCGCAGCGCCGTGTCGTAGAGCCGCGGCTGCGACCGCCGTACCCGCGCCAGCTCCTCGTGCTCCGGCATCTGCTCGTAGCCGAGCCGCTGGGTCACCGCGCGCAGCCGGGCGCCGAGCGGGTTCTCGCCGCCGGTCGGGGCGCTGAACGCGCCGACGAAGAGGTGCCGCAGCAGCTCCCCGTACTCCGCGCCCAGCCGGTGGGCCAGGCGGTAGGCGAGGAGGGCGCCCATGCTGTGCCCGTAGAAGGCGAACGGCCGGTCAAGATACGGCTTGAGCGCCTGCGCGACGGCGTCGACGGCCTCGTCGGCGTCGACGAGGCAGCGCTCGTCGGCGCGCTCCTCCCGGCCGGGCAACTGCACGGGCACGACCTCGACACCGCCGTCCGCGCCGCCCGGCCAGTCCCGGTAGAGGGAGGCGCCGCGGCCGCCGTACGGGAGGCAGAACAGCCGCACGGCGGCGTCGTCCTGCGGCGTGACGGGCAGCCAGAGCCTGCCGTCCACGTCGTACGGGCGGGGTACGGCCGGCTCGTCGCCCGCGACCGACCCGCAGAGCCGCTCCACCACCTCGTCCAGCGACGGCCCGGCGATGAGCAGGTCGACCGGGAGGTCGACGCAGGTCTCGGCGCGTACCCGCTGGCGCAGCTCCAGCGCGGCGAGGGAGTCCAGGCCCGTCTCGGCGAGCGGCCGGCTGCTCGGGACCTCGGCGGGCGGCAGTTGCAGCAGCTCGGCGACCATGCCGGTGAGCAGGTCCCGCAGCGCGGCGGCGCCGTCCGGGCCCTGGAAGCGCTGCCGGGCCGCGTCGTCGCGTACCTCGTCGGCGGGCGTCTCGTACGCGCCGGTGCTCGGGCTGATGACGCTGATCTCGGTGCCGCGGCCCCAGCCGACGGCCGTGCCGTCCTCCGCGCACAGCAGGTGCTCGCCGACCAGCAGTTCGCCGACCGGCGCGGTCAGCCGGACATGGCACCACAGGGCGCCCTCGGCGGGCGCGCCGAAGCCGACCTCGCCGAGGCGGGCGGTCATGAACAGGTCCCGCTCGGCCAGTTGGGGCCCGGCGGCGAGCGCATAGAGCTGCACGCAGGCGTCCAGCATCCCGGCGGGCACGGGAAGCGCGCGCTCCGGGCGGCCGGCGGCGGCGCCGGTCTCGGCGGGGGTCGGCAGGCGGAAGCGTGCCAGCACCTCGCCCTCGCCGAGCCACGCCTCGTCGACCCACTCGACAGACGGGCCCAGGGGGACGCCGCGTTCGGCCATCTGCCGGTAGAACTCGGCGCCTTCGAAGCGTACGGGGCAGCGCTCGCGGATCTCCGCCCGCGCCGCCTCCGGCAGCGGACCCGGCTCCGCTCCCCCGCCGCCGGGGCGCAGCCGCCCTGCGGCGTGGCGGTGCCAGCCCTCGTCGCCGGAGGTCTCCGGCGAGGTGTCGCCGGCCTCCCGGCTGTGTACGGAGAACTCCGCCCAGCCGTCGCCGTCCGCCGGGCCGACCGCCAGATGCACGGTGCGCTCCTGCCCGCGGGCGAGCGTCAGGGCCCGCTCGAACCGCAGGTCGTCCAGGCGCAGCCCGGGGCCCGTGCGGGCCGCGGCGGCGAGCAGTTCCTGGTAGTAGCCGACGTGCAGGACCCCGGCGGTGTCGGCGACTTCGGGCAGCGCAGCGCGGCTGGCGGCGGTCGTGTACTGGCGCTGCGCGAGGGGCGAGGCGACCTGCCGCAGCCCGAGCGCTCCCCTGGGCGCACCGGCCCCGGACGCCGCGGGAGCGGCATCGAATGCCGCGGCGTCCGGGCGGTGCGTACGGCGTCGGAACGTCTGGCCCGGCAGGTCCAGCCGGGTCCGCTCGTAGCCGTCGTCGCAGGCGGACCAGTCGACGTCCTGTCCTGCGACGTGCCGGTCCGCCAGCCAGTCGAGGAGTTCGCACCAGATGTCGTCACCGGACAGCCCGCGGACCTCGCCGCGGTCGGGCCGCGCCGCGGGGCCGCCGACGTGGACGAGGGTGTCGTAGCCGTGCGCGGCGAGCGCCGCGGCGGCGGCCTCGGGGCGGACGCCGGGCCCCGTGCGGAGCCAGAACCCGGGGTCGGCGGCCTGGTCCGCGCCCGCCTCGCCGGCGTCTGGCCCGTGCAGCAGCCGTAGCCCGCGCGGGCGTTGCGGCAGCGCGTCCGGCGCGTCGGCGGCGCCGTGCCGGGCGGCGAGCAGGGCGCCGGCGGCCGGGGCGTCGAGGGCGCCGCTGAGGACAGCGGCGGCGAGGTCACCGGGCGCGGCACCACCGGCGACGGCGCCGGCGGCGAGGCCCCAGTCGGCGAGCGTGCGCACCAGCGCGATCTGGCAGGCGACGGTCCGTACGTCGGCGGCGAGCGCGGCGGGCGCGTCCGGCTCCGCCGCGGGAACGCGCAGTTCCGCGGTGCACCGGTCGACGTGCGCGCGGAAGCCCGGGTGGGTGGCGTACAGCGTCTCGGTGATCCGCTCCGCGGCGGGCGCGGTGGCGTCGAGGAGGAAGGCGACCGGCGGCGCGGGGGCCCGGTCACGGGCGCCGACCGCCTCGGCCGCCGCGGTCTGCCGCGGGACCGCGGCCGGTTCGGGGCCTTCGCCCGCGGCGAGCGCGGTGAGCCGGCGCGCGAGGTCGTCGCGCGAGGCGGTGACGAACGCGGTGCGGTGGGCGAAGTGCGCGCGGCGCGCGGTGGCGGTGTGGCAGAAGTCGGCGAGCGTCGCGTCGGGGTGCGTCGCGAGCCACTGGCCGTGCCGCGCGGCGGCCTCGCGCAGGCCCTCGGGGTCGCGCGCGGAGAGCGCGAAGACGTGCGCGGGGCGCTCGGGGCCCGCGGTGCGCGCCGGTTGGGCGTCCGGCTCCGTGAGCACGACGTGCACGTTGGTGCCGGAGAAGCCGAAGGAGCTGACGCCCGCGGTACGGGCCCGGCCGTCGCCGTGGCGCGGCCACGTCGCCGTACGGTCGCACAGCGCCACCGGCAGCCGCTCGACGCCGAGGCGGGGGTTGGGCTCGTTCAGGTGCAGCCCGCCGGGGAGTTCGCCGTGGCGCAGCGCGAGCACGGTCTTGATCAGGCCCGCCACCCCGGCGGCGGCCTCCAGGTGCCCGATGTTGGACTTGACCGCGCCGATGCGCAGCGGCGCCGCGGGGTCGCGGTCGGCGCAGAGCACGTCGGCGGCGGCGCGTACCTCGATGGGGTCGCCCAGCGCGGTGCCGGTGCCGTGCGCCTCCAGGTAGTCCACGGCCCGCGGCTCGACCCCGGCCGCGGCCACGGCGCCGGCGATCAGCTCGCGCTGCGCGCGGCCGTTGGGGACGGTCAGGCCGCTGGTGCGGCCGTCGTGGTTGACGGCGGAGCCGCGGATGAGGGCGAGGACCGGGGCGCGTACGGCCGCGGCGTCCGAGGCCCGCATGAGGGCGACCATGCCGCTGCCCTCGGAGCGTACGTAGCCGTCGGCGGCGGCGTCGAAGACCTTGCACTTGCCGTCCTCGGCCAGCGCCTCCATCCGGCACAGCGCGACCATCACGGCGGGCGACATCATGGCGCTGACCCCGCCGGCCAGGGCGGCGGTGCACTCGCCGCGGCGCAGGCTCTCGACCGCGAGGTGCACCGCGAGCAGCGACGACGAGCACGCCGTGTCCACGGCGAGGGCGGGGCCGCGCAGCCCGAAGGTGTGCGCGATGCGCCCCGCGGCGACGCTGATCGCCGAGCCGGTCGCGGTGTACGGGCCCGCCGCCCGCGGCGACCGGGGCAGCAGGGTGTTCTCCGAGCCGGAAACGCCGACGAAGACGCCGACGCGCCGCTCGGCCGTGGTCCCCGACAGCAGCCCGGCGCTCTCCAGCGCCTGCCAGCTCGTCTCCAGCAGCAGCCGGTGCTGCGGGTCCATGTCGCGGGCCTCGGCGTCGGTGATGCCGAAGAACCCGGCGTCGAACGCGTGGGCGCCCTCGGCGAGGAACCCGCCGCGGCGCGTGTACGAGGTCCCGGGCTCGCTCCGGTCAGCGGAGTACCAGCCCTCGACCGGCCACCGGTCTTCGGGCACGTCCACGACGCCGTCGCGGCCCTCGCGCAGCAGCTCCCAGAACCGCTCGGGGCCGTCCGCGCCGCCGGGGAAGCGGCAGCCGAGGCCGACGACGGCGATGGGCTCCGCGGCCCGCGCGCGCAGCTCGTCGACCTGCTCGCGCAGGGTGCGCACGGCCTCCAGGGAACGCCTCAGCAGTGCCTTGTCCGTCATCGCCGTTTCCTCTCCCCCGCGGGCCGTGGGCTAGAGCCCCAGCTCGGTCAGGACGCCCTTCAGCTCTATCTCCACCGTCGAATCGCCCTTCGCGGCGGCCGGCTTGCCGCCGGCCTTGGTAGCCGCCGCGGGCTTCTGCGCTGCGGGCTCCGGCGCTGCGGACCCGGCGGCCGGCGGCTCGATCCGCAGCACCCGCTGCAGCTTGTCCCGTTCGGCGTGCACGACGCCGAACTCCGGCGCGGCGTGCCGCAGCGCCGCGTCGAACGCCTCCACCCCGACCGCGTTCTCCAGCGGCGTCAGGCCCAGGCGGCGGCGTACGAAGCCCTCCGTCGACTCGTCGACGCGCATGCCGCCGTCGCGCCAGAACGGCCAGACGAGCGCAATACTCGCGCCGGACCGCTCACCCGCAGCGCGCAGTTCCTCGCGGCGGCGGCTGAAGGCGTTCAGGAAGCGGCTGGCGTAGGCGTAGTCGACCTGGCCGGGGTTGCCCGCGAGCGCGGCGAGCGACGAGAAGACCATGAAGAAGTCGAGGTCGTCCGCGGCGGTCTCGGCGTCGAAGTGGACGGCGCCGTCGACCTTGCCGGCGAGCACCAGGTCGATCTCGTCGGCGGTCTTGTTGGGCAGCAGCCCGTCGCGCAGCACGCCCGCGGAGTGGATGACGCCGTGCACGCTGCCCCAGCGGTTGCGGGCGGCGGCCAGGATCCACTCGACGTCGCCGCGGTCGGCGACGTCGGCACGCTCGTAGCGGACGTCGGCGCCCAGGGCGCGGATGCGCTCCAGCGCCTCCTGGCGCTCCCCGGTGAGCGGCGAGCGGCCGACGAGCAGCAGGTTCACCCGGGCCTGGCGGGCGAGGTGTTCGGCGAAGAGCAGGCCGAGGCCGCCTCCGCCGCCGGTGATGACGTACGTGCCGCCCGGCCGGACCGCGACGGCGGCCGGCGCGTCGGGGCGTACCGCGGGCAGCTCACGGAGCCTGCGCACCCGGCGGCCGTCCGCGTCGTGGCGGACCTCGGCGTCGGCGCGGGCGTCCGCGGCGAGTTCGGCCTCGCAGGCGCGCAGCAGGGCCGCGGCGGGCTCCTCGCCCGCGGCGGTGCGTACGGCGACGGCCTGCTGGACGAGCCGCGGGTTCTCGTGGTCGACGCTGCGGGCGAAGCCGCCGAACGCCTCCGCAAGCGGGTCGGGCCCGCCGTCGGCGTGGGCGGTGACGCGAAGCAGCCGCACGGGGGCGCGCAGACCCTGCCGCAGGAGCGCCTGGCTGAGGTGGAAGACCGAGGTGAGCGCGGTACGCGGGTCGCTCCACGCGTGCAGCACGGTGACCGGCAGGGCGTCGAGTCCCGCGAGCAGCGCGGCGTGGTCCTGGGCGGATCCGGCGCGTACGGTACGGCCGTCGCCGGCCACCTCGTACGCCTCGCCGGGCCGGACGCCGACGACGGGCGCGGCGCCGGAGTGGCGGTCGCGTACCCGCTCGGTGAGGGCGCCGTCGTCGTCGAAGACGAGCACGGCTCCCGTGAGCCAGGAGGCGGGGCCCCCGGGGGCGGCGGCCTGCTCCCAGCCAGCGGTGTAGTGCACGACCTGGAGGGCACCGTCGGGCGCGGACTCCGGTGCCTGCGCGGCGGGTTCCGGTGCCGCCGGGGCAGGGGCGTCGTCGAGACTCAGCTCGTCCAGCAGGTAGGTGGCCAGTTCGTCGATGGACGGGTAGTCGAAGACCACCCCGGCGTACAGGACCAGGCCCAGCGCCTCTTCGAGCAGGTTGCCGAGGCGGACGGCCATCACCGAGTCCAGGCCCAGCTCGAAGAAGCCGCGCTGCCGGTCCGGCGGGCTGCCGGGCGGGAACTCCAGCAGCTCGCCGAGCGTCTGCTGCATCCGCGTGGCCAGCGCGGTGTGGCGCTCGCTCGCGGGCGCGGCGGCCAGCGACGCGAGCAGGTCCGTCGCGGCGGGCGCCTCCCGCGCCGCGGGGGCCGCCTCGGGGGCCGTCGCCTCCGGGGCGGTCCGCGGCGCGGGGACGGGGATCGGCACGGCCGGTGCGGTCGGCCGTACCGAGTTCGTGGCGCTCGGCTCCAGCCAGTAGCGCTCCTGCGAGAAGGGGTACGTCGGCAGCGACACCCGGCGCCCGCCGGTGGGCCGGGCCGCCCAGTCCGTGTCGCCGCCCGCCGCCCACAGCGCGGCGGCCTGCTCCGGCGCGGCGTCGGCGGGCACCGCGCGCGCGGCGCCCGACCGGCCGGGGCGGCGGCCGGTGCTGACGCTCGCGTCGGCGTCGTCGCCGGCGGCGACGCGCGCGAAGCGCTCGGCGGCCTCGGCGAGGTTACGGGCCGCGAACGCGGCGCGGTACTCCATCGGCTCCCTGCCGTGCTGGAGCGTGTACGCGACGTCGGCGGCCCGCGGCGCCTCCGGGTCGTCGGCGCCGGGCTCCGCGGGCAGCGCGCGCAGGAACGCCGCCAGGCGGGCGGCGTACGCGCGCAGGTTCTCCGGCGTACGGGCCGACAGCGGGAACACCAGCGGCCGGCCGGCGCCTGCGGCGGCCGGGACGGGGCGGGCCGGGGCCTCCTCCAGGATCAGGTGGACGTTGACGCCGCCCGCACCGAAGGAGCTGACGCCCGCGCGGCGCGGCCCGGCGGCCGACCCGCCGGGACCGGGCAGCACCGGCGGCTCCCACCTGGCGGTCTCGCGCTGCACGGCGAACGGCGTGCTGTCGAGGTCGAGGTTCGGGTTCAGTTCGGGGGTGTGCAGCAGGGAGGGCACGAGCGTGCCGTGCCGCAACTGCAGCACCACCTTGGTGACCTGGGCGATGCCCGCCGCCGCCTCGGCGTGGCCCATGGTGGCCTTCACCGACCCGATGGCACACGCCGGGCGGCCGTCGCGGCGGTGCGGGGCGGCGGCGTCCGCGTACGCCTCGGTGAGGCCGCGGACCTCGATGGGGTCCCCGAGGCTGGTGCCGGTGCCGTGCGCCTCGACGTAGCCGATGGAGCCGGCGTCGACGCCGGCGTCGGCGAGCGCGGCGCGGACCAGCTCGGCCTGCGCGACGGGGTTGGGGACGCCGTAACCGTACGTGCGGCCGTCGCTGTTGACCGCCGAGCCCTTGATGACGGCGTGGATCCGGTCGCCGTCGGCCAGCGCCCGGTCCAGCGGCTTGAGGAGCACCGCGCCGACCGCCTCGGCCGGTACGTAACCGGTGCCGCCCTCGGCGAAGGCGCGGCACCGGCCGTCCTCGGCGAGGAACCCGGCCTCGGCGAGCATGACGTACTTGCTCGGGTGCAGCGACAGGTTGACCCCGCCTGCCAGCGCCATGGCGCACTCGCCTCGGCGGATCGCGGCGACGGCCAGGTGGATGGCGTAGAGGGAGGAGGAGCAGGCCGTGTCCAGGGTCAGGCTGGGGCCGCCGAGGTTGAGCAGGTGGGAGATGCGGTTGGCGACCGAGAAGGTCTGCGAGCCGACGATGCGCCAGACGCCCTCGTCCAGGTCGCCGCCCGCGAACATCTGGTAGTTGTTGTACGTCACCCCGGCGAAGACGCCCACCGAGCCGCGCTCGTCGCCGAGTTCGGGGTCGGCCAGCGAGGCGGGGGTGTAGCCGGCGTCCTCCAGGGTCTCCCACGCGGTGGTGAGGAAGAGCCGCTCCTGCGGGTCGAGCAGCCGGGCGTCGCGCGGCGAGATGTGGAAGAACTGCGGGTCGAAGGCGTCGACGTCGTCGAGGAAGCCGCCCCAGCGCGGCCACTGGTCGCCGAACTTCTCGCGCGCCAGCTCCGCGTAGCGGCGGTAGCCGGGACGGTCGAGGGGGATCTCGTCCACGCAGTCGTCGCCGGCCAGCAGCCGGTCCCAGAAGTCGGCCAGGGTGGGGGCCTTGGGGTAGCGGCCGCTGATGCCGACGATGGCGATGTCCGCGGTGCCGGCGCCCGCGACCGCGGGCTGCACGGCGGCGGACCGTACGGCGGGCCGCACGGGGGCCGGCTGCACCGCCGCGGGTGCGGGCGTCGCGGCGGGCGGGGTGCGTACCCGTCCTGCCATGTGGCGCGCGAGCGCGTCGAGGTTCTTGTACGTGAAGAGCGTGGCGCTGTCGACCGGCCCGTAGTGCTCCTCCAGCCGCCGGCGCAGCTTCTCCACCAGCAGGGAGCTGAGGCCCAGGTCGTCGAAGCCGGCCCGCGGATCGATCTCCTCCGGCCGCCACTTCAGCTCCTCGGCGAAGAGCCCCACGAGATGCCCCAGCACGGCCTCCTGCGCGGCGCCCGCGCCGCTCGGCAGCGCGGCAGGCGCAGGGGCGGCGGCCAGGGCCGCGGGTGCGGGCGCCGCGACCAGGGCGGGCTGCGCCTGGCCCGGAGTCAGCAGGACGTGCGGGACGAGGTCCTGCGGGCGGATCGGGCGGCGCTCGAAGGGGTACGTCGGCAGGGGCGTGCGGCGTACGGGCCTGCCGCCGCGCAGCAGCGCCCAGTCGAAGTCCGCGCCGGCCGCCCAGAGCCGGGCGAGGGCCGCGGTCTTGCCCGCGGTGGCGAGCGCGTCGAGGTACGTGTTGCCCTCGGGCCCGGCGAGCAGCGCGCGCGAGAGGTCCGCTGCGCCGGTGGCCTGCCCGCTCCACCAGGTGTCGCCCTGGTCCTCGCCGCGCAGGAAGTGCACGAGCGCGTCGTACAGTTCGTCGGCGTCCTCCGCGACGACCGCGAGCCGGGCCGCCATCGGCTCCCGGCCGAGCTGCAGGGTGTCGGCGAGCGCGGTGAGGGCGAAGTCGGCGGTGCCCTCGGCGGGCGCGTGCAGGTCGAGGTGGCGGACCAGTTCGCGGGCGTAGTCGCGCAGCGCGTCGGGCGTACGGGCGGAGAGCGGGATCAGCAGCGGGGCGCTCGGCGCCTCGTCGGCGGCGGGCTCGCGCCCGTACTCCTCCAGCACGACGTGCGCGTTGCTGCCGCCGAAGCCGAAGGAGCTGACGCCGCAGCGGCGCGGGGTGACGGGCCCTTCGGGAGCGGGGCGGCGCGGCCAGTCGCCGGCGCGGTCGCCGATGCGGAAGGGGCTGCCGTCCAGGCGGATGTACGGGTTCAGCTTCTCGAAGTGGCGCAGGGCGGGCAGCTTCCCGTACCGCAGCGCCTGCACCATCGTGACCAGGCCGGCGAGACCGGCCGCCGCCTCCAGGTGGCCGATGGCGGTCTTGACCGAGCCGAGGGTGACGTGCGGCTCGGCGGGGGCGTCGTGGCCCCAGGCGGCGTAGAGGCGGGCGAACGCCTGCTTCAGGCCCTCGATCTCGATGGGGTCGCCGAGGCTGGTGCCGGTGCCGTGGGTCTCCACGTGCGTGGCGGTCGCCGGGTCGAGGCCCGCGGCGCGCCAGGCGTCGACGATGACGTCGGCCTGGGCCTCGGGGCTGGGCGCGGTGAGCGACGCGGCGCGGCCGGAGTGGCCGACGGCGCTGCCGCGGATCACGGCGTGGATGTGGTCGCCGTCGGCCTCGGCGGCGGCCAGCGGCTTGAGCACGACGGCGACGACGCCCTCGCCGCGTACGTACCCGTCGGCGGACTGGTCGAAGGTCTTGCAGCGGCCGTCGGGGGCGAGCATCCCCGCCAGCTCGAAGCACTCGAACGGGGTGGGGCTGAGCATGAGGTTCACGCCGCCGGCGATGGCGAGCCCGCACTCGCCGGTGCGCAGGCTGCGGACCGCGCGGTGGACCGCGACGAGCGACGACGAGCAGGCGGTGTCGATCGCCTCGCTGGGGCCGCGCAGGTCGAGCTGGTACGAGACCCGGTTGGGCAGCACGGCGTGGGAGAGCCCGGTGGCGGTGTGCGCCTGGGGTCCGGCGGCGCTGTGGCCCAGCACCTCCGCGTAGTCCATGGAGCTGAGCCCGACGAACAGGCCGGTGCGGCTGCCCGCGAGGGCGTCGGGGCGACGGCCGGAGTCCTCGACGGCCTTCCACACGGTCTGCAGGAACAGCCGCTGGTGCGGGTCCATCAGCTCGGCCTCGTGCGGCGAGATGCCGAAGAACGAGCAGTCGAAGGAGTCGACTTCGTCGAGGAACGCGCCGTGCGCGCGGGCCGCGCGCTCCTCGCCCGCCCAGTCGCGCCAGCGGCCTTCGGGGACCCGGGTGACGAGTTCGTCGCCGGCCAGCAGGCGCTGCCAGAAGCCCTCCAGGTCCGCGGAGCCGGGCAGGACGGCGCTGAGGCCGACGACGGCGACGGGGTACGGGTCCGGCAGCGGGGCGTCGTCCTGCGCGTGGCCCGCGCCACGGGGGCCGGTGCGGGGGGTGTCGTCACCGGCGTCGGGGTAGCGGGCGGAGACGAGGTCGTGGTGCTCGGTGAGCAGGTGGCGCGCGAACGCCTCCAGGGTGAAGTGCTCGAAGAACACCGAGGGGGTGAGGTCCACGCCGAGGTCACGGCGCAGCAGGTCGGCGAACTCGATCAGCCGGATCGAGTCGAAGCCCAGCTCGCTCAGCTCCGTCTCGCTGCGCACGACGGCGGGTTCGACCTTCAGCACCTGCGCGACGGTGGTGCGCAGGTCCTTCAGGAGCGCCTGGTGCAGTTGGACGGCGGGGGTGCCCTCGGAGCGGGCGCGGTCGCGCTCGGGGCGGCGCAGGCGCAGTTCGCCGCCGGGGACGGCCGTCGCCGCGGTCTGCGCGGCTCCCTCCGCCGCCGCTTCCCGCGCTTCCTGGGCGCGGCGCTCCTCGTCGCGCCGGGTGGCCTTGATCAGCCCGCGCATGGCCCGGCCCGGGCCGACGGGCTTGATGTCCGACACGCCCTGCGCGATGAGGTAGCGGACGGTGTCGGTCCAGCGCACCGGGTGGTCGAGTTGCCGTACCAGCGCGGCGGCGACGTCGTCCTCGTACGGCAGGGCGGTCACGTTCGAGATGACGGGCACGGCGGGCGGCGCGAGGGTGAATCCGTTCAGGAACCCGGCGAACTCGCCCTGGATAGCCGACATGTACGGGGAATGGAATGCGCCGCTGACGCGCAGCACGGTGAACAGGCCGGCGCCGGCCTCCTCGAAGACGGCGCGGGCGCCCGCCACGTCCTCGCGCGGTCCCGCGACGACAATCTGCGTCGGGTTGTTGTAGTTGGCGATCGACAGGGTCTCCAGGCCCGGCCGGCCCAGGATTTCCGCGACCTGTTCCGCGGTCAGCCCGACGACGGCGGCCATGCCGCCGTCCGCGACCCGCGACATCAGTTCGCCGCGCTTGGCGACCAGCCGCAGCCCGGTGGCGAAGTCGAACGCGCCGGCGGCGTGCAGAGCGTTGTACTCGCCGAGGCTGTGCCCGGCCAGATAGTCGGGCTCGGCGCCGCCGTCGGCACGGTGGGCCAGGTGGCTCAGCGCGTTGACGACGAAGAGCGCGGGCTGCGTGTACTCCGTGTTCTGCAGCCTGCCGTCGACGTCGTCGCGGCACAGCTCCTCGATGGAATAGCCGAGTATCTCGTCCGCGCGGGCGACTTCCTCCGGGAACCTGCCGAAGAGCTGCGCACCCATCCCTTTGTGCTGCGAACCCTGACCTGGGAATGCAAGCGCAAACATGTCGAGTCGTTCCTTCAGTATGCGTCTGTGAAATCCCGGTACGGGACCGCGGGGACTTTACGGCTACGCGTCCTGGCCGCGCAGCACTATTCTGGCGAGTCCATCGTGGTCTTGCCGACTAAGGACCGTCTAGCGGCCCGCTAAAGCCGCGACCTGGAATTACCCGACTTGACGCCGCCGTTGCCCGCCGCCCATCATGACCTTACCTCAGCCAGCCCATTTCATGCCGCGACCGCGGCAGTCAATTCGGGGGTATGGAATGACAATTGCCGTTTCGACCGAGGCAATTCACGCGGACCGCGCAGGATTTCAGCCGGAGACGGATCCGGGTCCGGTCGCGATGACGACGGCCGCCACGATAGGCGCGGCGCTGCTCGACCTCGCGGACAGCGACCCCGACCGGCCGCTGGCGTACGTCGAGGGCTCCGGCGACCCCGTACGGCTGACCGCGGCGGAGCTGGCCGAGCGCGCGGGTGCCGCGGCGACAACCCTCGCGGAGCACGGCGTGCGGCGCGGTGACCGCGTCGGCGTCTGCATGGACACCAGCGCCGACGCGTACGCGACGCTGCACGGCTGCTTCCTGCTGGGCGCCATCCCGTTCGTCAGCGAGCCGCCGCTGGCGACGATGCGCCGGCAGCGCTGGGCCGACCGGCTGCGGCTGCTGATCAGCCGCGCCGAGCCGCGCGCCGTCGTCGTCGCGCCGGAGTTCCTCGACGCGGTGACGGAGCCGTGCAAGGAGGCCGGCGTCGCGATCGTCGAGCCGCCCTTCGAAGGCGGTCTCGACCTGGCCGCCGCGCAGGCCAAGCCCGACGACATCGCGCTGCTGCAGTTCACCTCCGGGACCACGGGCGACAGCCGGGGCGTGACCCTGACCCACGAGTCGATCTTCGCCAACGCCGCGGCGATCGGCGAGCACGCCTACCGCGCCGGCGACCTGATCGTGAGCTGGCTGCCCATGCACCACGACATGGGCCTGATCGGGCTGAACCTCGCGCCGCTGCTGCACGGGCTGCCGGTGGCCAGCATGCCGCCGCTGTCGTTCGCGGTGCGGCCCGAGCGGTGGCTGTGGGCGATGCACCGCTACCGGGGCACGTTCACCTCGGCGCCCAACTTCGCGTACCGCATGTGCGCCTCGAACATCCCCGACGCCAAGCTGGCGGGCCTCGACCTGAGCGCCTGGCGGGTCGCGGGCAACGGCGCGGAGGTCGTCCAGGCGAACACACTGCGGCTGTTCGCCGAGCGCATGGCCCCGTACGGCTACGGCGAGCGTTCGATGATGCCCTGCTACGGCATGGCGGAGATCACCCTCGCCGCGACCATGTGCGTGCCCGGCGAGCCGCTGACCACGCTCACCGTCAGCCGGGACCGGCTGGCCGCGGACGGCGAGGTCGTGGAGGCCGAGCCGGGCGCCGCCGACGCGCAGGAGCTGGTCTCCTCCGGCACCCCGCTGACGGGGATGGAGCTGCGCGTCGTGGACGACGCGGGCGCCGACCTGCCGGACCGCAGGCAGGGCACCATCCTGCTGCGTACCGCCTCGATGATGTCCGGCTACTACCGCCAGCCCGAGGAGACCGCGAAGGTCCTGGGCGAGGACGGCTGGCTGAACACCGGCGACCAGGGCTTCACCGACGCCGGGCAGACCTACGTCACCGGCCGTATCAAGGACGTCGTCATCATCGCCGGGTCCAACTACCACCCGTACGCCTTCGAGTCGGCCGCCGCCGCGGTGGAGGGGCTGCGGGCGAACTCCATCGCCGCCGTGGGCTGCCCGGACGAGGAGCGCAGCACGGAGGCGCTGGTGCTGGTGGTGGAGTCGAAGAGCCACGCGGACGCCGAGGCCGTCGCCCAGATCCGCGAGGGCGTCATCCAGGCGGTCTCCGCCGAGACGGGGCTGCGCCCCGACCGGGTGGAGGTCGTGCCGCGGGGCACGCTGCCGAAGACCCCGAGCGGCAAGCTCCAGCGGCGCCACGTGGTGGACGCGCTCGTCAACGGCACGCTGCCGACGAGCCACTGACGAGACGGCACCCCGGCCGGACGGCCCCCGACGACGCGCCTGACCCCGCGGAGCCCCTGACGCGCTCCGCGGGGTCAGGCGTCGGGCCGCCCGGGCGGCGGGGAGCCGCCCAGCCGGCCGAGCAGCATGTCGTCGGCGTACGGGCCGTAGAGCCCGACGACGGTGTCCAGCTCCATGCCGGCCAGCGGTTCGATCGGCACCACGTAGCGCCCGGTGACCAGCCCGACGAGCAGGGAGGCGACCAGCGCCGCGCGCAGTTCGGGGTCGGGCGCGGGGATGCGGCGGGCGATGGGCAGCAGCAGTTCGCCGCCCGCGACCTCGCGGAAGAGCTGCGACGCCTCGGGGTGCTCCATCGCGGAGCGGAACACCACGAGGAGCGAGGGGCGGGTGGCGGCGTCCTCCCAGCGGGTGAGGAAGCCGCGCAGCAGCCGGCTGCCCGGCCCGCCGGGGCACTTGCCGTCCACGGCGGGGTCGTCGGTGCTGTCGGTGTCGGCGACCTCGTCGAGCAGCCGGGGCAGTTCCGGCAGCAGCTCCTCGGCGCGCATCGTCTCCCGGATCACCGTGGAGAAGACGTTCTCCTTGCTGCCGAAGTGGTACATCACCAGCGCCGGGTCGACCCCGGCGCGTTCGGCGATGGCGCGCACGGTGGTGCCGCGGTAGCCGTGCCGCGCGAACAGCTCGACCGCCGCGAGCCGGATCAGCTCGCGGCGGTCCTGCCCGGCTTCCGGCGGCTCGTCCGCCGGCCGGCCGCCGGGCTTGTGGGGCCGCGCCATCAGGCCGTCCGCGCCGCGGCGGTACGGGACGGGGCCACGGCGGCGGCGGGCACGATGACCATCAGCGGGCGGAAGGGACGGATCCGCTCCATCGCCACCGTGACGAGCCAGGCGCCGGCCGCCCACAGCGCCAGCGTGAGCAGCGGTCCGGCGGCCGCGTTGCCGTCGAAGTACAGCACGCGGCGCAGCAGCGAGACGGTGCTGCCCATGGGCAGGTACTCCGAGACGGCACCGTAGAAGGCGGGTTGGAAGTGCGGGTCGACGACGCCGCCGGAGGAGGCGAGGCCGAGCGGGAGGACGAGCAGCGCGCCGACGGCGATGCCGAGCGCGCCCAGCAGCGCCTGGCAGGCCGCGACGACGCCGACGACGGTCAGCGACAGCAGCGTGGCGACGCCCAGCAGTTCGAGGAAGTGGCCGTCCAGGGTGCCGGTGACGGGCCCGGCGAAGAGCGCCCCGGCCGCGCCGGCGACGACCGCGTAGCAGAGGCAGGACAGCCACCGCCTTGGCGCCCCGACGTGGGCGGCGGCCAGGCTCAGCACGAGCTGGAAGATCAGCGCGCCGATGGTGAGGGCGACGCACAGCAGCACGGCGCTGACCCCGCGGGAGTCCTTCTCCGGCAGTGGGGCGACGTCGTCGACCTTCTGCGGCGTGCCGAGTTGCACGGTCAGTTGCTCGTACGCGGTGGTGGCGGCGGTCGTCGGGGCGTCGCCCGCGGCGCTGGCGACGAGCAGGCCGGGCGGCTGCTTCGGCGACGGGCCGACGACGATGGCGCCGAGCACGTCCTGCTCGCGCAGGGCGGTGCGGGCCCCGGCCTCGTCGGCGTACCGCTTGACCTCGAACGCGCCGGGGGCGGCCGCGTCGAGCTGCGCCTCGACCTGCGCGACGGCCGGTCCTGGTCCCGCCAGGCCGAGCGGCATGTCGCTGGGGCGGGGTTGCGCAGCCCGGGGATCATCAGCCCGGCGAACGCGAGGACGAGGAAGAGCCCGAGCACGACCGGACCGAACAGCACGCGGTTGGTGCCGGAGCCGCCGGCTTCCGGCGCTTCCGGGGGCGCTTCCGTCGGCACCTGGGCCGGCGCCGCGCCGTGGGGGGACCCTGCGGCCGGTGTGGTCACGATCTGCTCCCTGTCATTCGCAAACAGAACACTTCTGTTCAACGGACGTTGAGGATCCAGTCTGGCGCGGCGCCCGCCGCGCTCGCAACTCCCCTGCCGCGGCCGGGCTTTGCCGCTACGAAAGGGCCGGTCAGCCGACTTTTGGTGGGAATTTAGGTACGGGCACCAACCTGTCGGCACGCGCCCGGCGCGCGGCTGCCGTACGGAAGCCGCCGTCGCGCCCTTGACACCACCCGATCCGCCGCCGCCGAATGATCGAATGGCCCTGATGCACGGAAGACTGCTGGCCGTCAGCGACCTGCACGTCGCCTACCAAGAGAACCGCGACATCACCGCCGGACTGCGTCCCACCGCGCCCGGCGACTGGCTGATCGTCGCCGGCGACGTCGGCGAGCGCGTCTCGGACATCGAATGGACCCTCGGACTGCTCGCCGAGCGGTTCGCCAAGGTCGTCTGGGTGCCCGGCAACCACGAGCTGTGGACCCACCCCGACGATCCGGTCACGCTGCGCGGCGAGGAGCGCTACCGGCACCTGGTGGAACTCTGCCGCGGCCTCGGCGTCGTGACGCCCGAGGACCCGTACCCCGTCTGGCACGGCGAGGGCGGGCCGGTGACGATCGCCCCGCTGTTCGTGCTCTACGACTACTCCTTCCGCGTCCCGGGCGCGGCGACCAAGGAGGAGTCGCTGCGCCTGGCCCACGAGGCCGGGGTCGTCTGCACCGACGAGTACTTCCTGCACCCCGACCCGCACACCTCCCGGGACGCCTGGTGCCGGGAGCGGGTGGCCCTGACCGAGCGGCGGCTCGCGGCCGTCGACCCTGCGCACCGCACGGTGCTCGTCAACCACTGGCCGCTGGTGCGCCAGCCGACGGACATCCTGCGCTACCCGGAGTTCGCGCAGTGGTGCGGCACGACGCTCACCGCCGGCTGGCACCGCCGCTTCCGCGCCGCCGCCGTCGTCTACGGCCACCTCCACATCCCCCGCGTCACCTGGTATGACGGGGTCAAGTTCACCGAGGTCTCGCTCGGCTACCCGCGGGAGTGGAAGCGCCGCCCGCCGCGCGAGCTGCTGCGCACGGTCCTGCCGCCGTCGTCGACGACGGCGGCGGCCCCGGCGGGGCGGCCCAAGGAGCTCACGACGACCCCCGAACGGGCCCGGTTCCTCCAGGAGTTACTGCCCGGCGAGGTGACCGCGGCCGAGGCGTTCACCGATCCGCCCGAGCCGCCCGCGGAGCGGCTCTACCCCGAGGAGGCGCGGGCCGTCGCCCGGGCCGTACCGCACCGGCAGGCGGAGTTCGCCACCGTACGGCAGTGCGCGCGCCGCGCCCTGGGCACGCTCGGCGTCGAGCCCGCGCCCCTGCTCCCCGGCCGCCGCGGCGCGCCGCAGTGGCCCGCCGGGATCGTCGGCTCCATGACACACTGCGCGGGCTACCGCGCCGCCGCCGTCGCCCGCCGCGGCGACGTACTCGGCATCGGCATCGACGCCGAGCCCAACGAACCGCTGAAGGACGACCTCCTGGAGGCCATCGGGCTGCCGGAGGAGCAGGAGCAGGTACGCGCCCGGATGCGCGGCACGTCCGAAGTCTGCTGGGACCGGCTGCTGTTCAGCGCCAAGGAGTCGGTCTTCAAGGTCTGGTACCCGCTGACCGCGAGGGAGCTGGACTTCGACGAGGCCCGTATCGACGTCGACCCCGGAAAGGGGACCTTCACCGCCCGGATCCTGGTCCCCGCGCCCACCGTCGACGGCACCTCGCTGGCACACATGAACGGCCGCTGGCTGTGCCGCAGCGGCCTGCTCGTCACCGCCGTCGCGCTGGCCGCGGGGGCCGGCCGGCGCGCCGGGGACGGCGGGTAGGTGCGGGCGGCGCGGGGCGGGACGGGCCCGGTGCCCCAGTCCGTCCCGTATCCGCCGGGCGACGGCGTGGGCACGGTGGGCGGGGAGCGGACGGTGGGCGTCCTGTACGACGCGGGCTCGGCCGGTGCCGCGGAGGTCGCGGCCGCCGCCCGCTTCTGCGGGGCGGAGCTGTTCCTCGTCGTGGACCGGGCCTCCGAGCACGTACGGGAGTTGCTGCCGGTGCTGACGCGGCGGTTCGCGCTGTGCGACATCACCGGGCTGGACGCGCAGGACGCGGCGCGGGCGGTCGCCGTGTTCGTACCCGACGGGCTGCTGACGTTCAGCGAGCCCCGGATGGAGCTCACCTCCGCGATCGCGGCGGCGCTCGGCATCCCGTACTGGCACACCCCGGCGGTCACCGGCCGGCTGGTGGACAAGCTCCAGCAGCGCCGGACGTTCGCCGAAGCGGGCCTGGACGACCTGCCGTTCGCGCCCGTCGCCGACGCCGCCGACCTCGACGCCGCGCTGGACACGGTGGGGCTGCCCGCGGTGCTGAAGCCGCGGCGCGGCGCCGGGGGCCGCCTCGTCCACCGGCTCGACAGCCTCTCGGGCGCCCGCGCCGCCGTCGCGGCCTGCGCGGACGCGGCGCCCGGTGCGGACCTGCTGGTCGAGGCGCTGCTCCCGGGCGACCCCGGGGCGGCCGGGGCGCAGTGGGGCGACTACGTCTCCGTGGAGACGGCCGTGCACCGCAAGGAGTGCCAACCTCTCTGCGTGACGGGGAAGTTCCCCCTGGTCGAGCCGTTCCGGGAGCGCGGCTCCTTCGTCCCGCACACCCTGGACGCACCGCTGGCGGAGTGCGCGGAAGACCTGGCCGAGGCGGCGATAGGCGCGCTGGACATCAGCGACGGGATCGTGCACACGGAGCTGAAGCTCACCGCGGACGGGCCCCGGCTGATCGAGGTCAACGGCCGCCTCGGCGGCCTCGTCGGCGACGTCGTACGGCGCGGCTCCGGCTTCGACCTGGTGGCGGCGGCGATGCGGCTCGCGCTGGGGCTGCCGGTGCCGGACCCGCCGCGGTTCGAAGGGGTCACGTACCAGTACACGCTGCTGCCCCCCGCCCGCGGGACCCGGCAGAGACCCGCGGGCGGCCCGGAGGACCTGTCCGCCCGGCTCGACGGCCTGCGCCACCTGCCGGGCGTCGACCTCGCCGACCTGGCCACCGCCGCCGCGCCCCCACCCGACCCCCGGGACGGGGCGGGCGCACGCCTCGGGCACCTGCACGGCCGCACGGCGGACCACGCCGAACTCGCCCGGCTGGCAACGGCGATCGCCGAGCTGTGCCGCCCGGTCCCCGGCACCGTCTGAGGCGCCGGCGCGGAGCGGAAGCAGGCGGGGCGGGGATCGCTCCGTGACTCGTCCGGGGGTCGTTCGTTTGGCGGTACGAGCCCGCCCGTACGAACCCCGTGGATGGTCCCCATGCCGACGAGCAGCCGCCCGCACCTCCGCGACGGCGACCGCCCCCGCGACCGGGCACCCGCCGCCGCACCGGGGGCACCGCCGCTGGCGCACTACGCGCCGCTCGCCCGGCTCGCCTACCTCACGCTCCCGCCGGCCCTCGGCAGGCACCGGCGGGTCCTCACCGCCCACGCCGCCGTGCAACGCGCGTTCGCGGCCGGGCGGTCGCGGCGTCTGGCGCGTGTCCCGGCGCAGCGCACACCCGTGCCGCGCGAGCCGGAGACCGACGTCCGCCTCGACGAACTGCGGGTGCGGGTGCTGCGGTACGCGCTGCGCCGGGACGCCGCGGCGCGCCGCGGGCCGGGGTGGCTGCGGGCGGGCCAAGGGCTGCCCCTGGTGCTGGGGCTGCGGCTGGCCACGGCTGCCGGGGGCGCGGACGAACTGGGGCTCGAACGGTCCCTGGCGCGGCTGTCGGCCCCCGAGCGCGCCGCCTTCGCGCTGCTGACGGAAGCCGGCCTGGGCTCCGCCCGCGCGCGGGACCTGCTGCGCCGGGCGGGCGTGCGGGACCCGGGGGCCGCGCTGCGTACGGCGGAGAGTGTCGCCACCGCCGTGCCGGAGTCGGAAGCGCTGCTGCGCTCAGGCGAGTTCGACCCCACGGCGGTGCAGTTGCGGCCGACGGACCTGGTACGCCGACGCCGCCGGCGGCGGGCCGCCGCGGCGCTGGTGGCCGCGGTCGCCGCCGGCGCGGTCGGGGCGGGTCTCGCCGTGCTGCCCGACGACGACGGAGGCGGGCGCACCGCCGGCAGCGCCCGGGAGGCCGCCGTCGTACCGGCCGCGCTGCTCGACCCCGGCCGGCTGGCGCAGGCACCGCCGGAGGCGTGGGCGGACACCGCGCGCGTGGACTTCACCGCCTGGCCCGCCCGCGGCCCGCTGACCGGCGACGACCAACTGCTGACCCGGGCACTGTCCGCCTGGGCCGCGCCGCCACCGGAGACCCGGGTGACCGCGACCCCGGGCACGTCCGCCGCTCCGCCGGCCACACCGCCCCGACTGCTGTACGCGGGCGAGGTCTCCGGCGCGGCGGTCGTCATGCTCTACGAGGGGCAACGCGTCGTGCGCTACGCCGAGTCCGCGGACGGCGCCGGCGCGCCCCCGGCCCTCGACGTCGCCCGGGTCGACGACGCCGACGTGACGACCGCCGCGGCGGTGGCCGTCAGCCGCGGCGGCGACGGCATCCGCTACCTCCTCGCCCCCTGGGTGGCGGAGACGGCCACCCGCGACCTGCTCCGCCCCGACGACCCCGCGCGCGACCTGGCCGTCACGGACGACGGGGTCACGGACCCGGTGCCGTCGAGCCCCGCCGAGGGCTGCGACACCTGGCCGGCGCTCCAGCTCCGGTCCTCCACGCGGATCGTGGAGGACCACTCGTTCCTCGTCACCGACCTCGGCGACCTCACCCCCGTCCATCTGACGTACACCCCGGCGCCCGGCGGCGACGCCCCGGCCCGGCAGCCGCGCGAGGCGACCGGTGGTACCGCGCTCACCGGCTGGGCCCGCTCGGCGTGCCGGCTCGACGGCTGGCGCGGCGAGGGCGTACGGGCCGTGAACAACTGGGTGTTCGCGCAGCAGAAGCTGCCCGAGGATGCCGGCCGGGCCGACTGGGTGTGCAGCAGGGCCGCCACCTGGCGGGGTCCTGGGCAGATCGTCGTCCAGTTGCAGCCGCCCGCCCGCTCCGCCGCGACGCCCGGCCGCGTGGTCGCCGCGCAGAGCAGCGGGGAGGACTCCGCCGCGTGCAGCCGCTTCGGGCAGCACGTCCTCGCGTCGACCGACTGGCGTGCCCCCTCGGGCGACTGGTACCTGCTGGCGGCCGGCAGCCGGGACGTACGCGACCTGGAGGCCACCGGGGACGTGACGGCCAGCGCCGAAGGACCGACGCTTGCGAAGCGGGCGGAGAAGGGCGTACGGGCCCGGGTGACCGGCCGCGTCGAGGGCGGCGGCAGCCTGGCGACCGGGCGTTGAGCGCATGCCCGCGCCAGGGGCCGTCAGGACGGGGCGAGGGGCACGGTGGCGTGGGAGGGGCCGCCACCGCGCCCCGGCACGTCAGCCCTGGTACTGGGCGAGGATCGAGGTGAACTCCCACGGCTCCTGCGGGATCCCCCCGCAGGTGTCGGCGCCGCCGCCGTTGCAGGGCCGGTCGCGGTTGGCGGACCAGAAGGTGAGCCGGCCCAGGCCCTTGTCCTGCGCGTAGCCGAGCATCGTGCGGAAGTCGTCCTGGTCCACGACCTCGCCGACGTCGGTGTTGCCGTTCATCGAGGAGATGCCCATGCGCGGGTACACCTCCTCCTCCCCGTACCCGTACGCCTCCTGCAGCGAGCCCTTCAGCCCCTCCGACGCCTGGACCGACAACTGGCCCATGTCCCCGCCGTTGCCGCCGAAGTTGAACGGCATGATCGTCCAGACGTCCACGTCGAGCCCGGACTCCGCGGCCCGGTCGATGAGGCTGGTGTCGGGGCCGTTCTGGCCGGTGCCGATGGTGAAGATCACCCGCAGCCCGGGATTGGCGGCCTTGACCGCCTTGAGCGCGTCGACCGTGCGCTGCTGGACCTCGGGGCTGTCATAGGCGTCGGCTTCGAGGTCGATGTCGATGGCCGTCAGGTCGTACGCGTCGATCACCTTCTGGTACGCGGCGGCGAGCGCGTCCGCGGTGCCGCAGGAGCTCTCCAGCTTGTTGCCGCTCCAGCCGCCGAAGGACGGGACGACGTCGCCGCCCGCGGCGCGGACGGCGGCGACGGTCTCCTCGTCGACGCCGCCGGTGAGCGGGCGCTGCCCGTCCCACTGCGGGTTGCAGGTGCCGTTGCTGAGGACGAACGCGAGCGTGAACCCGCCGACGCCGGTGGCGTCCATGACCTCGGCGGGGTCGGGCGGGCTGCCCCAGCCGTTGTAGAGGTAGGGCGCCACGGCCGGCGCCGCGGCGGCGGCCCTCTCTCCTGCGTCCGAGGCGCCGGCGGCGGGCATCAGTGCCCAGCCGCCGGCGACCGCGGCCGCCGCCGCGCCCGCGACGAGCGCCCGGCGGGCGGTCCTGCGGTTCGTTCGGTGTGTTCCCATGTGCTGTCACCGTCCTCTTCAGGCCGGCGCGCGGGGGCAGCCGGCCGCCGATCCGGGCACGCGTGGGCACGGGCACCGGGACGGCGGGCCGCGGCGGCCGGGGCGCGGCGGTGAAGTCGAGTGGGGGGTCCGGCTATTTCACGTGTTGAAGTTAAGGGGGCGCCGGGAAGCGGCGTCAAGACTCGGGTCCGTACCTGCGAGAGCGCTTTCCCGGCACCCCTGCGGGGCCCGTGGCGCTAGGGTCTGTCGTCGATCTCCCGGCTGCGGCTGGGGGTACCGCCCACCTGCGCGCAGCGCGCTGTGGGGGAGCCCGGCACGCACGCTCGCCGCGTTGTCGGGATCGACCGGACAGACCCACTGCGCGGTCGGCCCTCCGCCTTACGATCACACGCACCGGCCTCCCCCTACGCCCTGGGGGCGTGGGCGGTACCCCCTGCGCCGCCCGCCCTGCGGGCGAACGACGCGGGATCGACGACAGACCCTAGGAGTTGAGCGTCCACTTCTGGTTCGCGGCGCCGGTGCAGGTCCAGAGCTGCGTCGGCGTCCCGTTGGCCGTCGAGCCGCCCGCCGTGTCCAGGCACTTGTCCGCGGGCAGGTTGACGATGTCGCGGGTGGCCGAGTTGTACGACCAGCGCTGGGCGCCCGTGCCGTTGCAGTCGTAGAGCTGCACCCGGGTGCCGTCGGCGGTGCCGGCGGCGGCCGCGTCGAGGCACTTGCCGAGCGCGCGGATGGTGCCGTCGGTGCCCACGGTCCAGCGCTGCGCGGAGGTGCCGTTGCAGTCGTAGAGCTGGACCGCGGTGCCGTTGGCGGGGTTCGCGCCGGCCACGTCGAGGCACTTGTCGCCCGCGCCCGTGAACGTACCGGAGTTACCGCCGCCGTCGGAGGTGCTGACGCGGACGTAGTCCACGACGAGCTGCTGCGGGAAGGAGGTGCTGCCGTCGGGGTCGCCGGGCCAGTAGCCGCCGACCGCGAGGTTGAGGATCAGGAAGAACGGCTTGTCGAACACCCACTGCCGGCCGCCGAGGTCGGCGGGCGTGCGCGTCTGGTAGACGTTGCCGTCGACGGACCAGGTGATCTTGTTCGGCGACCAGTCGACGGCGAAGGTGTGGAAGCCGTTCGCGAACTGCTGCCCGCCGGGCAGCGTGTACCCGCCGCCGATGCCGCCGGAGCCGGAGTAGCCGGGGCCGTGCAGCGTGCCGTGGACGGTGCCCGGCTCGAAGCCGACGTTCTCCATCACGTCGATCTCGCCGCTGGCGGGCCAGCCGACCTGGCCGATGTCGTTGCCGAGCATCCAGAACGCGGGCCACATGCCCTGGCCGCGGGGGAGCTTCATCCGGGTCTCGACGTGGCCGTACGTGGTGGTGAAGCGGCCGGAGGTGTTGAGCCGGGCGGAGGTGTACTCGCACCGGCCGTACCAGCACTGGTAGTTGCCCGGGTTCTCGCGCCGGGCGGTGATGACCAGGTTGCCCTGACCGTCGAGCGCGGCGTTGGCGTTGCCGGCGGTGTAGTACTGCCGCTCGTGGTTGTTGACGTTGTCGCCCGTCTCGATCAGCCACTTGCCGCCGTTGACGGCCGAGCCCGCCGGGCCGTCGAAGTTGTCCTCGAACGTGACGGCGTAGGGCGCGGCTTCGGCTTTTCCGCCGGACTCGGGGGCCGGTGCCGAGCCCGCGGCGCCGGGCAGCGGCACGGCCAGCACGGCGGCGAGGGCCGTGGCGACGAGCACGGCCCTGCGGAGCGGATGTCTGCGTCGTCGTACGAACATGGAGCTCACCTCGATGCGTCGTGGGGTCGAGCGTGGAGCATGGTCCATACCTTTGCGCGAGGTGAGTGAACTCCCTTCATGTCATGCAGTCAATGGGTCCGGCGGGCACGCGCGGTGTTCAACTCCCGGAGGTCGTACGACCGCGCCCCTTGACAACGCATCCACACCTCACGACGCTCTGAGAGCGCTCTCTGTACGCCCGGCCCGCCGGGCAGCTCCCGCCTCGGGCCGTGTACGCCCCCACAGCGAAGGAGCCCCCGCATGTCCCCCGCGCACCCGACGTGGCCCAGACGCCACCGCGGCCTGCTGACGGCCGCCGTCGCCCTGCTGTTACTCGCCTGCTTGGCGGTGGCCGACCGCACCGGCACGCCCGCCCACGCCGCCGTACCGCCCGCACCCGGCCCGGCCCCCGCTGCGGGCGACCCGCCGCCGGCCTCCTTCTGGGGCGACACGGGCGCCATCCCGCCCGCCCAGAACGTGCTGACGGTGCAGATCCTCAACAGGACCAACGGCCAGTACCCCGACGACCAGGTCTTCTGGTCCTTCGGCGGGCAGACCCGCTCGATCGCGCAGCAGCGCTACGTGGACATGCCCGCCAACTCCGCCGGCCGGATGTACTTCCACCTCGGCTCGCCCGACAGCCGGTACTCCGACTTCATCGAGTTCACCGTCGGCCCCGACGCCTTCCACGGCAACACCACCCGCGTCGACGCCTTCGCGCTCAAGCTCGCCATGCGGGTGCACGGCCACGACGGCACGGACCGGCAGGTCGGCGAGGACTACGCGACGTTCCAGGAGTCCCGCGAGGCCACCTGGCAGAAGTTCGCGGCCGCCATGCCGCCGGAGTTCGCGTCGCTGAGCCAGGTGCAGGCCCCGTACCGCATCCCCTCCCCCGGCAACGTGCCGGACTTCCAGCCGGGCGGGAAGCACGCCGCCTACATGAGCGACTACGCCCGGTCGGTCGGTCGGAATGTCTCGACCCAGGAGGTCTTCGGCTGTTCGGGCCCGCTCGCGGGCGACGCCCCCGGCTGCGCGGCGCTCAACCGGCACGTCGCCGAGCTGCCGCAGAACCAGTGGGGCGACCCGAGCCGCTTCTACCGGCAGGGTCCCGCCAACTACTACGCCCAGTTCTGGCACCAGCACGCGATCGGCAGCCTGGCGTACGGCTTCCCGTACGACGATGTCGCCGAGCAGTCGTCGTTCGTCTCGGTCCGGAACCCGCAGTGGATGGTGGTCGCCGTCGGCTGGTGACAGCCGGGCGCCCCGCACCCCGGTCGCCCCGTCCGGTCAGCCCGCCGCGAGCCCCGACAGGACGTCGGCGGCCGGTTCCGGGTGCACCAGCCAGCGCAGATGGCCACCCGGCACGGTGTGCACGTCGAACGGGTTGCCGGGGGTGAGGGCGTCCGCTTCGCGGATCAGCCGGTCCTGCATGGCGGGCGGCATGCTGACGTCGTCCGCCAGCCGCACGTAACTGCGCGGGATCCGGCCCCAGGTGGCCGCCTGCGCGCGGTCCGCGGACGAGCCGGCGTCCAGGTTCTCGTCGGGCTGGAAGGTGTTGAGGAAGGTCCGGAACTCGTCGTCGGTGAGGTCGGCGGCGAACGCCTGCCGGAAGGCGGCGAGCGCCTCGGGGTCCGCGGTGCGGAAGTTGGTACGGATCAGGCCGAGCGCGGCCGGGTCGCCGGCGAGGGCCCGGGCGAGCCCGGCCGCGTCGACTCCGGCCATCTCGGGCTCGGCGTAGTAGTCGTTCACGTCGAGGTCGACGGGGCACCAGGCGGAGACGTAGACGAGACGGTCGATCAGGTCGGGACGGGCGTTGCCGGCGGCGGTGGCGGTGATGCCGCCTCGGCTGTGGGCGACGACGATCGCCGGGCCGTGCCGCTTCGCCCGTTCCAGGACACCGATGAGATGGGCCGCGTTCTCGGCGAGCGTGACGCCCTTGATGCCGCCGGGAGTGGTGGCGAGCGCGCCGAGATCCTGCGGGGCCTGATAGGCCGCGGGGAACGTGGCGGCGAATCCGTGGCCCGGCAGGTCGATCGCGAGGGAGCGGTGTCCGCGCAGAGCGAGTTCCGCCTGGAGCGGCGCGAAGGAGAAGGAGTTCGCGAACGCCCCGTGGACGAGGACGAAGGTCGGCGTGTTCGGCATGGTGCCACCCTCACACACGACGATCAGCCGGTACGCGGACGGGGGTGATTCGGGGCGCGGGCGGTCTGTGGTATCCCGGGGCGAATTCCCCCGGCTTTCCGGACGGGAATGCGCGCGTACGGGCCGGCCGTGGCCCGTGGCCGGGGAGTCTCCGCCCCGGCCACGGGGGTGTCGTACGTGCGGTCCGACGGTCAGGGCGCGTCGACGACGATGCGTCCGTCCATCGGCACGAGGCTCGCGAAGCCGCCGCCGTAGTTGGCTTCGACCTGCGCCCGCTCGGTCGCGTTCGGGACCGGGTTGGTGCAGCTCACGCCGGCGGTGGAGCCGGACATCAGCGACGAGCACGGGCCGGGCTTCCGGTCGGGCAGCCCGAGGCTGTGGCCCAGTTCGTGCGCGGCGATGCGGGTCGTGTCGTACCCCTCGTTGACCGCCTGGCGGCCGAACCAGACCGTGGCGCGCCCGCCGGGGCGGACCGGGCCGAGGGTGGCCCGCGGCCAGCCGTCGTCGGCGATGACCGTGATCTCGGCGCGGGTGCCCGCCGGGGCCTTCGCCAGCTTGACGTTCTGCACCGTGGAATTCCACTGTTCTGCGCCCGCGGTGACGGCGCCCTTGAATTCACCGGCCTGGCTGTCGTCGTAGTACAGCGTGGTGGCGACGGCCGTACGCTCCGGTGCGGGAGCGGGGGCGGCGGTGGCCCCGGGGGCCGAGGACAGAGAGACGATTGCGGCAGCGGCCATAACGCCGATACCCAACTTTCGCAGCATGCGGGGAGCCCTCCTCTTGGTGTGAGAATCGAGCACTACTGCGCGACCCCGATAAGGGTCGGCCCGAGTGTAGGAGCGGCGCTCCGCGGCCCACAAGAGGCGGCAATGGCAGCAGATTTCACCTTCTTACGCCATCTCGGCGCCGCCCCCGGTATTCCCTGAGCGGCGCACACGGCCGATTTCGTACGGGCGGAATCCGGTCGCGCGCCGCGGGTCATTCTTCCGGAGTAGTCGGGAAGTCGAGACGGATTGCGCCTCAGGGCCGATCCGCCGCGCCGGACGTCTTGGCAGACTGCACCGGTACGCTGACCGCGGGCGGGCGGGGGCCCGCGGTCCCGCGAGGACGGCGGTGGGGGGACGTGGGCACACAGGCAGAGCCCGGCGGGGCGGACCGGGCGCCGCGGGTGGTGATCGCCGACGACCAGGCGCTCGTCCGCACCGGCTTCCGGATGATCCTCGCCGCGGACGGCATCGACGTCGTCGGCGAGGCGACCGACGGCGAAGAGGCGGTGGCCGCCGTCCGGCGCAGCCTGCCGGACGTGGTGCTGATGGACATCCGCATGCCGGGCGTGGACGGTCTGGAGGCCACCCGCCGGCTCCTCGGCGCGGACGGCCGGACACCGGCTCCTGGTTCCGGGCCCGGGCCGGGCGGGCCGCGGGTCATCATCCTCACCACGTACGACCTCGATCAGTACGTGTACGCGGCACTGGCCGCCGGCGCCAGCGGCTTCCTGCTCAAGGACGTCACCCCCGAGCATCTGGCCGCCGCCGTCCGCCTCGTCCGCTCCGGCGACGCGCTCCTCGCGCCGTCCATCACCCGCCGCCTGGTGGAGCGCTTCGCCACCCGCGACGACCGCGCGGTGGCGCTGCACCGCGACCTGTCCGCGCTCACCCGGCGGGAGCTGGAGGTGCTGGAGTCCCTGGCGCGCGGCCACAGCAACGCGGAGCTGGCCGCCCGCTTCCGGCTCAGCGAGGCGACGGTGAAGACGCACGTGGCCCGCATCCTCGCCAAGCTCCAGCTCCGCGACCGCGCCCAGGCGGTCATCGCCGCCTACGAAACCGGCCTGATCACCCCCGGCTCCCCACAGCCCCCGCCCGCGCCGTGACTCACCGCCGTACGAACCTGCTCGGGGGCGGGCCGAGGTAGCTGTGGCGTACGCCGCCGGTGTCGACCACCAGCTTCTGCACCACCACTGTCGGGTCCACCATCCACAGCTTCAGCACGTGCACGCCCGGCCTGGTCACCCGGTGCTCCGTCACCGTGACGGTGGCGTTGTCCGACGTGTTGCGCTCCCACTGGCGGTTCATCCGGCCGTCGTCGGCGCCCGTGACCCGGGTGACGTTCACCGTCTGCGGGGCGTCGTCGTCGAAGGCGACGGCGTAGCGCAGCCCGTCCGGGGTGAGGACGCTGTTGCGCGGCGAGAGGTACGCGGCCACGCGCAGGGTGCCGGTGGTGAACAGCGTCATCGTGTACTCCAGCCGCGGCCCCTGGCCGGCCGGCCGCGGGGCGGCCGTCACCGGGAACGGCGCCATGCCGCTCCCCGTGCGCCCGATGTCGGGGATGCGGCGCCAGGCGACCCCGGCGGCGGGGACGGCGCGGGTGTGGCGGTCGGCCTCCACCGAGACGCAGCCGCCCGCCTCGACGGAGCCGGCGAGCGCGGAGTGGCGCACGGACGGGCGGTGCACCCGGGCGTGTACCTCCACGGTGCGGCCCGCGCCGCTGACGACGAGGGGCACGGTGGTGGTGCCCCGGGGGGCGCGGGCGAAGTCGACCCGCAGCCGGGCGCGGATCTGGGTGGTGACGCGCCCGCGCGGGCGGTCGACGCGCAGCCACGGCACCGCGGGCTCGATCTCGTAACCGAACGGGCTGCGGCCCCGGTTGAAGACCTCGATGTACGGGGCGGGGCCGCTGTCGTACGGGCTGACCACGGGCAGCACCGCGGGCCCGGCGGCGTCCGGCCACCACTGCTCGGAGCCCTCCACCGCCACGCCGAGCACCGCGCCTGCGGCGGGGTCGATGCGCCGGACCGCGGGGAAGACCTCGTCGGGCAGCGCCTCGTTGTCCTTCTCCGGCTGCTGCCAGGGGGCGTTGGGGCCGTAGCGCTCGACGTCGCCGTAGCCAATCTTCGGCTGGGTCTGGAAGCCCTGCCACTTCCCGCCGGAGAGCGTGTGGTTGTAGTAGTCGGCGAGCGCCTGGTCCTCGGCGAACAGGGCGTCGGTCTCGGCGGCAAGCTGGTTGGCGGCGGCACGGCCCTGCTCGGCGTAGAGGAGGTTGGTGAACTCGGCGCGGCGCAGCGCGTAGACGACGGCGGTGCCGCGCACGGCGTAGCGGACGAGCTGGAAGTAGGCCGCCCGGTCGGCGCGGTCGAGGCGCGCCTCGACGCGGTCCGCCCTGCGGGCCAGCTCCTGCCATTCGTCGGTGACCAGGTCCAGCTCGCCGTAGTTGACGCGGCTGAAGGGGGTGGCCCGGTCGTCGTAGACGACGGCGGCGGCGTCGGTGGCCGGGTCCCTGGCCGGGTCGAGGGTGATGCGGCGGTTGAGCAGCTCGGGCTTGCGCCGGGCCTGGAGGCGGCCGTACTCGTGCAGGACCTCGGCGATCTCGGCGGCGTGCCGGGGGCCGAAGTTCCCGGCGGCGTAGCGGCGTTCCCACTCGGGCAGGGCGCCGGCCGGCCAGCGGTCGGGGTTCCAGGCGTAGTCCAGGAAGAACTGGGTGGGCAGCTCGTTGGACTTCAGGTCGCCGACGTTGGCGACCCACAGGTTGCGGATGCCGTACGCGTACGTCTGCTGCAACTGCTCCCAGGTACTGGCGAGGTTGGCGGTGTCGACCCACTTGTAGTTGCGGCCGCCGCCGACGTAGTCGAAGTGGTAGTACAGCCCGTAGCCGCCGGACCGCGGCGGCAGCGAGGGGTCCGGCACGCGCCGCAGGTTGCCCCAGTTGTCGTCGGTGAAGACGACGGTGACGTCGTCGGGCGCCTGCATGCCGCTGTCCCAGTAGTGCTGGACCTCCTTGTACATGGTCCACACCTGCGGCACCGCGGCCGCGTCGCCCAGTTCGTCGGCGAGGATGCCGCGCTCGGTGGCGATGATGCGCTGCATCAGCTCGATGCCGTCGCCGTCGGGCAGCGAGGTGTCGCCGTTGCCGCGCATCCCGAGGGTCACCACGCCCTCGAAGCCCTCGGCGGCCATCCGGCGGATGCCGTCGCGCCAGTACGCCCGGATGGCGGCCTCGTTGCGTACGAAGCTCCACTCCCCCGTGCCGCCGTACGGGTCGTGGCCCTCGGTGACGATGTTCCCGTCCGCGTCGCGCACGGCGGGGACGGCGTGCCGGTTCCACTCCTCGATGCCCCGCATCATGGGGGCTTCGTGCGAGGTGCCCATGACGATGCCGTACTCGGTGGCGGTGGCGTGGTTGGCGGGGTCGTCCTCGGCGAAGGCGCGGCCCCAGACGGCCGGCCAGAGGTAGTTGGCCTTGAGCCGCAGCATGGCTTCGAAGACCTTGGCGAAGAAGGCGCTGTTGAAGCCGCCGGGGTGGCCCTCGGCGTGGCCGGGGCCGAAGAAGCCGGGCGCCCAGCGGCCGAGGGCGGGGTTCTCGTCGTTGATGAAGATGCCGCGGTACTTGACCGCGGGCGTGCCCTGCGAGAACCGGCCGGGCAGCACGTAGAGCGCGTCGTGGCGGCGGGGCGGGACGTCGGCCCAGAAGTGCCAGGGGGAGACGCCGATGCCGCGGGAGACGTCGTAGATGCCGAAGATGGTCCCGCGCTGGTCGCTGCCTGCGATGACGAAGGCGCTGTCCAGGCCGGGCAGCGGGTCGGCGACGACCTGGTGCAGCGAGGTCTCCCACCGGCCCTCGACACCGGTCACGTCGAGCTTGCCCGCGGCGATCAGGCCGTCGATGAGCGGGCTGCGGCCGATGGTACCGACGAGCACCGCGGTACGCCCGGAAGGCGCCCGGCCGCGGGTGAGCGCGGGGCGTATGCCCGTGACCCGCTCCAGGTCCGTCCGCAGGTCGCCCAGCGCGCGCAGCACGCCCGGGAAGTCGCCGCCGTCGGCCACCAGCGGCGCGGCCCGGCCGCCGGCGACGAGCGGGAACCGGCCGGCGCCGGGGCCGTGGGCGATGTACGCGCCGGGGTCGGTCGGCCGCGGCGGGTCCTGCGGCGCCGCGGCGGCCGGGCCCGGCAGCGCGAGGACCCCGCCGGCGGTCGCGGAGAGCGCGCCGAGGCCGGCGCCGAGGACGCGGCGCCTGCTGACGCCGTCGCCGGGCGGGAAGTCGGACGCGGGAGACGGGTCGTGCCGGGAGTCGCTGCTGTCCATGCCGGGCCTTCCTTCGCCGAGCCTTCAGGAGCAGGCGGCAATGTTTCGTAAATCATCGCGAATATTTCTGGGAAACCTAGGGTGAGGCCATGGGAAGGTCAAGACATCGCGCAGCGGCGGGCGGCGGGGCTACCATCCCGCCATGAGTGGTGCTGGAGTGCAGTTCGACGGAGAGGCCGCCGCGGCCGGCGAGGAGCCGCAGGCCACCGCCACGCTGGCGGCGATCGCGGAGGCCGCCGGCGTGTCGGCGTCGACAGTTTCGAAGGTCCTCAACGGCCGCTCCGACGTCTCCCCCGGCACCCGCGCCCGGGTCCAGGACCTGCTGCGCGAGCACGGCTACCGGCGCCGGGGCGGCGGCGCCCGCCAGGCCCCGCTGCTCGACCTGGTCTTCCACGAGCTGGAGAGCGCGTGGGCGATGGAGGTCATCAGGGGCGTGGAGAACGTGGCCAGGGCGGAGCGGCTCGGCGTGGTGCTCTCGGAGAGCGCCGGGCGGCTGACGCCGGGGCAGACGTGGGTGGAGGACGTGCTCGCGCGCCGGCCCGCGGGCGTCATCCTGGTGCTGTCGGACCTCTCCGCCGACCAGCGCGCGCAGTTCACCGGCCGCGGCATCCCGTTCGCGGTGCTGGACCCGGCCGGCGACCTCGCCGAGGACGTGCCCTCCATCGGGGCCACCAACTGGCAGGGCGGGCTGGCCGCCACCCGCCACCTGGTGGGCCTGGGCCACCGCAGGATCGGCGTCGTCGGCGGGCCGCCGACGATGATGTGCAGCCGGGCCCGTATCGACGGCTACCGCGCGGCGCTGGGCGTCGCCGGGCTGCCGGTGGACCCCGAGCTGATCCGGGAGGGCGACTTCCACCACGAGGCGGGCTACGCCGCCGGGCGGGAACTGCTCACCCTGCGCGACCGCCCCACCGCGGTCTTCACCGGCAACGACCTCCAGGCCCTCGGCCTGTACGAGGCCGCCCGCGAGCTGGGCCTGCGCATCCCCGACGACCTCAGCGTCGTCGGCTTCGACGACCTGCCGGTGGCCCGCTGGATCGGCCCGCCGCTGACGACCGTGCGGCAGCCGCTGATGGAGATGGCCGAGGCGGCGGCCCGGCTGGTGCTCGACATCGGCCGCGGCCACGAGCCGGTGACGCGCCGCGTCGAGCTGGCGACGAGCCTCGTCACCCGCAACAGCACGGCCCCGCCGCCCGAGCGCTGACGGCGCCCCGCAGGAACCGAAACTTTCGAACGGCAGACGCTCCCGGCACTCATCGCCGCGCGGCGGGCTTCGCGGCCTTGGGACCGCGGGCTGCACCGGGGTCGTGCAGGGCGGCCGGCACCGGCCCGGGGCGTATGACGGGCGCCGGCCTGCGGCGGCCCGGGCTCACCGCGAGCGTGTAGCCGACGAGCAGCCCGACCGACAGGACCGCGAGCCGCCCCGCGGCCGGCGGGCTGTCCGGCGGCGGGTCGTAGCCCCCGTCCTCCAGCCCCGCCGCCTGCTCGAAGTGGTTGTACGCGCCGGGGAAGAACACCTCGTCCGCCGCGTACAGCGCGGGAAACGCGGCCGGCCCCGCGAGCAGCGACCCCAGCGCCCACTGGTCGGAGTGGCGCGCCTCGTGCTCCGACAGCTTCCGCATCCGCGGCGACTGCGTCTCGGCCCGCTGGTCGGTGAGGAAGACGGTCCCGTACATCGTGCCCGCGCGGGCGAACCCGTCGTCGAGGACGACCGCGGTGGTGCCGTTCGCCGCGCAGTGGTACATCTCGCCGCCCTCCCCCGCCGCGTACAGCAACGCCGCGCCGGAGACGGGGGCGTTGAGGACCGTACGTGCCGTCTGCCACACCCCGCCGCCCTCCCCGTCCGCCGCGCACGGCCGCATCTGGCCGCCAAGCCCGAGCACCGCGAAGGCGCACGCGAGCACTGCCTGCACCACCGTGCCCCACACGACGATCAGCACCCGCCGCCGCGACGGCCGGGCGCCGCGCAGCGTGCCGACGACCGCGAGGAGCAGCCCCGTCAGCCCGCCGCAGATCAGGCAGGCCGCCCACCACACCACTCTGCGCTCGACCGGTCTCGCCGGGGCCCGCCGCTCGGCCGGGACCGTCAGGGAGGTGGGTCGCTCCAGAGTCGCTGTGCCGGCCGCCATCCGTCACCCCTGTCTCACGCCGACGCACTGGGCTCTGCGTGCCGCCGCGGACCCGGCCACAGCCGAACCCCGCCGTCGCGCGGCGGGGTTCGGCAACCTGAGTCGTTGCATGCAGTCGCAGACAAGTTCTCAGATTACGGTACCGTAACGAATTGACGTCGAACTGGCCTCGAATTCCGGCCGCTTACGACGGGAAGGGTGTGAATGGCTGCAGGCGGGATCCGCCAGGTGATCCCGTACCGAACGGAAGGGCGCTGATGGGCGACGAGGACGAGCAGGAGCCCGCGACGAAGGCCGGTCCCGCCGCCACCGGCGCGGCCGAACCCGAGGGCGGTGAGTCGGTGTGCTGGCTGGAACGCGTCTGCCCCGAGTGCGGGCGGCTCGCCGACTCCGCACCCCCGGTCCGCTGCACCCGCTGCGGCACCCTGCTCACCGGCTGACCGCGGGCCGCGGGACTACCCGCCTACCTCCAGGAGCCGCCGGTCAGCACCACACCGAGCGCGGCCAGCCCCAGGATGACCCAGCCGAACCAGAGCCATCCGCTGCTGCCCACCGACACCGTGTACGCCGTGATGACCACGAGACCGGCCACGGTACTCACGACCATGGCCTTCGCAGAACCGGGCTTGTCCATGCCGCCTCCACCAGCCGTCAGCCGACGGCCGTCCCCGCGCGACCGCACGCAACCTTGCCCCCATGGTCCCTCGCCGGGCACCGGTGCGGTAGTCGGAAGAGCGGCGGGTGTCCGCGCGGCTACTGTTCGCGAGCCTGGAGCGAGGCCAGATAGGCGTTGTACGCCGCCAGCTCCTGGTCCCCGTCGCGGTCCGCGGTGCGGTCGCTGCGCTTGGCGTGGCGCTGCTCGGAGTTGTACCACTGGTAGACCAGCGCGATGAGGACGAGCACCGAGGGGATCTCGCTGAACGCCCAGGCGATGCCGCCGGCGGCCTGCTGGTCGTCGAGGGCGTCGATGCCGAGGGACGCGGGCGGGTTGCTGTAGACGTCCACCATGGGCTCGCTGCCCATCATCAGCGCGATGCCGAAGAAGGCGTGGAACGGCATGCCCGCGAACAGCGTCAGCATCCGCATCACGTGCGTGGGCCGGTTCGGGCCGGGGTCGACGCCCATGATCGGCCAGAAGAAGACCAGGCCCACGGCCAGGAAGTGGATCATCATCCCGACGTGCCCGGCTCTGCTCCCCATCAGCGTGTCGAAGAGCGGGGTGAAGTACAGCGCGTACAGGCTCGCGATGAACAGCGGGATCGTGAACACGGGGTGCGTGATCACCATCAGATAGCGGCTGTGCAGCACCGAGACCACCGCGGAGCGCGCTCGGCCGGTCGGCAGCGCGCGCAGCAGCAGCGTCACGGGGGCGCCCAGGAGCAGCAGGATCGGCGAGAGCATGCTGATCACCATGTGCTGCACCATGTGCACGCTGAACATGGCCATGCCGTAGTCGTTCAGGCCCGTGCACATGACGAGAACGATGGTCAGCACGCCGATGGTGAACGCCACGGTCCGCCCGATCGGCCAGTCGTCCCCGCGGCGGCGCAGCCGGAGGACCCCGTACCCGTAGAGGGCGAGGGCCACGAGGGAGCCGATGAGGAAGACCGGCTCGCCGGTCCACTCCAGCCCGCGCCCCAGGGTGAACGGCGGAAGGTCCAGGTGGCCGCCGTGCCCGCCGTGGTCCATGTCGGTGTTGCTCCTTGTGCCGGTGATGCCCTGACTCAGGCTAGACCCGGCCCGTTCCGCCGCTTCGCCGGGGTACCCCGGCGGGGTGGGCCTGGGTCCGCGGCGGCGTCAGCGGGAGGCGCTGGCGGCGGCGATGCGCTCGTTGCGCAGGGCCTCGTACCAGCGGTCGTCGACCGGCGGCAGTCCCTGGGACTCCAGCGCCAGCCGGATCAGCAGGTCGGCGATCTGCGGGTTGCGGGCGAGCACGGGGCCGTGCATGTACGTGCCGAAGACGTTGCCGCTCCACGCGCCCTCGGTGCCGTCGCCGGTGCCGTTGCCGTGGCCGAAGCGGACCCGGGCGAGCGGCTTGGCGGTCGGGCCGAGGTGGGTGACGCCCTGGTGGTTCTCGAAGCCGGTGAGCTGGGGGAGGCCGAGCTGCGGGTCGATGTCGCCGAGCACGTCGCCGACGCAGCGGCCGGCCTGGCCGCGGCCGCTGGTGACATCGAGCAGACCGAGGCCCGGCTCCTGCCGGTCGAGGTCGTTGATGAACTCGTGGCCGAGGATCTGGTAGCCGGCGCAGACGGAGAAGATGATCGCGCCGTTGCCCGCGGCCCGGTTGAGGCCGCCGTCGCGGCGCAGCCGCTCGGCGGCGAGCCGCTGCGGGCGGTCCTCGCCACCGCCGATGAGGTAGATGTCGGCGGAGGCGGGCACGGGCTGGTCGGAGCGGACGTCGACGCGCGTGACGTCGTAGCCGCGCTGCCGCGCGCGGCGCTCGACGACGAGGGCGTTGCCCTGGTCGCCGTAGGTGGACAGCAGGTCGGGGTAGACCCAGACGAGGCGCAGGCTGGTGTCGTTCATGCGGTGGCTCCTTGGCGTCTCGTACGGGTCAGTTGCCGACACGGCGGCGCAGGTCCTGGAACGCGGTGTAGTTGGCGATGACCTCGATCCGGCCGGGCGGCGCGGCGGCGACGGCCTCGTCGACGTGCTCGCAGACGCGGAAGCTCTGGTTCGCCACCTCAAGCCGGACGGCGAGGTCGAGCTTGCGGTCGCCGATGACGTACAGCGGGTGGCCGGTGAGCCGGGTGTAGTCGACGTCCCACAGCCAGGAGGTGTCGGTGCCGTCGGCGCCGCGGGCGTTGACGGAGAGCACCACGGGGGTGGGCGGGGGGTCGATGAGGGAGAAGGTCTCCAGCCAGCCGGCCGGGTTCTTCGCCAGCAGCAGCCGCAGGTCACGGCCGCCGAACTGCACCGTGTCGTAGCGCCCGGCGACGGCGGTGACCTCCCACATCCGCTCCAGCGCCGTCTGCGGGTGCACGCCGAAGGCGGCGGCCACGGCGGCGGCGGTGGTGGCGTTGGCCCGGTTGGCCCGGCCGGGGAGCTGGAGGCGGATCGGCCAGGCGGCGCCGTGCGGGTCCAGCACGTGCTCGCCGGAGAGCGCCCAACTGGGTACGGGGCGGCGGAAGCCGCACTCGGCGCACAGCCAGTCCTCGCCGGGGCGCTGGAGCACGCCGCCGCAGGAGGGGCAGGACCAGGCGTCGTCCTTCCACTCCTGGCCGACGGCGACCCAGACGACGTTCGGGCTGGAGGAGGCGGCCCAGACCACGAGCGGGTCGTCGGCGTTGGCGACGACGAGGGCCTTGTTGCCGGCGAGGCCCTCGCGCCAGCGCTCGGCGAGCATGCGGGTCTCGGCGGCGCGGTCGAGCTGGTCGCGGGAGAGGTTGAGCAGGGCGATGGCCTTGGGGGTGACGTCGCGGGCGACGCCGGAAAGGTACTTCTCGTCGACCTCGATGACGCCGTAGCGCGCGTCGGAGCCGCCGGCGAGCGCCGAGGTGATGCCGGCGGGCATGTTGGCGCCGAGGGCGTTGGAGACGACGGGACCGGAGGCGCGCAGGGCCTCGGCGATCAGCCGGGTGGTGGTCGTCTTGCCGTTGGTGGCGGAGACGAGGACGACGTCGAGGTGGCCGGCGAGCCGGCCGAGCAGGTCGGGGTCCAGCCTGAGCGCGACCTTGCCGCCGATCACGGAGCCACTGCCCTTGCCCGCGGCGCGGGACACCGCTGCTGCCGCTTTGCCCGCCGTGACGGCCAGCTTGGACCGTGGCGACAGCGGTTCCGTGTTGCCTGCCATCGTCGTAGCTCCTCCTCGCGTGCCCGTGCGTGGTACGCCGCGGTGCTCCGGTGTCCTTCGTCCGCTGCCCGGCCTGCGGCGCGGCGCGGTAGCGGCCAGCCTACCGAGATCCGCGCCCGGCCCCGAATCGCGGCACGTCGCGGCGCTCGCGGGCGGGTCCCGTAGCGGCCCCGGAGGCCCCTAGAGGCCGGGTCCGCCGGCCTTGTCCGCGGCGGCGGCGAGCCGGCCCCAGAGCAGATCGGCGAGGCTCTGCACCAATTCCGCGCGGGTGCAGGGCCGTTCGTGCAGCCACCAGTCGCCCGCGGCGTGCATCATGCCGACGATGCCGTGGCCCCAGGCGCGGGCGATCACCGCGCCGCCGGGGCCGAAGTCGATGCGGTCGGCTATGACCTGGGCCAGCTCCTCGCCCAGCCGGCGGAGCAGCGGCGCGGAGTGGCGGCCGACCTCGAAGCCGCGCTCGCCTGACTCGGGGGACGCGGCCGGCTCCGGGATCTCCGCGACGCCGCCGTCGGCGGGGTGCATGAGGAACCGGTAGACCTGCGGGCGCGCCTCGATGGCCGAGAGGTACGTGTCCAGGGTGGCCTCGACCCGCTCGCGGCGGCCGGTGGGGGCGTCGAGCGCGGCGCGCAGGGCGGCGAGGAGGGCGTCGGTGTGGCGTACTGCGAGCGCGCGGTAGAGGCCGCCCTTGTCGCCGAAGTGGCGGTAGAGGATGGGCTTGGTGATGCCGGCCTCGGCGGCGATCGCGTTCATCGACGCGCCGGGGCCGTCGCGCAGGACCACCCGGTCCGCGGCTTCGAGCAGTTCGCGGCGCCGGTCCTCGGTCGCCTGCTCCCTCTCGCCGCGCCGGTTGTCCATGGAGACCGCTCCCCTGCTGGTCGATGCCCGAATGCCTGCGCAACCTAGCACCCCCGCGGCATGGCCCCCGCGGGCGTACGGGAGTTGACATCGTCTACTCGCGGGTAACAGACTTACGTTACCGACGGTAACGAATTGCGAAGGCTGCGGAGGCGCCATGTCTGAGTTCACGTTCGAGCTCAACGAGGACCAGAGGTCCGTCCAGGAGTGGGTGCACGGCTTCGCCGCCGACGTCATCCGCCCCGCCGCCGCCGAGTGGGACGAGCGCGAGGAGACCCCCTGGCCGGTGATCCAGGAGGCGGCCAAGATCGGCCTGTACTCCCTGGACTTCTACGCCCAGCAGTACTTCGACCCCACCGGGCTGAGCATCCCGATGGTCATGGAGGAGCTGTTCTGGGGCGACGCGGGCATCGCCCTGTCGATCGTCGGTACGGGCCTCGCCGCCGTCGGCGTGCTGGCCAACGGCACCGAGGAGCAGATCGGCACCTGGATCCCGCAGATGTACGGCGACGTCGACAACGTCCGGCTGGCCGCCTTCTGCTCCTCCGAGCCGGACGCGGGCTCCGACGTCTCCGCGATGCGCACCCGCGCCGTCTACGACGAGGCCAAGGACGAATGGGTGCTCAACGGCACCAAGACCTGGGCGACCAACGGCGGCATCGCCGCCGTGCACGTCGTCGTCGCCGTCGTCGACCCGGAGCTGGGCACCAAGGGGCACGCCTCGTTCATCGTCCCGCCGGGCACCCCGGGTCTTTCGCAGGGCCAGAAGTTCAAGAAGCACGGCATCCGCGCCTCGCACACCGCCGAGGTGGTGCTGGAAGACGTGCGCGTGCCGGGCTCCTGCCTGCTCGGCGGCCGGGAGAAGCTCCAGGAGCGGCTGGCCAGGGCGCGCGAGCGGGCGAAGTCCGGCGGCGAGCGGGTCAAGAACGCGGCGATGGCCACCTTCGAGGCGTCCCGCCCCGCGGTGGGCGCGCAGGCGGTGGGCATCGCGCGCGCGGCGTACGAGACGGCGCTGGAGTACGCCAAGACGCGGGTCCAGTTCGGCCGCCCGATCATCGACAACCAGGGCGTCGCCTTCCAGCTCGCCGACATGCGCACCCAGATCGACGCGGCCCGGCTGCTGGTCTGGCGGGCGTCCTGGATGGCCAGCGCGGGCAAGGGGTTCACCTCGGCGGAGGGCTCGATGTCGAAGCTGTACGCGGGCGAGGTGGCCAAGGACGTCACCGCGCGGGCGATGCAGATCCTCGGCGGCAACGGCTTCACCCGCGAGTACCCGGTGGAGCGCATGCACCGCGACGCCGCCATCTACACCATCTTCGAGGGCACGAGCGAGATCCAGCGGCTGGTGATCGCCCGGACCCTGGCCGGCGTCCCGATCCGCTGACTTCGGCCGCTCCTCTCCCCCCGGCGGGCGGCGCGCGGCTACTCTGCGAGCGCACGAGGACCGACCGGGGGAAAGGCGAGGCCGCGGTGTTCTACCACCTGCTGAAGTACCTGTTCTTCGGGCCGCTGCTGCGGCCGCTGTTCCGGCCGCGGATCGAGGGCCTGGAGCACATTCCGGAGGAGGGGGCGGCGATCGTCGCGGGCAACCACCTGTCTTTCGCCGACCACTTCCTCATGCCGGTCATGCTGAAGCGGCGCATCACGTTCCTCGCCAAGGCCGAGTACTTCAACGGCCCCGGCCTCAAGGGGCGGCTGACCGCCGGCTTCTTCCACGGCATCGGCCAGATCCCGGTCGACCGCCGGGGCCGCAAGGCGGCGCAGGCCGCCATCGAAGAGGGCCTGGGCGTCCTGGCCAAGGGCGAGTTGCTGGGCATCTACCCGGAGGGCACGCGCTCGCACGACGGCCGCCTGTACAAGGGCCGGGTCGGGGTCGCGGCAATGGCGCTGCGGGCGGGCGTGCCGGTCATCCCGTGCGCGATGCTCGGTACCCGCGAAGTCCAGCCGCCCGGGCAGAAGATCCCCAGCCTCGGCCGGGTCACCATCCGCTTCGGCGAGCCGCTGGAGTTCTCCCGGTACGAGGGGCTGGAGGACCACAAGGCCGTGCTGCGGGCCGTCACCGACGAGATCATGTACGCGATCCTCAGCATGTCGGACCAGGAGTACGTCGACCGCTACGCCCAGGAGGTCAAGGCCGAGCAGGAGGCCGCGAAGAAGAAGCCGCCGGCCGCGGCCTGAGGGAGCGCCCGTGGAAACCCGGTGGTCGCGGCCCGCCCCGGTGCGTACGGTCCTGGCATGACGAGGACAGCGGACCGCGCCGTCCCGGCGGCCCCCGGCACGGTACGGACCGGCCGCGGCGGTGCCCGGTGAGCGCGCGGCTGCGCGAAGTGGCGCGCGACAACGAGCGGATCCTCGCCGCCGGCGGGTACGAGACCGCGGGCCGGTGGGTGCCGCTGGGCGAGGCGGCCGCCCAGGCGGCGGACGGCACGCGGATGTACGGTCCCGGACCGGTCGCGGGCGCCGGAGGAGCCCCCGCGGACGGGCCGCAGGACACGCCGGCCGAGGTGACCGCCGAGACCTCGCTGGCCGCCGCCCGGCGGCTGGCCGGGGACGGGGCCGACCGCGTCGGCGTGCTCAACTTCTCCTCCGCCCGCAACCCCGGCGGCGGCTACGTCAACGGCGCCCGGGCGCAGGAGGAGGAGTTGTGCCGGGCCTCCGCGCTCTATCCGGCGCTGCTGCGGGCCCCGGAGTTCTACGCCGCCCACCGCACCGACCGCAGCCCCTTCTACACCCACCGCGTCATCCACTCCCCCGCCGTCCCGGTCTTCCGCGACGACGCGGGCGCCCTCCTCCCCGAGCCGTACGCCGTGGACTTCCTCACCTCTTCCGCCCCCAACGCGGGCGTTATCGCCCAGCGCACGCCGGAGGAGACGGACCGGATCCCCGCCGCGCTGGCCGGGCGCGCGGAGCGGGTGCTGGAGGTGGCGGCCGTCGCGGGGGTGACGGCGCTGGTGCTGGGCGCGTGGGGCTGCGGGGTGTTCCGCAACGACCCGGCGCAGGTGGCAGTGGCGTTCCGTACGCACCTGGCGCCCGGCGGGCGCTTCGCGGGGCGGTTCCCGCGGCTGGTGTTCGCCGTCTGGGACCGGCAGCCGCGGTCGGCCAACAGGGCCGCGTTCGAGGCGTCGTTCGCCGGCTGAGCACCCGGGCCGTGGTGCGTGGGGACCAGGACGCGTAGCGGGCTGGTCCGGGGGCACCAGGGGAAACCGGTGACGCCGGACGATGCCCCGCGAGGCGCCGGAAGGAAGTGTGGAAAGCGCGCCCGAACCGCGCTTCTTCCCTTCCCCACGGTGTCTGGAGTGATCCACAGGTGGCGGATTCCCCCGCCCGTACCGGGTGGCTGCCGATCGGCGCCCTCGGCTTACTGGCCCTGGCCCTCGGCACCCTGCAGTCGGTGGTGGAACCCGCGCTCCCGCTGCTGCAACGCGAGTGGGGGGTCAGCCCCTCCGAAGGGGCGCTGGTGGCCAACACGTTGCTCGTCACCGGCGCGGTCGTCACCCCCGTCGCGGGCAAGCTCGGCGACCGCTACGGCGGGAAGCGGGTGCTGCTCGGGCTGATGGCCCTGGTGTCGGCCGGCGGGCTGCTGGCCGGGCTGGCGCCGAACCTGCCGGTGCTGCTGCTGGGGCAGGTGTGCCAGGGCGTGATGGTCGGCGCGCTGCCGCTCTCGTTCATCCTCGTACGCACCCACCTCCCGGCGGCGCGGTCGCAGGCCGCCATCGGCTTCGTCATCGCGCTCTTCACCGGCGGCGGCATCGCGGGCACGATGCTCGCCGGGCCGGTCGCGGACGCCCTGTCGTGGCAGTGGATGTTCCTGCTGCCGACGCTCGCGGTCATCGCGACGACGCCGGCCGTGGCCCGGCTGCTGCCGCACGATCCGCCGGCCGCCTCGGACGAACGGATCGACTGGCCCGGAGTCGCGCTGCTGAGCGGCACGTTGCTCGCGTTCATGGTCGGGCTCGTGTCGGTGGCGCGGCACAGCCTGCCGCCGTACGCGATCGGCGCCCTCGCCCTGCTCGTGCTCGCCCTCGCCACCGGCTGGGTCGCCGTGGAGCGCCGGGCGGCCTCGCCGATGGTCGACCTGCGCATGCTGGCGAGGCCCGTCATGTGGCAGGCGTGCCTGCTCACGTTCGTCATCACCACCAGCCTCGGGATGGTGGTCTTCCTGCTGCCGCAGTTGTTCGCGCTGCCGGCCGTCGGGTACGGCTTCGGGGCCGACACCACCGCGATCGGCTGGTACCTGCTGCCCGGCGCCGTCGCCGGGGCGCTGAGCGACTCGGTCGGCGGGCTCGCGGCGCGGCGGTTCGGGCCGCGCACCGTGGTCCTCGCGGGCGCCGTCGTCACCGCGGTGACGATGACCGCCCTCGCCGCGCTGCACTCGTCGGCGTGGCACCTCGTCCTCGCGAAGGTCCTGACCGCCTTCGCCGCGGGCGTCGGCACCACGGCGCTGGTCGCCCACACCGCGGCGGCCGTCGACCCCCGGGACACCGGCATCGCCACCGGCCTGCTCGTGGTGACCCGGGTGATCGGCGTCGCGCTGGGCGCCCAGATCGCCGGCGCGGTCCTCGACGCCGGAGCCGGACCGGCGGGCCTGCCGGCCGAGTCGGCGTTCACCACGGGATTCGCCGTCGCCGGGATCGCCGCCGCGCTGTCGCTGCTCGCTGTCCGTATCACGAAGAAGGGAGTCCACGTATGAGCACCACCGGGAAGCGCACGGTGCTGATCTCCGGGGCGAGTGTGTCGGGACCCGCGCTGGCGTACTGGCTGCACCGGGCCGGATTCGCCGTCACGGTGGTGGAGAAGGCCGCCGCGCTGCGGGACGGCGGCTACCCCATCGACATCCGCGGCACGGCGATCGAGGTGGTCCGGCGGATGGGTATCCTGCCGCACCTGCGGGACGCGCACATCGACTCGCGCCGCTTCACCTTCTTCGGCGCGGACGGCGGGGAGGTGGCCGCGGTCAGCGCGCGGGCCGTCTCCGGCGATACGGCGGCCAGGGACCTGGAGGTACGCCGCGGCGATCTGGCCGTGAGCCTGTACGCGCTCGTCCGGGACGACGTGGAGTTCCGCTTCGGCGACTCCGTCGAGCACCTGGAGCAGTCCGGCGGCGGGGCCGACGTGACGTTCCGCAGCGGGCTGCGGCGGACGTACGACCTGGTGATCGGCGCGGACGGCATGCACTCGCGCACCCGGGAGGCACTGTTCGGCCCCGAGAAGCGGTTCCACCGCTATCTCGGCTACTGGTTCGCCCTCTTCACCATGCCGAACACCTTCGGGCTCGCCCGCGAGGTGGTGATGTGGAACGCCCCGGGGAAGGCTGCCGCCCTCTACGCGGTCGGCGCCCACGAAGAACTGCACGCCTTCCTCACCTTCCACCGGCCGCACCCGCCGCTCGACGGCCTCCGGCACCCTGACGCCCAACGGGAGCTGGTCGCCGAAGCCTTCGCGGGCGCGGGCTGGGAGGTCCCGGCGATCGTCGGGGCCCTGCGCGCCGCGGACGACCCGTTCTTCGACACCGCCGGGCAGATCCGCATGCCGCGCTGGTCCCGCGGCCGGGTCGCGCTCGTCGGCGACGCCGCGTACGCACCCTCGTTCCTGACCGGCCAGGGCACCAGCCTGGCGCTGGCCGGCGCGTACATGCTCGCCCACGCGCTGGCCGCGCACCCCGATCACGCGTCGGCGTTCGCCTCGTACGAGCGCGGGGTGCGCGGCTTCGTCGCCGCGAACCAGGCGCTGGTCGACGTCGGCGGCGCCGCGCTCTTCCCCACCACGGCCCGGGCCCTGGAGCGGCGCAACGCCGCGCTGCGCGGCCTCAGCACGATGCCCGCCGCGCCCCCGCGCACCGCCCACTCGGCGCTGACGCTGCCGGAGTTCGCCGTGCGGCCGTGACGCTCACACCTGGCGGTCGCCGTCGCCCTCGGGCGTGGCCCGCACCAGGCCCGTGCGGTACGCGATGACGACGAGCTGGGCCCGGTCGCGGGCCTCAAGCTTCGTCATCGCGCGCTGCACATGGGCGCGGACGGTGAAGGGGCTGAGGAACATCCGCTCGGCGATCTCCTGGTTGGACAGGCCGGTGGCGACCAGCGCCACCATCTCGCGCTCGCGCGGGGTGAGTACGGCAAGCCGTTTCGGGTGGTGCCGCGGGGCGTCGTCCGGGGTGGCGAGGAAGCGGGCGACCAGCGAGCGGGTCGCGGCGGGCGACAGCAGGGTGTCGCCCGCCGCGATCGTACGGACGGCGTCCACCAGTTCCTCGGCCCCGATGCCTTTGCCGATGAAGCCGCCGGCCCCCGCGCGCAGCGCCTGCGCGACGTACTCGTCCGTCTCGTACGTGGTGAGGATCAGGATGCGGCTGCCGCGCAGCTCCGGTTCCGCGGCGATCTCCGACGTGGCGGTGAGGCCGTCGACGTCGGGCATGCGGATATCCATCACCACGACGTCCGGGCGCAGTTCGCGGGTGAGGTGCACCGCCTCCCTGCCGTCGGCGGCCTCGCCGACCACGGTGATGTCGTCGGCGGTGTCGAGGAGCATCCGGAACGCACCGCGCAGCAGTGCCTGGTCGTCGGCGAGCAGCACCCGTAGCGTCACTGCGCCTCTCCCGTCTCTTCTGCGGCGTCTGTCGGGTCGTCCGTCTTGTCGTCCGTCTTGTCGTCCGTCTTGTCGTCCGTCTTGTCGTCCGTCTTGTCGCCGCCCGTTCCGCGCGCCGTGTCCCTGGCCGCGGGGAGGGGCAGTTCCGTGGAGACGAGGTAGCCGCCCTCGGGGCGGCTGCCCGCGGTGAGGCGTCCGCCGACCGCGGTGGCGCGTTCGCGCATCCCGATCAGACCGTAGCCGGGCCGGCGCTCGGGCGCGGCGGCGTCCGGCGCCGTACGGGCGCCGCGGCCGTCGTCGGCGACGGTGAGGGTCACGATGTCGCGGTTCCAGACGAGGCGCACCCGCGCGCGGCCGGTGCCGGCGTGCTTGGTCACGTTGGTCAGGGCCTCCTGGACGATGCGGTACGCGGTGAGGTCCACCCCCGGCGGCAGCGGCCTGGCCGTGCCCTCCTGCTCCAGCGACACCTCCAGACCCGCGCGGCCGAAGGAGTCGAGGAGCGTGGGCAGCCGGGACAGCCCGGGCGCCGGTTCCGCGGGCTCGGCCGCGTCCCCGGACTGGCGCAGCAGCCCGACCGTCGCGCGCAGGTCGTCGAGCGCGTCGCCGGTGGTCCTGACGAGTTCGGTCAGGCTCTTGCGGGTCTGCTCGGGGCGGGAGTCGAAGAGGTGGGCCGCGACCGTGGCCTGCGCGTTGGCCAGGGTGATCTGGTGGGCCACGAGGTCGTGCAGCTCGCGGGCGATCCGCAGCCGCTCCTCGGCCACCCGGCGGCGCGCCTCGCTCTCCCGGCTCTTCTCCGCCCGCCGGGCCCGCTCCTCCACGGCCGCCAGATAGGCCCGCCGGTTGTGCGCCGAGTGCCCGAGCACGCCGGCCACCATCGGGAACGCCGCCACCGAGCCCATCCGGCTCGCGTCCTGCCAGGACAGGTCCTCGAACCAGGGGGTGGCGGCGAGCAGCAGCGCCGCGGACGCGAGCGACACCACGACCGCGGCGCGCCGTTCGGTACGGGCGTGGAGCGCGTACGCGTAGGCGGCGATCACGGCGGGGGCCATGATCGGCGGGCTCAGCAGGAGGCCCAGCGGCGGCACCAGCAGCCCGGCCGCCGTCGTGGCCGCCAGGGCGGCCAGCGGCGCCCTGTGCCGTACGGGCAGCACGGCACAGGACGCCACGGCGATGACGTAGGCGGCTGCGGGCGGCGCGGTCAGCGTGTCGTCGACCTGGACCACGCCGCCGAGCAGGCAGAGCGTGAACGCAGTCGCCGTGACCGCCGCCTCCCGCCACCGCGTACGGCGCGGTCGCCGGCCGCCGCCACCCGGGTCCGTCATGCCGGTCAGTACCGGCCGGCGGGCAGCCGCGGCACCGACCCGCTCGCGGGGGCGGGGGCCCGCCTGCTCAGCGCCTCGCCCTCGATGTCCACGTTCGGCAGCACGCGGTTCAGGATACGAGGCAGCCACCAGGCCCGGTGGCCGAGCAGCGCCAGGACCGCCGGCACGATCGCCATCCGGACCACGAAGGCGTCGAAGGCGACGGCGGCGGCCAGGCCCACGCCCATCGTCTGGATGGTCGGGCTGCTCATCCCGACGAATCCGGCGAACACGCTGATCATGATGATCGCCGCGGCGGCCACCACCCGGCCGCTGTGCCGGAACCCGTGCACGATCGCTTCGCCGGGCGAGGCGCCGTGGACGTAGGTCTCCCGCATCCGGGTGAGGAGGAAGACCTCGTAGTCCATGGCGAGCCCGAAGACGATGCCGATGATGAGGATCGGCATCAGCGACATGACGGGCCCGGTCTGCTCGATGCCGAGCAGGTCCGCCCCCCAGCCCCACTGGAAGACGGCGACGAGGACGCCGAAGGCGGCGCCGACCGACAGCAGGAAGCCGAGGGCGGCCTTGAGCGGGACCAGGACCGAGCGGAAGACCACCGTCAGCAGCAGCACCGCCAGGCCGATGACCACGGTCAGATACGGCAGCAGCGCGTCCGACATGGCTGCCGAGATGTCGATGTTCATCGCGGTGGTGCCGGTAACCAGGACCTCCGCGCCCGTGTCGGCTTCGACACCGGCGGCCTCGTCCCTGATCGAGTTCACCAGGTCCTTGGTCTCGCCGCTGTTCGGCGCGGTCTCCGGGACGGCGGTGAAGAGGGCTGTCTCCCCGGCCTTGTCGAGCACCGGGTCGCCGACCGAGGCGACGCCGTCGAGGTCCCGTACGGTCTCGGCGACCCGCTCGGTGGCGGCCTCGGTGTCCGCGGCCTCCGAGGTGTCGACGACCACGGTCAACGGGCCGTTGAAGCCGGGCCCGAAGCCCTCCGACAGCAGGTCGTAGGCGCGCCGCTGGGTGGTCTCGACGGACTTCGACTCGTCTCCCGGCAGCCCGAGTTCGAGGCCCAGCGCCGGTACGGCGACGGCGCCGAGGCCGAGCCCCGCGACCAGCAGCACGGCCACCGGCCGCCGCAGGACGAAGCGCGCCCAGCGGACGCCGAGACCGGGCCGGCCGACGGTGGCGGGCACGGCGTGCGGGCGCTCGCCGGCCCGCCGGGCGGCCTTGCGGGCGGCCCGGGACAGCACCCGCCGGCCGGCGAAGCCGAGCATCGCGGGCACCAGGGTGAGCGCGACGAGGACGGCGAGCGCCACGGCACCCGCGCCGCCCATGCCCATCTTGGTGAGTTCGGGGATGCCGACGACGCCGAGGCCGACCAGGGCGATGAAGACCGTCGCGCCGGCGAAGACCACGGCCGATCCGGCCGTGCCCACCGCCCGGCCGGCGGCCTCCTCCGGCTCGCTGCCGCGGGCGAGTTCGTCGCGGAACCGGGAGGTGATGAAGAGCGCGTAGTCGATGCCGACCGCCAGCCCCAGCATCAGCGCCAGGATGGCGACGGTGGACGTCAGGCCCAGCGGCACGGCCAGCGCGGAGACCAGCCCGAAGGCGATGGCCACCCCCGCGAACGCGGTCAGCAGGGACAGCCCGGCGGCGACCAGCGAGCCGAGGGCGAGGACCAGCACCACCGCGGCCACCGCCACGCCGATGATCTCCGTCGTCCCGCCCGGCTCCTCCTCCGCGTCCAGCGCGGAACCGCCGATCTCCACGGTCAGCCCGGCGTCCCCGGCCTGGTCCGCGGCGTCCTCCAGGGCGCTTTTCGTCGGCCCGGTCAGGTCCACGGCGTCCGCGGTGTAGGTGATCGTGGAGTAGGCGATGGTGCCGTCCTCGCTGATGTCACCGGCCTCGTACGGGTCGGTGGCCGACGCGACCTGACCGCCGCCCGCCAGCGAGTCGAGCGCGTCCGCGACGGCCGCCTTGTGCTCCTGCGCCGTCACCCGCTGCCCGTCGGGCGCCCGGAAGACCAGGCGGGCCTCGGCGCCCTGCGCGTTGCTCTCGGGGAAGCGCTCGTCGAGCAGGTCGAAGGCTTTCTGCGACTCGGTGCCGGGCATGGAGAGGTCCTCTTCCTCCCCGGCCGGCGCCGCGGCCGCGGCGACCCCGGCCAGCACCAGGGCGACCAGCCAGGTGCCGCCGACGAGCCGGCGCCGCCGGAAGGCCCACCGCCCGATCCGGTACAGAAAAGTGGCCACTTCTCGATCACTCCAGACACCCGTAGGAAGGGGGAGAACGCGGGAATCCCGCGCCCTGCCCACACTCCCGTCCGGCGCCGGGCGGGACATCGTCTGCCGTGGCCGTTCTCGTCTGGTGCGCCCGGACCAGACGGCGGCGTCTCCTGGTGCCTGCGCACCATGGACCGCGCCCGGGCCGGGGCACCCGCCGGTTACTCCGCGTCGTCCTCGAAGTCCTCCACGAAGAAGCTGTCGTGCCGGATGCGGAACTGCTTCAGCTCCTCGCCGCCGCGCCGCGACATCTCCGCGACCCGCTCGAAGTACTCCTCGCGCGGCGCGCCCGGGGAGAAGAGCATGAGCACGCGGACGGGGTCGTCGGTGGCGTTCCTGAAGGCGTGCAGCCCGCCGACGGGCACGTACAGGAAGTCCCCGCCGCGCCCCGTCACCCACCTGTCGCCGTCGTACAGCTCCAGCTCGCCTGAGACCACGTAGAAGGACTCCGACATGGCCTTGTGGAAGTGCGTCTTCGCCCCGGGCGAGCGCGGGCCGAGCTGCACGTCGTACAGCCCGAACTCACCGCCGGTCGACTCCCCGGTGGCGAGGTAGCGGGTGAAGCCACCGGGCGAGGTGAGGTCCGGCGGGTTGCCGGCCGGCCGGAACGTGGCGTTCACCTCGCCTCTCTCACCGTGGTAGCGGGGCTCGGGGTAGACGAGGTCTTCGGGGTACGACATGGGGGCGCTCCTTCCGGCGGGTCCTCCGGCATCGTTTCCCGGGCGCCGCCCGGGCGGCATCGGGCAACCGGATGATCTTCGCCGGCCCCGGGCCGAGGCCCGCGGACCTACGCCGCGGGTGGGGCACGTCAGCCGTGCTTCGCGCTGAGCCGGTCGGCGCGGCGGGTCAGGTAGTCGTGCTCGGGCAGGCTCGCGGTGCGCTGCGCCGCCTCGCGGTACGCGCGGACGGCGGCCCATGCCTCGCCGGACTCCTCCAGCAGGTGGGCGCGTACGGCGAACCACCGGTGGTGACCGCCCAACTCCCCGGCCAGCTCCTCGCAGGCGGCCAGGCCGGCCCGGGGGCCCGCGACCATGGCGAGGGCGACCACGCGGCCGAGCTGCGCCATCGGGCTGGGGTCGAGCCGCTCCAGGAGGTCGTAGAGACCGAGGATCTGCGGCCAGTCGGTGTCCTGCGCGAGCTCCGCCTCGTCGTGGACGGCGGCGATGGCCGCCTGGAGCCGGTACGGCCCGACCGGCGGGCGCGGCAGGACCTCGGTGAGGATCGCGATGCCCTCGTCGATGAGTTCGCGCCGCCACAGCCCGCGGTCCTGCGCCTCCAGGGGCACCAGCCTGCCGTCGCCGTCGAGCCGCGCCGGGCGGCGGGCGTCGGTGAGCAGCATCAGGGCGAGGAGGCCCGCCAGCTCGGACTGCTCCGGCAGGCTCTCCCTGAGCTGGCGGGTCAGCCTGATCGCCTCGCCGGAGAGCTCCACCCGCGCCAGCTCCGCCCCGGTGGCGGCCGAGTAGCCCTCGTTGAAGATCAGGTAGAGCACCCGCAGCACGATCGGCAGCCGCGCGGACCTGGTGGCGGCGTCGAGAACCCCGAACCCGCCACCCGCCGCCGCGACCGCCCGCTTGGCGCGGGAGATGCGCCGCGTCATGGTGTCGGCCGGCACCAGGAACGCCGCCGCGATCTCGGCGGTGGTCAGCCCGCCGACCGCCCGCAGGGTCAGCGCCACTTGGGAGACCGGCGACAGATCCGGATGGCAGCACAGGAAGAGGAGGTCGGCGGTGTCGTCCGCGGCGTACTCCACCGGAGCGGTCAGCCGCGCCTCCGCCTCGGCGGTCCGGAGCTCGCGGCGCCGGCGCGCGGACTCCGAGCGCCACATGTCGGTGAGCCGGCGGCTCGCGACCGTGACCAGCCAGGCGCGGGGGTCGGCCGGCACGCCCTCGGCCCGCCACTGCTGCGCGGCCGCCAGCATCGCCTCGCTGACCGCGTCCTCGGCCCGGTCGAAGTCACCGGTACGCCGGGTGAGCGCGCCCAGCACCTGCGGGAGCAGCTCCCGCAGGTGCGCCTCCAGCCGGGCGTCGGTCACCACGGCTACAGTTCGTCGGCCGCGCCGCCGGGGCCGAGCAGCGGCCTGACCTCGACGCCCCAGTGCCGGGCGTCCGGGAACCGGGCGGCGATCTCCACGGCGCGGTCCATGGATTCGCAGTCGACGAGCCAGTAGCCGGCCATGTGCTCCTTGAGTTCGAGGTAAGGACCGTCGGTGGCGAGCGTCTGCCCGTCCCGTACCCGGACCGACCTGCCGGCCGGCGGTCCCGCCAGCGGGTCGCCGGCCAGCCACTCGCCGGACGCCGTGCAGTCCGCCAGCAACTGCTCGTAGTCCGCGCCCATCCGCGCGTGCTCGCTCTCGCTCAGCGCCTCCCACTCCTCGGTCGAGGCGTAGATCATCAGCAGGTACTTCACGGTGCGCTCCTCGTCGTCGGGCGGAACCCCTCGTCCCGCCGCTCGCCCCCTGGTCGAAGCCACCGCGCCGAACCGGACACGCCGCCTCCCACCGATTCCTACCAGGCAGCCGTGTCCGGTTCCCGGATACGCCGCCGACCACGGGCGCCCGGCGGCACACCCGGTGCCGCCACGCCCGAAGGAGGACTCGTGCGCACCCAGGCAGGCGCCCGCGGCACGCGGCGGGCGAACCACGTACTCGGCACGCTGTTCCTCGGCATGTTCGTCATGGGCGATGCGGAGCTGCTGGTGGTCGGCGTGCTCGACGTCATGGCGCGCGACCTCGACGTCGCGGTCTCCTCGGCCGGGGCGCTGGTCACGACGTACGCGCTCGGCCTGGCCTTCGGCGGGCCGCTCCTGACCGCGCTGACGATGCGGCTGGACAAGCGCGCCGTCCTCGTCGGCGCCCTCGTCCTGTTCATCCTGGGCACCGTGGTCGCGGTGACCACGACCAGCTTCGGCCTGCTGCTCGCGTGCCGGGCCCTGACCGGTGCGGCGGCCGGTCTCTACGACGCCACCGCGTTCGCGGTGGCGCTCGCGAGCGTCCCGCCGGAGCGGGCGGGACGCGCGATCGCGGTGGTCATCTCCGGTGTGTCCGTGTCGGCCGCTCTCGGCGTGCCGCTGGGCACGGTGGTGGGCAACCTGCTCGGTTGGCGCGGCACGTTCGTGGCCGTGATCGTGCTCGCCGGCGCCGCCCTGGCCGCGGCCATGGCGCTGGTCCCGTCCGTGCCGGCGGCGGAGGGGAGCGCGGCCGACCAGGCCCGGCACGCGTTCGCGCCGCGGGTCCTCGCCGTGCTGGGGCTGTGCTTCCTGGTGTTCGCGTCCACCTACGCCGCACTGACCTACATCGTGCCGTTCCTCGCGGAGACCACCGGCGTCTCCGGCGCGGCGGCGGGGGTGTTCCTGCTGGCGTACGGCGCCGCCACGGCCATCGGCTCCTTCGGCGGCGGCCGGTTCGCCGACCGGAACGCCGCGGGAACGCTGGTGGCGGGAACGGCGGGCTGTGCCCTCGCCCTGCTCACCCTCTGCGTCCTCGGCGCGAACCCGGTCGTCGTGGCCGTGACGATGCTGGCCTGGGGTCTCTGCGTCTTCGGCATGGCACCTGCACTGCAGTACCGCGTCGTCAGCCTGGCAGGACCCGGCGGCGGTCTCGCGCAGTCGCTGCCGGCCTCCGCGATCAACACCGGCATCGCCTTCGGCTCGTTCGCGGGCGGCGCTGCGATCGACCGCTTCTCGGTCCAGGCCGCGTTCCTCACCGCGCTGGGCATCGCCGTTGCGGCCTTCGCGGTCGCCGCGGCCACCCGCCGCCTCGCCCCGTCCCCGGCCGGGGAGCCCATGCCGGCCTCGAAGCAGGGTTGACGCGTTCGATCCCCCCGCCAGGTCGGTTGCGTGGGCGGCCGGCTGCGTCACGGCCGCGCACCGTCGACCGGCGTCCCGCGCTCCTGCGGTCAGGCGGGGCCCTCGCCGCTCGCACGGGTGTCGGGGGCACGGTGTTCGGCGGCGATGCCGAAGCGGCGTTCGCCCGTGGCAGATCCGGCGGGGCGGGCGGTGTGGACGCCGGAGACGGTGGTGATGATCTGCTCCTCGGCGGGCGGGTTCTCCAACTCGTCGAGTTTTTCCAGGTCGGCGGCGGAGACGAGGGCCACGAGGGGCTTGCCGTGTCGCGTGACCACGACCCGCTCGCCGCCGTAGACCACGCGGTTGATCAAGTCGGCCAATTCTGCGCGGGCTTGCGTCACCGGAATTTCGTACGCCATGCTCCCAGCATAACCGGATGTACGTCCTGTACATTTTGCACCGAGGATCATGAAACCGAGAGAGGGAGAGGTGCCGACGGCCATGGACAGCCCCACGGCGCGCTACGTGCTGCCGGAGTTCACCGAGCGGACGAGCAGCGGGGTGCGCACGCAGGATCCGTACTCGAAGCTGCTGGAGGAGCGGATCGTCTTCCTCGGCACACAGGTCGACGACACGTCGGCGAACGACGTGATGGCCCAGCTCATGCATCTGGAGCACGCCTCCCCCGACCAGGACATCTCGCTGTACATCAACTCCCCGGGCGGCTCGTTCACGGCGATGACCGCGATCTACGACACGATGCAGTTCGTCACCAGCGACATCGAGACCGTCTGCCTCGGGCAGGCCGCCTCCGCCGCCGCCGTGCTGCTGGCCGCCGGCACCCCCGGCAAGCGGTACGTGCTGCCCGGCGCGCGCGTGCTCATCCACCAGCCGTCGTTCGCCGAGCCGGTGCAGGGACAGGCGAGCGACCTGGAGATCTACGCGCGGGAGCTGCTGCGGCACCGCGCCCTGCTGGAGGAACTGCTCGCCCGGCACTCCAGCACGCCGATCGAGCAGATCCGCGAGGACATCGAGCGCGACAAGATCCTCGACGCCGAGCAGGCCATCGCATACGGGCTGGCCGACCGGATGACCGAGAGCCGCAAGGGCACGAGCTCCGCGCACTACGGGAGGTGACGGACCGTGCTGCCGCCAGAACTGCCGCCGCTGCCCGCGCTCACGCGTGCGGAGTCGGAGGTGATCGACCGCTATCTGGACGCCGTCGACCAGTTGGGCCGGATCAACCCGGCGCGCGGCACGGACACGTACGCGGGCCTGCGCGCCGCGCAGGCGCTGGTGCGCACCGCGGTCGGGCTGCGGGACGCGCTGGCGCTGATGCACGAGCGGCGCGAGACGCAGATCCACGCGGCGACCATGGCGCGTGCGCTGCGGGTGCTCGACGGGGAGCGGCGCACCCGGCTGGTGGCGGTGCCCCCGGGGCCGCAGGAGCCCGACGGGGCGCCGTGACGGGCGGGCGGGGGCGGGTGGCGTACGGCCGGATAGGTTGGCCGCGTTCCGCCCGCCGCGCTTCGAGGAGCCAGCCGTCATGTGTCCGCAGCCCGTTGATCCCGTGCCCCTGACGACGCCCGGGTACGGAGCCGGCGGGCCCGGCGGCGGCCGGCTCGCCGCGCTGCTGGCCGCGGCCGCCCGCGGCGACTTCCCGCCGCCGGACGGAGCGGTCACCGTGCTCCCGCAGCCGTCGCCCCGGGACGCGGGCGTCCTCGCGCTCACCGGCAGCCACGTCGTCTTCGCCGACGCCGACCCGGCGTGGATACGCGGCCTGCTGCCCGCAGACGACCTGTCCGCGCCGCTCAACCCGCCGTTCCTCGGCGCCCTCACCGCCCGCCTGGGCCGCACCGTGAACAACATCGACGCCCTGCTGGTCGCCGATCCCCTGCCGGGCCCGCCGCCGCTGCCGCTCGCGCCCGACGCCGACGGCACCCACCCCCGGATCCGCCGCGCCCTGTGCCACCGCGACGGCGTCCGCGCCTGGACCGTCCCCGGTGCCACCGTGCTGCTGGGCCGTGGCGTCGCCGGGCGCTGGGAGGCCGCCGTGGAGGTCGAGCCGGGCGCCCAGGGGCGCGGGCTGGGGCGGCGGCTGGCGGTGGCGGCCCGGCACCTGGTACCGCCGGGCGAGCCGCTGTGGGCGCAGGTGGCGCCGGGCAACGCGGCGAGCGTGCGGGCATTCCTTGCCGCCGGGTTCCGGCCGGTGGGCGCGGAGGCGCTGCTGGTGGTAGACGAGGAGTAGGACGGGCGGAGCGGGCAACCGGGAAGGGCATGGACCGAGACCGGAACGAGGACGAGCACGGCACGACGGCGCCTGCCGCGGATGCCGCTTCCGATGCGGCATACGTGCGCCACGAGACCGCGCTGGAGCGGGACGACCGCAACTTCGTGGAGCTGCTCCAGGAACTGCGGGTGACGCAGACGGGCGTACAGATCCTCTTCGCTTTCCTGCTGACCCTCGCCTTCACCCAGCGCTTCACCGAGCTGGACTCGCTGCAGCGCGGCACGTACGTGACGACCCTGCTGCTCTCCGTGGCCGCGGCGGTGCTGCTCACCGCGCCCGCGGCCGTGCACCGGGGGCTGTTCCGGCGGCACGCGAAGCGCCGCATCGTCGATGTCTCCTCGCGGCTGGCGGCGGCGGGCCTCGGCGTGCTGGCGCTCGCGCTGTCCGGGGCCGTCCTGCTCGTGGTGGACGTCGTCCTGGGGCGCCCGGCCGGGGTCGCGGCGGGCGCGGCGGTGCTGGCGTTCATCGCGGCCCTGTGGGCGGTGCTGCCGTGGGGGCTGAGCAGGAGCCTCGCCGCGCGCGCGGCGAGGCAGGACGGCGGGCGGGGCTGAGGGTCAGAGCGTGCCCGGGTCGGTGTTCGCGCCGCAGAGCACGACGGCCACCCGCTCCCCCGCGCGCGGCTTGTACGCACCGGTGGTCAGCGCCGCGAGCGCCGTACCCGCGGCGTGCTCGACGACGAGCCGGTGCTCGTCCCACAGCCGCCGCCGGGCCGCCGCGATGTCGGCGTCGGCGACGAGCACCGAGGTGCTGCCAGGACGCTGCGCCCAGGCCAGCGCGTCGCCCGACACCCGGGAGGCGCCCAGGGAGTCCGCGGCGATCGAGTCCACCGGGACGTCCACCACCTCCCCGGCCGCGAGCGCCGCGTGGAGCGCGCGGCAGTTCTCCGGCTCGACGGCGACGACGCCGATCCCCCGCTGCGCCGCGGCCGCCGCCACGCCCGCGTACAGCCCGCCGCCGCCGACCGCGACGACGACGGTGTCGACGCCGCCGGGCACCGCCGCGGCGATCTCCGGCAGCAGCGTCCCGGCACCCGCGGAGATCAGCGGGTGGTCGTAGGCGTGCGAGACGAGCGCGCCGGTCTTCGCGGCCATCGCGCGCGACGCGGCCAGCGCCTCGCCGTACGTGCGGCCCGTCAGCCGGACGTCGGCGCCCAGGCCGCGTAGCCGCTCGACCTTGAACTCCGGTGCGGTGGCGGGCAGGAAGACGTGCGCGGGGACACCGTGCCGGGCGGCGGCCCAGGCGCAGGCCAGGCCGGCGTTGCCGCCGGAGGCGATGAGCACGCCGGCGTCGGGCATGGTGCCGGCGGCGGCGTGGGCGGAGGTGAAGTTCAGCGCGCCGCGCGCCTTGAAGGAGCCGGTGTGCTGGAGGAACTCAAGCGCGAACCACACCTCGGCGTCCGGTGCCACCCCCGGGCCCGCGGGCGCGACGGCGACCGGGCGGACCCCTCCCGCGATGCGCTGCGCGGCGGCGTGGACGTCCTCGTGGCTGATGGGCTGGTCGGTCATGTCTCCAGGGTGGACCAGCGAGGTCCGCGGAGGGGGTCCCGGGGGTGTGCGTCAGGCCACAGAGGCGGGCCGCCAGGGCAGGGCGATCCACACCGTCTTGCCGCCGTCATCCGTCGGCGTCACGGACACCCGGCCGCCGGACTCCGCGACGAGGCACCGGATGATGACCATGCCGCGCCCGTTGTCCTGCTGGACGGCGGCCGGCAGCCGGCGCGGCCAGCGCGGGTGGCTGTCGCTGACGCCGACGCGCAACTGCTCGCGTACGAGCACCATCCGCACGGTGAACGTCGGGGACTGCCCGCGGGTGTGCTGGACGGCGTTGGTGGCCAGTTCGGAGACGACGAGCCGGACGGTGTCCGTCGCGTCCGTGCCTTCCGGGAGGCCCCATTTCCCGAGAATGTCAGTGACATATTTACGCGCCTGCGTGACAGAAGCAGCCTCACTCGGCAGCGTGACGGATGCATCCTGCTGGTCTGCCATTGCGACGCCGTCCCTTTCGCACGCGTGTGCCGGACTCCGACGCGTGCCTGGCGAAGTCGAGGACCGCTTCAGGTTGTTGTTCGCGCCACGGTGCCATCGATCGTGCCCGGCGCGCGACCCCTCCACCAAGTTATGCATATATCTGTCGCTCGAAGCGGTGAACTCTGCGGCGAGAGACTGTATTTGGGCGGCAGACTGGCCAGTTGTCACGCGTTCGGCCGAGCGGCCGGGAGGGGCGTCATGCGCAATGAGCCGGCGGTACGCCGCGCCAAGCTGGGCGCGGAGCTGCGCAGGCTGCGCGGCAGAGCCGGGCTGACCAGCGGGAAGGCGGCGGCGCTGGTCGGCTGGCACCAGTCGAAGATCAGCCGGATAGAGACGGGCACGTCGGCGGCCAAGGCCGCGGACGTCGCCCGGCTGCTCGACGCCTACGGCGTCACCGAGCCGGAGCTGCGCACACTGCTGGAGACGCTGGCCACGGCGCCGCGCGAGGGTCGCGAAGACCGCTGGTGGAGCGAGTACCGGGAGCTGCTGCCGGCCGCGTACCGGGACTTCATCAGCCTGGAGGCGGAGGCGGCCACGGTGCGCACGCTGGAGACGTCGGTGGTCCCGGGGCTGCTCCAGACGCGGCGGTACGCGCTGGCGGTGACCCGCGCGGCCGTCGCGGGCGCGGCGCCGCGGGAGGTGGAGTCGCTGGTGGAGGTGCGGATAGCCCGGCAGGCGGTGCTGCGCGGGGCGCGCCCGCCGCACCTGCACGCGGTGCTCGACGAGGCGGTGCTGCGGCGGCACGTGGGCGGTCCCGGGGTGATGGCGGAGCAGTTGCGGCACTTGGGGCGGATGGGGGCGCTTCCGCACGTACGCGTCCAGATTCTGCCCTTTGCCGCCGGCGAACACGTGGGCCTCACCGGACCTTTCGTTATCTTCTCTTATTCGCGCAGTTCTGATCTCGACGTGGTCGTTGTCGACCATTTGATGAGTAGCCTTCACCTCGAAAGGAAAGAAGACTTACGGGCGTATGAGACCGCCTTTGCTTCGCTGCAGGCATGCGCCCTTTCGCACGAGGAGTCCCTGTCGTTCATAGCCGCGCTCGGCGCGGGCGCAAAGGAGGCACCATGACCTCAATGCCTCGGTACGTCTCCTCCAGTACGGCACTCGACGACCTCCGCTGGCGGCGCAGTTCGCACAGTACGGGGGCGAACAACTGCGTCGAGACCGCCTATCCCGTGGGGCCGGAATCCGCCGGGCTGCTCGCCGTGCGGGACTCCACCCATGTGGAAGGGCCGGCGCTGCTGTTCCGGGCCGAGGCGTGGCGGGCGTTCGTCGCGGCGGTCAAGGACGGCGAGTTCGCCGGGGGCGCTCGGGTCGCGTACGCCTAGGTGTATTGCCCGGAGAGGTTGGGGACGCGGGTGGCGGGTGGTTGGCCCTTCAGGGCGGTGTGTCCGCGGTGGTGATTGTAGGTGTGCAGCCATGTGGGGAAGGCGTCGCGTCGTTCCTGTTCTGATCGGTAGGGCTTTGCGTAGGCCCACTCGTCGAGCAGGGTGCGGTTGAGGCGTTCGACCTTGCCGTTGGTCTGTGGCCGGTAGGGCCGGGTTCGCTTGTGAGTGATCCCTGCGTCGGCGAGTGCATCGCGCCAGGTGTGCGACTTGTAGCAGGCGCCGTTGTCGGTCAGTACGCGCTCGACGGTGATGCCGCAGTCGGTGAAGAAGGCGTGGGCGCGGGTCCAGAAGGCGGTGGCGGTCTCCTTCTTCTCGTCGGTGTGGATTTCGCTGTAGGCGAGGCGGGAGTGGTCGTCGACGGCGGTGTGGAGGTAGCTGTAGCCGGCGTTCTTGCGGGTCTTGCGGCCGGCTTGCCGGCCCAGGACCTTGTGGCCGCCGCCGTCGGGGATGTTGCCGAGCTTCTTGATGTCGACGTGCACCAGTTCGCCGGGGCGGTCGCGTTCGTAGCGGCGGATGACGCGGCCGGTGGCCCGGTCCAGGTGGGTCAGGCGGGCCAGGCGGTAGCGGGTCAGTACGCGGTGCACGGTCGAGGGGATCAGACCGAGCAGGTGGGCGATGCGGGCTGGTCCCCAGCGGCGCAGGACGCGGACCTTGATGATCCGGCGCTCGGTGCGGGTCGGGGTCCGGCGCGGGCAGCGGCGGGGGCGGCTGGAGCGGTCGGCCATGCCCGCCTCACCACACGCGCGGTAGCGGTCGGCCCACCGCTGTGCGGTGGTCGGCGATACCTGGAAGCGCTCGGCAGCACGGCGCAGGGGCCAGCCGTCCTCGACCACGCAGCGGGCCAGACGCAGCCGGCCAGTCTCGGTCAGGGGTGCATTACGGTGTGGCATGAGGGTCTTTCTGTTGGTGTAGATGTCGCAATCCACACCGAACAGGAAGGCCCTCACCTCTTCAAGATCCCACAGCCGAGACCTCGCCCACCCGTCCACAACCTCCCCGGACAGAACACCTAGACCGCGGGCGCCGTGCGCTCCGGGGCCGCGGGCGCGGGCGCGGTGCGTACGACCGTCCCGATCGCGGTAGCGACCTGATCCTCCGCGAGGTCCGCACGGGCGGTCAGGCGCAGCCGCGAGATGCCGTCGGGCACCGACGGGGGGCGGAAGCAGCCGACCGCCACCCCCGCCTCGCGGCACGCCGCCGCCCACGCCACGGCCGCCTCGGGCGCCGGGGCCCGTACCGACACCACCGCCGCGTCGGGGCGTACGGCCGTCAGCCCGGCGGCCGTCAGCCCGCCGTGCAGCGCCGCCGCCACCCGCCGGACCGCCGCCGCCCGCTCCGGCTCGCGGCGCAGCAGCCGCAGCGCGGCGAGGGCGGCGCCCGCGGCGGCGGGGGCGAGGCCGGTGTCGAAGATGAAGGTGCGGGCGGTGTTGACCAGGTGCTCGATCACCCGCGCGGGACCCAGCACCGCGCCGCCCTGGCTGCCCAGCGCCTTGGACAGCGTGACGGTGGCGACGACGTCGGCCGCGCCCGCCAGCCCCGCCGCGTGCAGGGCGCCGCGCCCGCCGGGCCCGAGGACGCCGAGTCCGTGGGCGTCGTCCACCAGCAGCCCGGCACCGTACGAGCGGCAGACGGCCGCCAGCGCCGGCAGGTCGGCGGCGTCGCCGTCGACGGAGAAGACCCCGTCGGAGACCGCCAGCGCGCGCCCGGCGAAGCCGTCGAGGGCCTTGGCGACCGCGTCGGCGTCGGCGTGCGGGACGACGGCGACGTCGGCCCGGGAGAGCCGGCAGCCGTCGATGAGCGAGGCGTGGTTGCCCGCGTCCGAGACCACAAGGGTGCCGCGGTCGCTCAAAGCGGTGACGGCGGCGAGGTTTGCCGCGTACCCCGAGGAGAAGACGAGCGCGGCCTCGAAGCCGCAGAAGGCGGCGAGTTCGGCCTCCAGCTCCGCGTGCAGCGCGGTGGTGCCGCTGACGAGCCGGGATCCGGTGGCGCCCGCGCCCCAGCGGCGGGCCGCGGCGGCCGCGGCGGCGGTGACCTCGGGGTGGCGGGCGAGGCCGAGGTAGTCGTTGCCGCACAGGTCGAGCAGTCGGGCGTCGTGCGCGCGGGGGCGCAGGGCGCGTACGAGGCCGGCGCGCCGCCGCTCCTCGGCCTGCGCGTCGATCCAGTCGAAGGCGTGACGGGGCATGCGGTTCCTCGGCTCGGCGGGCTGTTTCTGCACCGTAGTGCGCGCGGGGGCGCGCGGTGGTGTGGCGATGAGCACAGAAGACGGGGGCGGCCGTTGTGCGGTGCCCCATTGGCCCGGGCCGGTGCGGTGGGCGAGGATCGGCGCCATGGACCTGCTTTCGACGCTGGTGGACAAGGGGCTGCGGCGCGAGGCGCCCACCCGGGACGAGGCGCTGGCCGTGCTGCGCACCCCGGACGAGGACGTGCTCGACGTCGTCGCCGCGGCCGGGAAGGTGCGCCGGGAGTTCTTCGGCCGCCGGGTGAAGCTCAACTACCTGGTCAACCTCAAGTCGGGGCTCTGCCCCGAGGACTGCTCGTACTGCTCGCAGCGGCTGGGTTCCGAGGCGGGGATCCTCAAGTACACGTGGCTGAAGGCCGACCAGGCGGCCGAGGCCGCGGCGGCCGGGGTGGCGGGCGGCGCCAAGCGCGTCTGCCTGGTCGCCAGCGGGCGCGGGCCCACGGACCGGGACGTCGACCGGGTCTCGGAGACCATCGCCGCCATCAAGGAGCAGAACGGCGGCGTGGAGGTGTGCGCCTGCCTCGGGCTGCTCTCCGACGGCCAGGCGGAGCGGCTGAAGGCGGCGGGGGCGGACGCGTACAACCACAACCTCAACACCTCCGAGGCGACATACGCGGACATCTGCTCCACGCACGGCTACGAGGACCGGGTGCAGACCGTGCAGCAGGCGCAGGCGGCCGGGATGTCGGCCTGCTCCGGGCTGATCGCGGGCATGGGCGAGAGCGACGAGGACCTGGTGGACGTGGTCTTCGCGCTGCGCGCGCTGGACCCGGACTCGGTGCCGGTGAACTTCCTCATCCCGTTCGAGGGCACGCCGCTGGCCGGGGAGTGGGATCTCACGCCGCAGCGCTGTCTGAAGATCCTCGCCATGGTGCGATTCGTCTGTCCTGACGTGGAGGTGCGGCTCGCGGCCGGCCGGGAGATCCATCTGCGGACGCTCCAGCCGCTGGCGCTGCACCTGGCCAACTCGGTGTTCCTGGGCGACTACCTGACCAGCGAGGGGCAGGCGGGCAAGGCGGACCTGGAGATGATCGCGGACGCCGGGTTCGAGGTGGAGGAGGCGGGGAGGACGACGCTGCCGCCGCACCGGGCGGCGGACGGGCCGGCTCCGGGCGCCGGACCCGCCGGCTGCTCGTCCACGGCCGCGGACGAGCAGCCGCGGGAGGCGCGTACGGACCTCGTGGCCGTACGCCGCCGCGGCGCCGGTACGGAACTGCCGCCCAATGCCTGAGCCGTTGCCGCCGCGGCGGCTGCTCGACCTGGACCGCGAGCATGTCTGGCATCCCTACGGGCCCATGCCGGGCCGGCAGGAGCCGCTGGTCGTCGACTCCGCCGAGGGCGTACGCCTGCGGCTTGCACAGCCGGCGTGGGGCGTGGACGAGCTGGTCGACGGGATGTCGTCGTGGTGGTCCGCGATCCACGGCTACCGCCACCCGGCGCTCGACGCCGCCGCCCGCGGGCAGTTGGAGCGGATGAGCCACGTGATGTTCGGCGGGCTCACCCACGAGCCGGCGGTGCGGCTCGCGGCGCGGCTGGTGGAGGTCACGCCGGAGCCGCTGGAGCACGTGTTCCTCAGCGACTCGGGCTCGGTGTCGGTCGAGGTCGCGGTCAAGATGTGCCTGCAGTACTGGCGTTCGCGCGGCCTGCCGGGCAAGCGCAGGCTGATGACCTGGCGCGGCGGCTACCACGGTGACACCTGGCAGCCGATGTCGGTCTGCGACCCGGAGGGCGGCATGCACGAGCTGTGGTCCGGCGTGCTGCCGCGGCAGTTGTTCGCCGGCGTGCCGCCCGCGGGCTTCGACGCGCCGGTGGACGGGGCGTACGAGCGCGAGCTGCGCGACCTCGTGGCGCGGCACGCGGACGACTTGGCCGCGGTGATCGTGGAGCCGGTCGTGCAGGGCGCGGGCGGGATGCGCTTCACCGCGCCGGGCTATCTGCGGGTGCTGCGCGAGGCGTGCGACGCACACGGCGTGCTGCTGGTGTTCGACGAGATCGCTACCGGCTTCGGCCGCACCGGCGCGTTCTTCGCCGCGGACCACGCGGGCGTCACCCCGGATGTGATGTGCGTCGGCAAGGCGCTGACCGGCGGCTATCTGTCGATGGCCGCGACATTGTGCACACCGGAGGTCGCCGAGGGCATCTCGCGGGGCGAGGTTCCGGTGCTCGCCCACGGGCCGACGTTCATGGGCAACCCGCTCGCCTCGGCCGTCGCCCTGGCCTCGCTCGACCTGCTGGCCGACGACGGCTGGCGGCAGGACGTCAAGCGCATCGAGAGCGGGCTGCGGGAGGGGCTGGCCGGGGCGGCGGAGCTGCCGGGGGTGCGGGACGTACGGGTGCTGGGCGCCATCGGCGTCGTACAACTGGACCACGACGTGGACATGGCCGCGGTCACCCGGGCCGCGGTCGGGGCCGGGGTGTGGCTGCGCCCGTTCCGGGACCTGATCTACACCATGCCGCCGTACGTGACAGGGGACGCCGACCTCGCCCGGATCTGCGCCGCCGTGCGCGCCGCGGCGGCGGCCGGCTGACGGGCGGGGGGCGACGCGATGGGCAGCGTGCTCGTGGTCACCGGCACCTCGACCGGTGTGGGCAAGACGGTCGTCACCGCCGCGGTGGCCGCCGCGGCGCTGGCGCGGGGCCGCTCGGTGGCCGTGCTCAAGCCGGCCCAGACCGGCGTGGCGGAAGGCGAGCCCGGGGACGCCGACGAGGCGGCGCGCCTCGTCCCGGGCATACGGGCGGTGGAGCTGGCCCGCTTCCCCGAGCCGCTGGCCCCGGCGACGGCCGCCCGGCGCGCGGGGCTGCCGCCGCTGAGGGCGGCGGACGCGGCGGGGATGGTGGAGAAGCTGGGGCACGACCACGACCTGGTGCTGGTGGAGGGCGCGGGCGGGCTGCTGGTGCGGCTGGACGACGCGGGCGGCACACTGGCGGAGGTGGCGCGGCTGGTGGCGGCGCCGGTGCTGGTCGTGGCCGCCGCCGGGCTCGGCACGCTGAACGCCACCGAGCTGACCACGGAGGCGCTGCGCCGCCGCGGCCTGGCGTGCCCGGGCGCGGTGGTGGGCAGTTGGCCGGCGGCGCCGGACCTGGCGGCCCGGTGCAACCTGGCGGACCTGCCGGCCACGGCGCGGGTGCCGCTGCTGGGCGCGGTGCCGGAGGGCGCCGGCGGGTACGGCCCGGAGACCTTCTGCGCCGCCGCCCCGGGGTGGCTGGCGCCGGCGCTCGGCGGGCACTGGGACGCGGACGGCTTCCGCGCCCGGGAGGCCCCGGGCGGGTCCGGGAGGGGACAATCGCACTGACCCCGCACGCCTGGAGGCCCCCATGCCCTCACCGACGCGCGCGGCGCAGGACGCCGTGTACCACCCGTACTTCGCGCGCTTCTACGCCCGCCTCAGCGTCGCCGCCGACGAGCACGGCGGGGTCGCCGAGCTGCGCAAGGAGCTGCTGACCGGCCTGTCCGGCCGGGTCGTGGAGATCGGCGCGGGCAACGGGCTGAACTTCGCGCACTACCCGCCCGCCGTCTCCGAGGTAGTCGCGATCGAGCCGGAGCGGCACCTGCGGCAACTCGCCGCGGAGGCGGCGCTGCGGGCGGCCGTACGGGTGGACGTACTGCCGGGGACGGCGGAGGAGCTGCCGGTCGGGAGCGGGTCGTGCGACGCCGCCGTCGCCTCGCTGGTGCTCTGCTCGGTCGCGGACGTGCCGCGGTCGCTCGGCGAGCTGCGCCGGGTGCTGCGTCCCGGCGGCGAGCTGCGGTTCTACGAGCACGGGCAGGCCGGCGGGCGGGTGATGCGGGCGGTGCAGCGGGCGGCGGACCGCACGGTGTGGCCGCTGCTGCTCGGCGGCTGCCACTCCGGTCGCGACGTGCTCGGCGAGCTGACCGCCGCCGGGTTCACGCTGGGCCCGTACCGGCGGGTGCGGATGCCGGAGAAGGGGCCGCCGACCCCGGCCTCGTACCACGTCCTGGGCACTGCGCTTCGCGGCTGACGGCGACTGCGCCGGACACAGGAGACGCCGGTCCTCCCGCGGGAGTAGTGGGTTATCCACAGGTGCCACCCGGGAGGGATGCGCGGGATTCCACGGCCGCCTAGTCTCGCTGGCAGGCGGCGCGGATCCGATCGATCACGCAGCCTCGCAGCACGTCCCCGCCGGGCACCCACGGTTTACGGCGGGGAGACAGGAACGCGCAACCGGCGCCCGGCTCACAGCCCGATGGGGGAACGGCATTGTCCACACCGGCGGCACTCGACAGACGCGAAGCGGAACGGCCCGCCGGGGTCGCGGCCCGCGCCGGCGGGCTGACGAAGACGTACGGCAGCGGCGAGACGGCCGTCGTGGCGCTGGACGCGGTGGACGTGGAGATCCACCGGGCCCGCTTCACCGCGGTCATGGGCCCGTCCGGGTCCGGGAAGTCCACGCTGATGCACTGCCTCGCCGGGCTCGACACGGTGACGTCCGGGCGGATCTGGCTGGGCGACGAGGAGATCACGGGGCTGGGCGAGCGGGAGCTGACGCGGCTGCGCCGCGACCGGATCGGCTTCATGTTCCAGTCCTTCAACCTGCTGCCCACGCTGAACGCCCTGGAGAACATCACGCTGCCGATGGACATCGCGGGCCGCAAACCCGACCCCGGGTGGCTGGACCGGGTGGTCGACACGCTCGGCCTGCGCGACCGGCTCGACCACCGGCCCTCCCAGCTCTCCGGCGGCCAGCAGCAGCGGGTGGCGTGCGCGCGGGCGCTGGCCTCCCGGCCCGAGCTGATCTTCGCCGACGAGCCGACGGGCAACCTCGACTCGCGCTCCGGCTTCGAGGTGCTGGGCTTCCTGCGGGAGGCCGTGGACCAGTTGGCGCAGACCGTGGTGATGGTGACCCACGACCCGGGCGCCGCCGCCCACTCCGACCTGGTGCTCTTCCTGGCCGACGGGCGGATCGTGGACGAGATGCCGGAGCCGACGGCCGAGGCGGTACTGGAGCGCATGAAGCGCTTCGACGGCATCAGGAAGAGCTGAGGCGGGCGTGCTCAAGGCGACTCTGCGCAGCTTCTTCGCGCACAAGGGGCGGCTGCTGCTGTCGGCGCTGGCCGTCCTGCTGTCGGTGGCGTTCGTCTCCGGCAGCCTCATCTTCTCCGACACCGTCAGCCGCACTTTCGACCGGCTCTTCGCCTCCACGGCCGCCGACGTGGCGGTCTCGCCGAAGGAGGCGTTCGAGCAGAACCGCGGGTTCGGCTCCGGGCTGGTGCCGACGCTGCCCGCGTCGGTCGCCGACGAGGTGGCGAAGGTACCGGGGGTGCAGGCAGTCCACCTCGACGTCGAGGTGGAGAACCTCACCGTCACCGACGCGGAGAACGAGCCGATCGGCCGGACCACGGGCCCCCCGACGATCGCCGCCAACTGGTACGTCAGCGATCGCAGCCCGGTGGAGCTGTCGGACGGCCGCGAGCCGGGCGGGGCCGGCGAGGCGCTGCTCGACAAGGACACCGCCGATCGCAAGAACATCGAGATCGGCGACACGCTCAACGTCCTCGCGCAGCCGGGCAGGTTCGAGGTCGAGGTCGTCGGCATCGCGAAGTTCACGACCACCAACCCGGGCGCCACGGTGGTCTATCTCGACACGGCGGCCGCGCAGCGCCAGTTGCTCGACAACCCGCAGCGCGGGGACGGGGAGGCCGCGGGCCCGCCGCTGGCCACGTCGGTCTCCGTGGACGCGGCGCCGGGGGTGTCGGACGCCGCGCTGAAGAAGCGCGTCAAGGCGGCGCTCGACGGGAACTACGCCGTGCAGACCGCGGACGAGCAGGCGAAGTCGGCGGCGGAGGAGCTGGGCACGTTCCTCGACATCATCAAGTACGTGATGCTCGGCTTCGCCGGCATCGCCGTGCTGGTCGGCATCTTCCTGATCGTCAACACGTTCTCGATGCTCATCGCGCAGCGCACCCGCGAGCTGGGCCTGATGCGCGCGCTGGGCGCGGACCGGCGGCAGGTCCGCCGCTCGGTGCTCACCGAGGCGCTGCTGCTCGGGCTGGCGGGCTCCACGCTCGGGCTGCTCAGCGGCATCGGCCTGGCCGTCGGGCTCATCGAGACGATGGGCCTGCTGGGGATGAACCTGGACGCGGCGGAGATGGTCGTGAGCTGGGTCACGCCGGTCTTCGCGTACGCGGTGGGCGTGGGCGTCACGTTCGTCGCGGCGTACCTGCCGGCCCGGCGCGCGGCGCGGGTCTCCCCCATGGCGGCGCTCGCCGACCTGGAGATCGCGGAGGTCGGCCGGCCGATGCGGGTGCGGGCGGCGCTCGGCTCCGTCCTCGGTGCCGCCGGGGCGCTGTCGTTCTACCTCTGCGCCACGGCGGACCGGACCCGTGACTCCGCGGTGTGGCTGGTGGGCGGCGTGGTGCTGACGATGCTCGCCGTGGTCGCGGCCGGGCCGCTGCTGGTGCGGCCGGTGATCCGGGTGGTGGGCGGCTGGTTCCCGCGGATCTTCGGCTCCGTCGGCGCCCTCAGCCAGCGCAACGCGCTGCGCAACCCGCGGCGCACCGGCGCCACGGCCGTGGCACTGATGGTGGGCCTGGCCCTGGTCGGCGGCATGTCGGTGGCCGCCGCATCGATGACGAAGTCCTTCGACGAGGAGATCGACCGGACGCTGGGCGCCGACTTCCTCGTACAGAGTGACAGCTTCGGCCCGTTCCCCCGCGAGGTCACCGAGCGGGTCGAGGAGGCGGACGGCGTGGGCCTCGTCGTACGCCAGCGGTTCGCGCCGCTGCGGGTGACGCTGCCGGACGGCGAGAAGACCAGCACCAGCGCCGGCGCCTTCGACAAGGAGCTGGACCAGGTCAGCCGGCTGGAGTACGCGGCGGGGAGCACCGGCGACGCGCTCGCGCCCGGGCACGTGGGCCTGCAGCGGCAGTTCGCCCGCGACCACGGCATACGCATGGGCAGCACGCTCCGGGTCGAGTTCCCCAACCGCAAGAAGGCGGACCTGACTGTCGGGGCGCTCACCAAGCAGGAGACGAGCGGCGGGTTCGGCGCGGCGGGCGGCTTCTTCCTCGGCATGGAGACCCTGGAGAAGTACCTGCCCGGCGGGCAGGAGGCGGTCGTCTTCGTCAACGCCGCGAGCGGCACCGACGTCGACAAGCTGCGCGCGTCGCTGGAAAGCGGGCTCGAAGCCTTCCCGCAGGTGAAGGTGCGGGACCAGGCCGACTTCAAGGAGCTGATCCGGGAGCAGATCATCGTGCTGCTCTATCTGGTCTTCGCGCTGCTGGGGCTGGCAATCGTCATCGCGGTGCTGGGCGTGGTGAACACGCTGGCGCTGTCGGTGGTCGAGCGGACCCGGGAGATAGGCATGCTGCGGGCCATCGGGCTGTCCAGACGCCAGACGCGCCGGATGATCCGGCTGGAGTCCGTCGTGATCGCCGTGTTCGGCGCGCTGCTCGGCCTGGTGCTGGGCCTGGCGTGGGGCGCGGGGGTGCACGAGGTGCTGGCGCTGGAGGGCATGCGCGCCTTCGCGATCGACTGGACGGTGCAGCTCGCCGTGGTGATCGGGTCGGTGCTGGTCGGCCTGCTGGCCGCGCTGCTGCCGGCGCTGCGGGCGTCCCGGCTCAACGTGCTGGCAGCCATCGCCCACGAGTGACCGCCGCCCGGTCCGGGGGCGCTCGTACGGACCGGGCGGGTCGTGCGACCGCGCGCGCCGCCCGGCCGGACGGCCCGTCAGGGACCGGCCCGCCGGGGCGGCCGTGGCCCGGCCGTGCGCCGAATACGGTCGACGCGGGCGGGCCCCCGGTGATGGGATGCCGGGCATGGACGATCTACACATCCGGGCCGCGGAGCCCGCGGACGTGCCGGCGGTGCTCGCGTTCTGGAAGGCGGCAGCCGAGGGCACGTCCGTCAGCGACGACGAGGCGGGCGTCGCCGGGCTGCTGGAGCGCGACCCGGGCGCGCTGCTGCTGGCCGAGCGCGGCGGGGAGCTGGCGGGCACCGTCATCGCCGGGTTCGACGGCTGGCGCTGCCATCTGTACCGGCTCGCCGTGGACCCCGGCCACCGGCGCCGCGGCGTCGGCACCGCGCTGCTGGTCGCGGCGGAGCGGCGGTTCGCCGCCTTCGGCGGCCGGCGCGCGGACGCGATGGTGCTGAACCGCAACGAGCAGGCGCACCACGCCTGGCACGCCGGGGGCTATGTCCGCCAGGAGCAGTGGAGCCGCTGGGTCAAGCCGCTTGCCGCCGGCTGACCGCGGTCGCCGCGCGACCCCCGCGACCCTGCGTGATCATGAGACGGAGGTGACCCGATGACCGAGGTGCTGCTGCTGGTCCTGGCCCTGGCGCTCTGCCTGGCCTGCGGCCTGTTCGTGGCGGCCGAGTTCTCGCTGACGACCGTGGAGCGAGCCGAGCTGGAGCGGGCCGTGGACCGCGGCGAGCGCGGCGCTGCCGGTGCGCTCCAGGCCGTTCGCGGCCTGACGTTCCAGTTGTCGGGCGCGCAGCTCGGCATCACCGTCACCAACCTCGTCGTCGGCATGCTCGCCGAGCCGTCCGTCGCCTCGCTGCTGCACAGCCCGCTGCGCGCGGCGGGCGTACCTGGCTCGGCCACCTCCGGCGTCGCGCTCGTGCTGGGCACGGCGCTGTCGACCGTCGTCCTGATGGTCGTCGGCGAACTCGTGCCCAAGAACTGGGCCATCTCCCGCCCGCTGGCCATGGCCAAGCGCGTCGCCGCCTTCCAGCGCACGTTCAGCGGCGTCTTCCGCCCCTTCATCCGCCATCTGAACAACACCGCCAACCGGGTGCTGCGGCTGATGGGCCTGGAGCCGGCGGAGGAGCTGGCCTCGGCGCGCAGCCCGCAGGAACTCGCCGCGCTGGCCCGGCACTCGGCGAAGAAGGGCTCGCTGGAGGCCGACACCGCCGAGTTGTTCGTCCGCACGCTGGGGCTCGCGGAGCTGACCGCGGAGAACGTGATGACGCCCCGGATGCAGGTCGTCGCGCTGGAGGACGACGCCACCGTCGGGGACGTCGTCGACGCCTCCCGCGCCACCGGCCTGTCCCGCTTCCCGGTCTACCGCGGAAGCCTGGACACCGTCCTGGGCTACGTGCACGTCAAGGACGTCCTCGGCATCCCCGCCGACCGCCGCGCCCGCCACCCGCTGACCCGGCTGCTGCGCGAGCCGGTGCTGGTGCCCGAGACGCTGCCCGTCGACCACCTGATGGACCGGCTGACGGAGAAGCGCACCATGGCGGTGGTGGTCGACGAGTACGGCGGCACCGCCGGCGTGGTCACCATGGAGGACGTCGTGGAGGAGGTCATCGGCCAGGTGCGGGACGAGCACGACCCGCTGGAGACGCCGGACCTGCTGCCCAGCGGTGCGGACCCGGACGGCCGGATGCTCTTCGACGCCGACGGCGGGGTACGCCCCGACCAGCTTGCGGAGATCGGTCTGCGGGTGCCGGAGGGCCCGTACGAGACGCTGGCCGGGCTGGTCGCCACCGAGCTGGGCCGCATCCCCGTCGACGGGGACGCGCTGGAGGCCGGGGGCTGGCGGCTGGACGTCGTGGACGCGACCGGACGCCGCGCCGCGCGGGTGCTGCTGCACGCCCCGCCGCCGGGCGCCGAGCCCGACGACGGCGAAGACGAAGGCACCGGCGGCGCGGGCGGCAGCAGCAGCCGTACGGCGGCCGGCAGGGGGGAGCCCGGATGACCGTCGTCCAGTTGATCATCGGCCTGCTGACGCTGGTGCTCAACGCCTTCTTCGTGGGCGCGGAGTTCGCGCTCATCTCCGTGCGCCGCAGCCAGATCGAGCCGTACGCCCAGGAGGGCGACCGCCGTGCACGCCGGGTGATCTGGGGTCTTGAGCACGTCTCCACGCTGATGGCCGCGGCCCAGCTCGGCATCACCCTGTGCACGCTGGTCCTCGGTGTCGTCGCCGAGCCGGCCATCGCCCATCTGCTGGAGCCGCTGTTCAACGCGGTGGGGGTGCCGCACGGCCTGGTGCACCCGATCTCCTTCGCGATCGCGCTGGCCGTGGCCACGTACCTGCACATGCTGCTCGGCGAGATGGTGCCCAAGAACGTGGCGCTGGCCGACCCGGTGCGCTCCGCGCTGCTGCTCGGCCCGCCGCTGGTCGCGCTCACCCACGCGCTGCGCCCCGTCGTCTTCACCGTCAACGCCTTCGCCAACGCGCTGCTCCGGCTGCTGCGCGTGCAGACCCGCGACGAGGTCGCCGCGTCGTTCTCCGACGCCGACCTGGCCCGCATGGTGGCGGACTCCGCGGAGGCCGCGCTGCTCGACGACCGCTCCGCCGAGCGGCTGCGCGACACCCTGGAGCTGGGCCGCCGCCCCGTGGGCGACGTGGTGGTGCCCACCGGGCACGTGGTCACCGCGCCCGTCGGCGTCACCCCGGAGGCGCTGGAGGCACTGGCCGTCGCCTCCGGTTTCTCCCGCTTCCCGGTGGTGGACGACAGCCGCAGGATCCTCGGCTATCTGCACGTCAAGGACGCCCTCGGCGCCGCCGACCGCGAGGCGCCGTTCCCGCGCACGGCGATGCGCCGCATCGCCCGGGTGCGCGCGAGCGCGCCGCTGGACGACGTGCTGACCGCCATGCGCCGCAGCCGCACCCACCTGGCCGCGGTGACCGGCGAGGAGGGCCGGGTGACGGGGCTGGTGACCATGGAGGACGTGCTCCGCGAGCTGGTCGGCCGGGAGTCGTGACCCGCGGTACGGGCGCCGGGAGCGACACCCGCGGCGGCGAGTAGGATCGGCGGACGTGAACGCGCGCTACACCAGTTTCGTCGCGGTCGGCGACTCCTTCACGGAGGGTATGTCCGACCTGCAGCCCGACGGCTCCTACCGCGGCTGGGCAGACCTCCTCGCGGCCCGCTTCGCGGCGGCGCAGCCCGGCTTCCGGTACGCGAACCTGGCCGTCCGCGGCAAGCTCATCCGCCAGATCCTCGACGAGCAGGTCGACCGGGCCGCCGCCATGGAGGCCGACGTCATCACCCTCGTCGGCGGCCTCAACGACGCCATCCGGCCGCGCTGCGACATGGACCGGGTGTGCGGCCTGCTCGAAGAGGCGGTGGCGAAGCTGGCGCCGAGCTGCAAGCAGCTCGTGCTGATGCGCAGCCCGGGGCGCGACGGCCGGGTGCTGGAGCGGGTCAGACCGCGCATGGAGCAGCTCTTCACGCACGTCGACGACCTCGCCGCACGCCACAGTGCGCTGGTCGTCGACCTGTACGGCGCCGACGTGCTGAGCGACGTACGGCTGTGGGACGAGGACCGGCTGCACCTGACGCCCGAGGGCCACCGCCGCGTCGGCGAGGCCGTCTGGCAGACGCTCGGCGGCACCCCCCAGTACGACTGGACGGGCCCGCTGCCGCCCCCGGCCCCGCGGCCGCCGTGGCTCACCCGCCGCACCGCGGACGCCCGCTTCGCCCGTACGCACCTGCTGCCCTGGGTGCACCGCCGGCTCACCGGCCGCTCCTCCGGCGACGGCCGCGCGCCGAAGCGCCCGGATCTGCTGCCGTACGACGTCTGACGCCGGCACCGCGCGGCCGCGGACCCCTGACGCCCGCCCCGCGCGCGGACCCCGGCGCACGTCCCCGTACGCCCCCACCCGCCGCCCTCCGCACCCCGCCCGGCGGGGCCCGTAGAATCTCCCCACGTGAACAAGCCGCGCATCCCCAACGTCCTGGCCGCCCGCTACGCCTCCGCGGAGCTGGCCGCCCTCTGGTCCCCCGAGCACAAGGTCGTCCTGGAGCGGCAGCTCTGGCTCGCCGTGCTGCGCGCCCAGCGGGATCTGGGGATCGAGGTGCCCGAGGGCGCCGTCGCCGACTACGAGCGGGTGCTGGAGGACGTCGACCTCGCCTCGATCGCCGAGCGCGAGAAGGTCACGCGGCACGATGTGAAGGCCCGTATCGAGGAGTTCAACGCGCTCGCCGGGCACGAGCAGATCCACAAGGGCATGACCTCCCGCGACCTGACGGAGAACGTGGAGCAGCTCCAGGTGCGGCAGTCCCTGGAGCTGGTACGCGACCGCGCGGTCGCCGTGCTGGTCCGGCTGGGCGGGCTGGCCGGCGAGCACGCCGGTCTTGTGATGGCCGGCCGTTCGCACAACGTCGCCGCGCAGGCCACCACGCTGGGCAAGCGGTTCGCCACCGCCGCCGACGAGTTGCTGACCGCGTACGGCCGGGTGGAGGACCTGCTCGCGCGCTATCCGCTGCGCGGCATCAAGGGCCCGGTCGGCACCGCGCAGGACATGCTCGACCTGCTCGGCGGCGGTAAGGAGGGCGCCGCGAAGCTGGCGGAGCTGGAGCGCCGGGTCGCAGGACACCTCGGCTTCGCCCGCGCCTTCACCTCCGTCGGCCAGGTCTACCCGCGCTCGCTGGACTACGACGTGGTCGCGGCGCTGGTGCAGGTCGCCGCAGCGCCGTCGTCGCTGGCGAAGACGATCCGGCTGATGGCCGGGCACGAGCTGGTCACCGAGGGCTTCAAGCCGGGGCAGGTCGGCTCGTCCGCGATGCCGCACAAGATGAACACCCGCTCCTGTGAGCGCGTGAACGGCCTCATGGTGATCCTGCGCGGGTACGCCTCGATGACCGCGGAGCTGGCCGGCGACACCTGGAACGAGGGCGACGTGTCCTGCTCGGTGGTGCGCCGCGTGGCGCTGCCGGACGCGTTCTTCGCACTCGACGGGCTGCTGGAGACGTTCCTGACGGTGCTGGACGAGTTCGGCGCCTTCCCGGCGGTGATCGCCCGCGAGCTGGACCGCTATCTGCCGTTCCTGGCCACCACCAAGGTGCTGATGGCGGCGGTACGGGCCGGGGTCGGCCGGGAGGAGGCGCACGAGGTCGTCAAGGAGCACGCGGTCGCCGCGGCCCTCGCGATGCGCGAGCGCGGCGCCGAGCGCAACGAACTCCTCGACCGGCTCGCCGCCGACGCCCGCATCCCGCTGGACCGGGACCGGCTGGAGGCGCTGATGGCCGACCGGCTGTCGTTCACCGGCGCGGCCGAGGAGCAGGTGGCGGCGGTGGCGGCGCGGGTCGAGGAGGTCGTCAAGCGGCATCCGGAGGCGGCGGGGTACGCGCCCGGGGCGATCCTGTGACGCCGCCCGCCCCGGCCCCGTAGCGGACCGCGGCGCTACGCGTCCCGCCGCCGCAGCGTCCACCAGCCGGCCAGCACCGCCGCCCCCGCCCAGAGCGCGGTGACGGCCAGCCCGGCGAGCGGCGGCAGGTCCGTGGGCGGGTCGGCGTACATCACCTGCTGCCCGGCGCGGTCCGGCAGGAAGTCCGCGACGCCCGCCGACCCGCCACCGAACACCATGGACACCGCCAGCACGAACGGGATCAGGATGCCCAGCACCGCGACGCCGCTGCGCAGTACGGCGGCGAGCCCCGCGGCGAGCAGCGCCATGAGCGCCAGGTAGACCGCGCCGCCGACGATGCCGCGCAGCGAGCCGTCGTCGCCGAGGCCGGGGGCCCGGTCGCCGAGCGCGGCGCCGCCGGCCAGGAACGACACGAGGGTCGTCACCAGCCCGACGGCGAGCGTGAGCCCGCCGACGTGCGCGAGCTTGGCGCCGTAGAGCAGCCCGCGCCGCGGCACGGCGGCCAGCGTGGCGCGGATCAGCCCGCTCTGGTACTCGGACGACACCGCGAGCGTCCCGAAGACGATCGCGGCGATCTGCCCGGGGCCGACGCCCACGAGGACGGAGAACAGCGGGTCGAAGCCCTCGGGTTCGGCATCGGAGAGGGAGGCGTTGGCGAGGATCCCGAAGCCGGCGGTGGCGACCAGCACGCACGCCAGCGACCAGACGGTGCCGCGCAGCGTCGTGATCTTGATCCACTCGGCGCGGAGCACGGCGGTGGCAGTCATCGTTCAGACCTCCCGGGTCTCGCTGGTGAACTCCGCGGCGGAGGCGGTCAGCCGGAGGTACGCCTCCTCCAGCCCGCCGGCACTGCCCGCGACGAACTCCGCGAGCGGCACGTCGGCGAGCAGCCGGCCGCGGCCGAGCACCACGAGGTGGTCGGCGTACGCGGCGGTCTCCCCCATCAGATGGCTGGAGACGAGCACGGTGCGGCCCTCGTCGGCCAGCCGGCGCAGCAGCCCCCGGATCCACACGATGCCCTCGGGGTCGAGCCCGTTGGACGGCTCGTCCAGCAGCAGCACGGGCGGGTCGCCGAGCAGCGCGGCAGCGATGCCGAGCCGCTGGCGCATGCCGAGCGAGTACGTCCGTACGCGCCGGCCCGCGGCGGACTCGATCCCGGTCAGCCGCAGCACCCCGGCGACGCGGGCGTCCGGCAGGCCGTTGCTCGCGGCCAGCGCGCGCAGGTGGGCGCGGCCGGTGCGGGAGCCGTGGGCGGCCTGCGCGTCGAGCAGGGCGCCGACGTGCCGGAGCGGTTCCGCCAGCTCCGGGTACCGCCGGCCGCCGACGGTGGCGGTGCCGGAGGTGGCCCGGTCCAGGCCGAGGACGAGGCGCATGGCGGTGGACTTGCCGGCGCCGTTGGGGCCGAGGAAGCCGGTGACCCGGCCGGGACGGACGGTGAAGGTCACGGCGTCGAGCGCCCGGACGTCCCCGTAGTCCTTGGTCAGTTCGCGGACCTCGATGGCTGTTGCTGCTGTCATACGGGCCACGCTGCCGGTCGGGACGGTGCCGGGGCCTCCCCCGCGCGCGGGTCCGGCCTCCCCCGCGCGGGGGAGCCGCGGGCCGGACGGCGCTGGCACGATGAACGGCATGCCGCGCCTTCTCCGAACCCTCTCCCGCCCGCTGCGGCCGGTGCTGCGGTCAGTGACGTACACGCGGTGGCTGCACCTGTTCATCGCCGCGACCCTGGCCCTGCTGGGCGCCTTCGTCTGGGGCGTGGAGGACGTGCCGCCGGTGGTCAGCTATGCCGTCCTCGCCCTCGGCCCGGTGCCGCTGCTCGGCGTCGCGGCGGCCATCCCGGCCACCCGGCTCCTGGAGACGATGCAGGCCCGGCTCCTGCTGTTCCCGGGTCCGCACGGCACGGATGCGCAGCCGGATCCGGGGCTCGCACGCACGCCGGCCGACTCGTGGGCCGACCGGGGCCGGGTGTTCGTCTGGCTGGTGCTGCGGATGTGGGTGGGGCTGCTGGCCGCCGTGGTCGGCATCCAGGGCATCTTCCTGACCGTCGCGCTGACCTCCGCGCACCACTGGTCCTCGTTCGAAGAGGAGATCCTGCCGCTGCCGGGCCCGTGGCACGGGTCGTACCCGCTGCTCGTCCCGGTCGTGGTGCCGGCCCTGCTGGCGGCCGGCTGGGGGCTGGGCGTGCTGATCGCCGCGCTGGCGCCCCGGCTGCTCGGGCCCTCGGCCGCCGAGCGGCTGGCCGCGCTGGAGGAGCGCACCGAACGGCTACTGGAGCACAACCGGCTCGCCCGCGAGCTGCACGACACCATCGGGCACGCGCTGACCGTCGCCGTGGTGCAGGCCGGGGCCGCGCGGGCGGCGGGCTCGCCGGAGTTCACGGAGCGGGCGCTGGGCGCGATCGAGGACACCGGCCGGGAGGCGCTGGAGGACCTGGAGCGGGTGCTGCGGCTGCTGCGCCAGGAGGGTGCGCCGCCGTCCCGGCGGCCCGGGCTGGCCGAGGCGGAGCGGCTGGTGGCCTCCGCGCGCGGGGCGGGGGCGGAGATCAGCGCGGAGATCGACGGGCCGCTGGAGTCGGTGCCGGGGCCGGTGTCCCGGGAGGGCTACCGCATCGTGCAGGAGTGCCTGACGAACGTGCTGCGGCACGCGGGCCCGGTGCCGGTCAGGGTCCGTATCGCGGCCTCGGCGGACGGTCTCGAACTGCACGTACGCAACCGGCTGCCCGCGGGCGCGGCGCCTCCCGGACCCGGCGGCGGCCTGCGCGGCATCCGCGAGCGCGCCGCGCTGCTCGGCGGCGAGGCGGTCGCCGGCCCCTCCGACGGCGAGTGGCGGGTACGCGTCACCCTGCCGATACAGTGACGCCGTGCCCGTCTCCGTCCTCCTCGTCGACGACGACGCCCTGGTCCGCGCCGGGCTGCGGGCGATCCTCGAAGCGCAGCCGGACATCGAGGTGGCCGGCGAGGCCGCCGACGGCGCGGCGGTGATCCCCCTCGTGCGGCGACTGGCGCCGGACGTGATCGCGATGGACGTACGGATGCCGCTCATGGACGGCATCGAGGCCACCCGCGCCGTGCTCCGCGCCTTCCCCGAGCCGCCGAAGATCCTCGTCGTGACCACCTTCGAGGAGGACCGGTACGTGTACGGGGCGCTGCGCGCGGGCGCCGACGGGTTCCTGCTCAAGCGGGCCCGGCCGGCGGAGATCGTGCACGCGGTGCGGCTGGTCGCCGAGGGCGAGTCGCTGCTCTTCCCGGCCGCGCTGCGGTCGCTGGCCGCAGGGCACGGCAACGACGAGGCGCGCGCGGCGCTGGCGGCGGCGCGGCTGACCGAACGGGAGGGCGAGGTGCTGCGGCTGATCGCCCGCGGGCTGACGAACGCCGAGATCGCCGCGGAGCTGGTGCTGGGCACCGAGACGGTCAAATCGCATGTCAGTGCGCTCCTGGCGAAGCTGGGAGCCCGGGACCGGACGCAGGCGGTGATCACGGCGTACGAGTCGGGGTTCGTCGCTCCCGGCGCGGCCGGATAGCGGATACGATCCGCTATCCGGAAGCACGCTCAGGGAGGCTGACGTTGGCGCAGCTCACCGGCGGGGATCCGTCCCTGCTGCGGCGGATCAACTCGGCCGTCGTCCTGCGCGCGCTGCGCGACGCGGGCTCGGCGACGCTGACCGAACTGGTGCGTACCACCGGGCTCTCGCGGCCCACCCTGGACGGCGTGCTGGAGGGGCTGGCCGCCAGCGGGCTGGTGGTGGAGGCCCCGGCCGACGAGGGCACGACCCGGCGCCAGGGCCGGCCCGCGCGCAAGTTCCGCTTCCACGCCGAGTCCGGCCATCTGCTGGGCATCGAGATCGGCCCGCACCGGGTCTCCGTCCTGCTCTCCGACCTCGACGGCCGGCTGCGCGGCTCGGCGCTGCGCACGGTGGACGAGGCCGCGGAGGCCGACGACCGGCTGGCGAACGTACGGACCGTGGTGCAGGAGGTGCTGCGCAAGACCGGCGTGGCGCGCAGCACGCTGCGCGCGGTGGGCGTCGGCAGCCCCGGCATCGTCGAGGCGGACGGCATGGTGCGGCTGAGCACGGCGCTGCCCGGCTGGACGGGCCTCAACCTCGCGGAGCGGCTGGGGCGTTCGTTCCGCTGCCCGGTGCTGGTGGAGAACGACGCGAACACCGCGGCGGTCGCCGAGCACTGGAAGGGCGCCGCGCGGCACTCGGCGGACGTGGTCTTCGTCCGCGCCGGGCTGAGCCCCGGCGCCGGGTCGCTGATCGGCGGGCGGCTGCACCGCGGCTTCGGCGGGGCGGCGGGCGAGATCGGGGCGCTGCACCTGCTGGGCCGGGAGGCGACGCCGGAGAAGCTCCTCAGCGTCACCGGGGAGCCGCTGCACCCGCTGGACGAGCCGGCGGTGGCGGAGGTCTTCTCGCTGGCGCAGGACGGCGACAAGCGGGCACGCCGGGCCGTGGACCGGTTCATGCAGCGGCTGGTCCACGACGTCGCCGCGCTGGTGCTGGCGCTGGACCCGGAGCTGGTGGTGATCGGCGGCTGGGCGGCGGGCGTGGACGACGTGCTGGAGCCGCTCCACGCCGAGCTGGCCCGCTACTGCCTCCGGCCCCCGGAGGTCGTGCTGTCGCTGCTGGGCGAGGCGGCGGTGGCCACGGGCGCGCTGCGGCTGGCCCTCGACCACCTGGACGAGGAGCTGTTCGCCGTGGAGAGCACGGTCACGGCGAGGCGGTGAGCCGGCGGGCCGCCGGCCGGACGGGGTGTGCGCTCCCGGCCCGGCCGTCTCGCTGCGGCTTCCCGCTCCGCGCGGGGTGTCCCGCCCGGTCCGTACGATCCCTGCGGCGGCTCAGCTCGCCAGCACCGCCGCGTCCGCGTCGAGGGTGAGCCGGCAGGTGTCCGCGCGGTACGTCGAGACCGCGACGGCGGCGGTGCGCCCCCGGGAGACGTAGCGCGTGGTGACCACCAGCACCGGGGCGCCCGGCAGCCGGTCCAGCTCGCGGGCGTCCTCCGCGCGCGCCGAGCCCAGCTCGACGGTGCGGTCCTGGCCCTCCAGCGGCAGCCGGTGCAGCTCGTGCAGCACGTTGCGGGCGCGGGCGGCGCCGACGGAGGAGTCGCCGCGGCTGAAGCCGGGCGCGGAGACGCCCGGCACGTAGATCAGCTCGGCCGCGACCGGCTGGCCGTTGCGGCTGCGGGAGCGGTGCACCCGGTGCACCGGCTCCGTCGGGTCGGTGCCGAGCATGCGCGCGACGGCCGCGGGGGCCGCCACCGCGGCGGCGTCGACGGCCTCCCAGCCGTCGTCGGCCTCGCCCGGCCACATCTCGCGCGGGGAGCCCACCGGCACGCCGACGCGCGGCGGCGCGACGGTCGTCCCGACGCCCCGCCTGCGCTGCAGCCGGCCCTCCAGCTCCAACTGGTCGAGCGCCTGCCGCAGGGTCGCGCGGGCGACGCCGAAGCGGGCCGCCAGCTCGCGCTCGTTGGGCAGGATCTCCCCCACCGAGAACTCCGACTCCAGCGCCTCGCTGATCACGCCCTTGAGATGCCAGTACTTCAGCTCGGTCACGGTGTCCGGCTGCGTGGTCCCCACCTGATCCTCGCAATCCCCGTCGGCCTGGCCGCCTTTATGCGCGGTTGTTTATGAAAGGTTGTTGCAGTATCTCTCGCCGACAGTAGGACGCGACCCGGGCTTGGTCAAGACCAATGCCCCTGGGGTACGGTCCGTCCGGCGATCCGACGGACGGCGGAAAGGCAGCGATGGACCAGGTCACGGTGGTCACGGGGGGCAGCCGCGGCATCGGCGCGGCTGTCGTGCGGAGACTGGCCCACGCCGGTCACGGCGTGGCGCTCGCGTACGAGCGGGCGGAGGCCGCCGCGGAAGGGGTGGCGGCGGAGGCGCGGGCCGAGGGGGTGGCGTGCGTGGCCGTACGGGCAGACGTCAGCGACCCCGAGCAGGTCGACGCCCTGTTCGACACCGCCCGCGAGCGTCTGGGGCCCGTGACCGGGCTGGTGAACAACGCCGCGATCACCGGGCCGCTGGGCCGGTTCGACGAGACGTCCCTCGACGTGATGCGCCGGGTGCTGGACGTCAACGTCATGGGCACGTTCATCTGCACCCGCCGCGCGGTGCGCGAGATGTCCACCCGGCACGGGGGCGGCGGCGGCGCGATCGTCACCATCTCCTCCGGCGCGGCCACCCTCGGCAGCCCCGGCGAGTACGTGCACTACGCGGCGAGCAAGGCCGCCGTGGACACCATGACGCTCGGCCTGGCCAAGGAGCTGGGGCCCGAGGGCGTACGGGTCAACTCCGTGCAGCCCGGGATGACCGTCACCGACATGCACGCGGCGATGGGCGACCCCGAGCGGCCGTGGCGCAACCCGGAGCGGGTGCCGATGCGCCGCCCCGGGGAGCCCGAGGAGATCGCCGGCGCGGTGGCGTGGCTGCTGTCCGCCGAAGCGTCGTACACCACGGGCGCCGTGCTGCGGGTCTCCGGCGGCCTCTAGCCGCGCCTCCCGCCGCGGCGGGAGGCGCTAGGTCCGGACGCCGCGGAGCTTGTCCGGGTTGCGGATGACGAAGATGCGGGCGATCAGGCCGTCCCTGAGCTGCGGCACCATGACCGTGTCCGGCTCGCCCTTCGACAGGAGCAGCAGCCCGGGCTGGCCGTTGATCTCGCGGAACAGCAGCTCCGGCTCGGGCACCTCGTGGATGCCACTCGCCCTGCCGATGAAGATGCGGGCCGTCTTGTCGGCGCCCTCGATGACGCGGCGCGGCGCCTTCGCCTTGCCGCCGGAGTCCGAGATCACGTCCACGTCCGGGGCCAGCAGCGCCATCAGCCCCTCCAGGTCGCCGCCGGCGGCGGCTTCGAGGAACCGTTCGGTGATGTCGCGCTGCGCCGCGGTGTCCACGTCGTAGCGCGGCTTGCGCTGCGTGACGTGCCGGCGGGCGCGGCCGGCGAGCTGGCGCACGGCGTCCTCGGAGCGTTCGAGCATCGCGCCGATCTCCGCGTACGGGAAGCCGAATGCCTCCCGGAGCACGAAGACGGCCCGCTCCAGCGGCGACAGCGACTCCATCACGACGAGCATCGCCAGCGTCACCGACTCGGCGAGCAGCGCCCGCTCCGAGCTGTCCGGCGGCGTGTCCCCGAGCAGGTCGGTGGCCAGCGGCTCCGGGAGCCAGGAGCCGACGTACGCCTCGCGCCGCGCCTGGGTCTGGCGCAGCCGGTCGAGGGAGAGGCGGGTGGTGATGCGCACGAGGTAGCCGCGCGCGTCGCGGACGTGTTCGCGGTCCGCGCCCGACCAGCGCAGCCAGGTGTCCTGCACCACGTCCTCGGCGTCGGCGAACCCGCCGAGCATGCGGTACGCCACGCCCATCAGGACGGATCGGTGCTCCTCGAAGGCGTCGAGATCAGTGCCGTATGCCACCCCTCCATATCACCTGACGAGACACCCGCCTGTCCAATCCGGCCGCTCCCGGACACCCTCCGCCGCGCGGCGCACTTCCGGCATTGCAGGGGCAGTTGTTCACTTGTCGTTCGTGCCACGGGCAACACACGCCGGTAGGTCTGACGGCGCACGAGATCCGCACGTCGACGGGAGACCAGGTGAACACGGGAGACAGAGCGAGCGGCGGCCCAGCGCGCCGGTCGGTGCTGCGCGGCGGCCTCGCGGCGTCCGCCGCGCTGGCGGTGCCCACGCTGTCCGGCGGGGCGCCCGCACAGGCGCTCGCGGGCCGGCCGGGGGCGGCGTGGGGCGTACAGGTGGGCGATGTGACGGCCCAGGGCGGCACCGTGTGGGTGCGCGCCGACCGCCCGGCGCGGATGGTCGTGGAGACCTCTGCGACGGACTCGTTCCGCAAGGTGCAGCGCCGCCGCGGCCCGCTGCTCGGTCCGGGCACCGACTACACCAGCACCGTACGGCTGCACGGGCTGCCGCCCGGTGAGCAGGTGCACTACCGGGTGGTGCTGGAGGACGCGGACGACCCGCGCCGTTCCGGCGAGCCGGTCGCGGGCACGTTCCGTACGGCCCCGGGGCGCCGCCAGGACGTGCGCTTCGTCTGGTCGGGCGACGTCGCGGGACAGGGCTGGGGCATCAACCCCGACCGCGGCGGCTACCGGGTGTACTCCGAGATGCAGGGGCTCGATCCCGACTTCTTCCTGCACAGCGGCGACACCGTATACGCGGACGGGCCGCTGAGCGCCGAAGTGCCGCTGCCCGACGGCACGGTGTGGCGCAATCTGGTCACCGAGGAGAAGTCGAAGGTCGCCGAGACGCTCGCCGAGTACCGCGGCAACTTCCGCTACAACCTGCTCGACGAGAACGTGCGCCGCTTCAACGCGCAGGTGCCGATCGTGGTGCAGTGGGACGACCACGAGGTCGTCAACAACTGGTACCCGGGCGAGATCCTGACCGACGAGCGGTACACGGAGCGCCGCGCAGACGTGCTCGCGGCCCGCGCCCGGCAGGCGTTCGCCGAGTACTTCCCGGTGCCCACGCTGGGCGCCGACGGCGCCGGGCGGGTCTACCGCAAGGTCTCGTACGGGCCACTGCTCGACGTCTTCGTGCTGGACATGCGCACGTACCGCAACGCCAACTCCGACGGGCACGCCCCCGACGACGTCCACGGCATCCTCGGGGGCGAGCAACTGGCCTGGCTCAAGCGGGAGCTGCAGCGCTCCCGCGCGGAGTGGAAGGTCATCGCCTCCGACATGCCACTGGGCCTGGTCGTGCCGGACGGCACGAACATCGAGGCCGTCGCGCAGGGCGACCCCGGCGCGCCGCTGGGGCGTGAGCTGCAGATCGCCGAGCTGCTGCGGCACATCAAGCAGCGGCGGATCACCGGCACCGTGTGGCTGACCGCGGACGTGCACCACACCTCCGCGCAGCACTACGACCCGGCGCGGGCGGGGTTCAAGGACTTCGCCCCGTTCTGGGAGTTCGTCACCGGGCCGCTGCACGCGGGCGCGTTCCCGGGCAGTGCGCTGGACGGCACGTTCGGTCCTGAGCGGGTGTTCCTCAAGGCGCCGCAGACGGGCAACGTGGCGCCGAGCCAGGGCTTCCAGTTCTACGGCGAGGTGCGGATCGACGGCGGCAGCCGCGAGCTGACGGTGCGGCTGCGCGAGGAGGGCGGCGCGGTGCTGTTCACGAAGGTGCTGCAGCCGGGGCTCGTCGGGCAGTAGCCGGAACATCCGCGGACGCCCCGCGGCGGCGCGTCGCCGGCCGGCGCGTACGCTGCGGGGCGTGGACGACCTCACGTACGCCCCGGTCGGCGCCACCCGCGAGGGCCGCAGTCCCGCGGGCTACGACTCCTTCACCGTACGCACCCGCATAGGCGCAGGCCCGGCGGCGTACCGGGCGGCGACCGAGGCGGTGCTGACGTTCCGGATGCACCGGGCGGTCGGGGTCACCATCGACGCGGAGGGGCCGCGCGCCGCGCCCGGCGTGCGGCTCGTCGTCGGCCTGGGCCGGCGCCCGCTGCGTATCCTCGCGCCCTGCCGCGTGGTGTGGGCGGAACAGGGCGAGCGGCGCGGCGGGTTCGGGTACGGAACACTCGCGGGTCACCCGGAGACGGGTGAGGAGGCGTTCGTCGTGGAGTGGGCGGACGACGGCGCCGTCTGGCTGACCGTCACGGCGTACAGCCGCCCGGCCGCGCGGTGGGTGGCAACCATGGGACCGCTCCTCGGCGTCTTCCAGCGCGGGTATGCGCGGCGCTGCGGCCGGGTGCTGCGACGGCTCGCGAACGTCGGCTGAAAACCGCCCTCATAGGTCCGATTCACCCTTTACCATCCGGTCACAGCTCGTTCTTGATCACGCAATACCCGTCCGGAAAGCTGGAGTTCATGGCCGATCACACCGCACCGAGGGGGCAGGGCCCGCGGCGCGCGTCCGCGGCGCCCGGTCCGTCCACGATCGCCGCCGTCCTCCGGGCGGGTGGCAGGGCCCACCCCGTGCCGGACCGCCGTCCGGGGGCGCGCCCGCCGCGCCGCCGGGACGCGCCGGGGCCGCGGGCCGCCAGCCCCCTCACGGTCCGCGACGCCGGGCCCGAGGACCACGTCGCCGCGCTGGCGCTGCACCGGCGCTGCTCCCGGCGGACCCTGGCCATGCGCTACCAGGGCCCGCCCGACGAGGCCGACGGCTATCTGCGGCACCTGCTGAGCCCGCACTTCGGCCGGACGCTGGCGGTGCAGACGGCCGGCGGCCGGCTGGCGGCCCTCGGGCACCTGCTGTGGGACGACGACGAGGCCGAGTTGGCGCTGCTCGTGGAGGACGCCTGGCAGCGCCGCGGCCTCGGCACCGACCTGCTGCGCCGGCTGCTGAATACGGCCGCCGGCATGGGCTACGGCAGCGTGTACGTGGTGACGCGGTCGCTGGACGCCGCCATGGACGCCACCCTGCGCAAGGCGGGCGTCCCGCTGGAGTACCAGGTGGAGGGCGCCACGCTCGTCGTCACCGCGCACCTGGACGAGCGGCTCACCCCCGCGGCAGGTCCCGCCGGACCGCGCTGACGGCGGCGCGGCTCGCGTCCGCGGCCGGGCCCGGCTCCCCGGCCGCGTCGAGCGCCGCGCTCAGGTCCGCCCACAGGTCGTCCACGTCCTCAAGGCCGACCGACATCCGAAGCAGCCGCTCGCCGATGCCGCCCGAGCGGCGGTCGGCCGGGTCGACGATGCGGTGGCTGATCGAAACCGGGTGCTGGATGAGGGTGTCGACGCTGCCCAGGCTCACCGCCGGGGTGATCAGCCGCACGGCGCCGATGACCGCGTGCGGGTCGCCGCGCACCTCGAAGGCGACCATCGCGCCGCCGAGCCGCGGGTAGCGCACCCGGGTCACCGCCGGATGGCCGGCGAGCCGGCGGGCGAGTTCCGCGGCGGCCCCGGACTGGGCCCGTACCCGTACCGGAAGGGTCGACAGGCCGCGCAGCAGCAGATAGCCAGCGAGCGGGTGCAGCACGCCGCCGGTGGCGAAGCGGATCCGGCGCAGCGCGCCGGCCAGTTCCTCGTCGCAGGCGATGACGCCGCCCATCACGTCGCCGTGGCCGCCGAGGTACTTGGTGGCGCTGTGCAGCACGAGCCGGGCACCGTGCTCGGCGGGGCGCTGCAGGACGGGGGTGGCGAAGGTGTTGTCGACGAGCAGCGGGACCGAGCCGCAGGAGTACGCGACGGCGCGCAGGTCCGTCTCGGCGAGCGTGGGGTTCGCGGGGGTCTCGACGAGCACCAGCCCGGTGTCCGGGCGGAGCGCGTCGGCGACGCCGGCCGGGTCGGTCCAGGTCACCTCGGTGCCGAGCAGCCCGCTGTCGAGCAGGTGGTCGCTGCACCCGTAGAGCGGCCGGACGGCGACGACGTGCCGCAGGCCGAGGCTGCCGCGTACCAGCAGGCAGGCGCTGAGCGCGGCCATCCCGCTGGCGAACGCGACGGCCGACTCGGTGCCTTCCAGCCGGGCCAGGGCCTGTTCGAAGCGGGCGACGGTGGGGTTGCCGATCCTGCCGTAGACCTGCGGTCCTTCGAGCGGGGCGCCGGTGGCGGCGAACTCGTCGATACGGGCGGCCTCGCCCCTGCTGTCCGGGGACGGGTAGGTCGTGGACAGGTCGAGCGGGGCGGCGTGCAGGCCGAGGGCGGCGAGGTCTTCGCGCCCGGCGTGCACGGCCTCGGTGGCGAGTGAACGCGTCGGGGTCTCCATGCCCGGGATGCTGAAGCTTCCACGGGCATCCGCGGGAGTTGCCCGTGCTACGTTCGGCCGATGCCCGATTCACCCGCTCTCGATCCGGTGGACCTGGAGATTCTGCGGGTGCTGCAGAACGACGCCCGGACCACCAACCGCGATCTGGCCGCCGCCGTCGGCGTCGCGCCCTCCACCTGCCTGGACCGGGTGGCCCGGCTGCGCCGCGCCGGCGTGATCACCGGCCACCGGCTCGCGATCGACCCCGCGCGGCTCGGCCGCGGCCTGGAGGCGCTGCTGTCGGTGCAGGTGCGCCCGCACCGCCGCGACCTGATCGGCCCGTTCGTCGAGCGGGTCCGCTCGCTGCCCGAGTCCCGCGCGCTCTTCCATCTCACCGGGCCCGACGACTACCTGCTGCACGTCGCCGTCCGGGACGCCGCGGACCTGCAGCGGCTGGTGCTCGACGAGTTCACCTCGCGCCGGGAGGTCGCCCGGGTGGAGACGCGGCTGGTCTTCCAGCACTGGGAGTGCGGGCCGCTGCTGCCTCCGTAGGGCATGAGGTCGTTTTGGTGATGACGGCGCCCGCCCCCGTGTACGAGGATGGCCCGCATGCCCGACTCCACGAACCAGCGAATGCCCCGGCAGGTGGCGGACGCCTACGTCGACGACCTGATCGACCTCGACCCCATCAGCGGCACGATGCTCGGCGTGCCGGAGAGCTCCCGGGCTCTCCCCGACTTCTCCCCCGACGGCCAACAGGCCGTCGCCGAGCTGGGCCGCGCCACCCTTGCGGCCCTGGACGCGGCGGAGCGGCAGCCCGGCGCGGACAGCGACGCGGAGCGGCGCTGCGCGCGGCTGCTGCGGGAGCGGCTGAGCGCCGAACTCGCCGTGCACGACGCCGAGGAGGGCCTGCGGGCCGTCAGCAACATCCACTCCCCCGTGCACCTGATGCGCGAGTGCTTCACGCTGATGCCGACCGCGGGCGAGGACGACTGGTCGGACATCGCCGCCCGGCTGCGCGCGGTCCCGGCGGCGCTCGACGGCTACCGCCGGTCGCTGGCCGCGGGAGTGGACAAGGGCCTGTTCGGCGGGCCGCGGGCGACCACGACGTTCGTCGGCCAGCTCACCGAGTGGGCGGGCGGGGCACGCGGCTGGTTCGGCGACCTGACCGCCGCCGGGCCCGAGTCGCTGCGCGGGGAACTGGACGCGGCCGCGGGCGAGGCCACCGCCGCCGTGGGCGCGCTGCGGGACTGGATGCGCGACGTGTACGCGCCCGCCGCGGCCGGCTCGCCCGACGTCGTCGGGCGCGAGCGCTACGCCCAGTGGTCGCGCTTCTTCAACGGCGCGGACCTCGACCTGGACGAGTCGTACGCGTACGGCTGGTCCGAATACCACCGGCTGCTCGGCGAGATGAAGACCGAGGCCGCGAAGATCCTGCCCGGCGCCGGCACCCCCTGGGAGGCGCTGAAGCACCTGGACGAGCACGGCACCCACATCGAGGGCGAGGACGCCGTCCGCGAGTGGCTGCAGGGGATCATGGACGAGGCCATCGAGGCGCTCGACGGCACGCACTTCGACCTGGCCGGGCCGGTGCGGCAGGTGGAGTCGCGGATCGCCCCGCCCGGCGGCGCCGCCGCGCCGTACTACACGCCGCCCGCCGAGGACTTCTCCCGCCCCGGGCGCACCTGGCTGCCGACGATGGGCGAGACCCGCTTCCCGGTCTACGACCTGGTCTCCACCTGGTACCACGAGGGCGTCCCCGGACACCATCTGCAGCTCGCGCAGTGGGTGTACGTCAAGGACCAGCTCTCCCGCTACCAGTCGACGCTCGGCTGGGTCAGCGCCAACTGCGAGGGCTGGGCGCTGTACGCGGAGCGGCTGATGGACGAGCTGGGCTTCCTCACCGACGCGGAGCAGCGGCTCGGCTATCTGGACGCGCAGATGATGCGCGCCGCGCGCGTGATCGTCGACATCGGCATGCACCTGGAGCTGCCGATCCCGGACCACTCCCCCTTCCACCCGGGCGAGCGCTGGACGCCGGCGCTGGCGCAGGAGTTCTTCGGGATGCACAGCGGGCGGCCCGCGGACTTCGTGGAGAGCGAGCTGACGCGCTACCTGTCGATGCCGGGGCAGGCGATCGGCTACAAGATCGGCGAGCGCGCCTGGCTGCGCGGCCGGGACGCGGCGCGCAAGGCGCGCGGCGCGGATTTCGACGCGAAGGCGTGGCACATGGCCGCGCTGTCGCAGGGCTCGCTCGGCCTCGACGACCTGGAGGCCGAGCTGTCGGCGCTGTGACGCGGCGGTAGGACGGCGTACGGCCGCGGCCCGCTGGGTCGCGGCCGTACGCGTTGCCGGGGCGGGGGGCGCCGGGGGGGCGGTCGGCGTCAGCGGTCGGCGGCCGTGCGGTGCCGTACGTACGAGCCCGCACGGCCCTTGACGACCTCCAACTGCGCCGGGATCCGCCGGCGCAGCTCCGGCACGTGGCTGACGATGCCCACCGTGCGGTCCCGCTCGCGCAGCGCGTCGAGGACGTCCAGCACCTCGTCCAGGGTCTGTTCGTCCAGGCTGCCAAAGCCCTCGTCGATGAAGAGCGTGTCGAGCCGGACGCCGCCCGCCTCCTCCGCCACCACGTCGGACAGGCCGAGGGCCAGGGCGAGGGAGGCGAAGAACGACTCGCCGCCGGAGAGCGTGGCGGTGTCCCGCTCGGTGCCGGTCCAGGCGTCCACGACGTGCAGCCCGAGACCGTGGCGCCCCCGGCCGTGGGCGCGCTCGTCGGAGTGCACCAGCGTGAACCGGCCGGACGACATCCGCGCCAGCCGGGCCGTCGCGGCGGCGGCGACCTGTTCGAGCCGGGCGGCCAGCACGTACGACTCCAGCCGCATCTTCCGCTCGTTCTCCGCGGACGTGCCGGCCGCGAGCGAGGCGAGCCGGGCCACCCGGTGGTGCTCCGTACGCAATGGGGCCAGCCGGCGCACCCGGTCGGCGGCCTCGGCGGAGAGCCCGGCGAGCGCGTCGCACCGCTCGCGCGCGTTGTCCCCGGCGATGGCGGCGGTACGCAGCCGGCCGGCGGCGGCCGCGTACGCCTCCTCCGCGGCGCCGACGGCGGCGGGCGGCCGCGCGGCAGCCTCGGCGGCGCGCGGCTCGGCCAGCGCCTCGGCGACGGCCGCCTCCTCGGCCTGCCACGCCTCCAGCCGCGCCTCCACGTCCAGCAGCACGGCCGGGTCGAGCAGCGCCGCGGCGGCCTCCTCGGGGGTCTCGAAGCGGGCGCGGTAGGCGGCGTCGGCGACGCGTGCGTCGGCGTCCTTGCTGCGCTCCGCGGCGGCCGCGGCCTCGCGGGCGGCGCGGGCGGCGACGGCGAGCCGGCCGGCCAGCGACGTGAGTTGTCCCGCGCGCTCCTCGACGCCGGCGGCGCCGCCGCGGGCGGCGCGCACCTCGGCGTCGCGCGCGGCCCGTTCCGCGGTGAGCGCGTCGGCGCGGGAGGCGCGGGCGGCGGCGCGGCTCTCTGCCTGCTGCCGGCCGCGCACCCGGCGGGCGTGCTCCTCGTGCGCCTGGTCCAGTCGCTCCCGTACGGCGAGCGCGCCGGCGGCCAGCTCACGGGCCCGCCCCAGCTCCCCGGCCACGTCCGCGACGGCGGCGGCCAGCGCGTCCCGGCTCTCCTCGCCCGCCGCCTCGGCGGCGGCGTCGCGGGCCTGGCGCAGCGAGTCGAGCCGCAGGGCCGCCTCTTCGCGTACGCGCTCGGCGGCCCGGTAGGCGGCCAGGGCCTCGTTCTCCTCGTGCTCGCCGACGTGGGCGCCGTCCGCGGTGGCGGGGGCGGGGTGCGCGGCGGAGCCGCAGACGGGGCAGGGCTCGCCGTCGGCCAGCCGGGCGGCCAGCTCGGCCGCCATGCCGTCGAGGCGCCGCTCCTTCAGCTCCAGCCAGGTCTCATGGGCCTGCCCGGCGTGCTCGCCCGCGACGAGGTGCGCGTGCCGGGCCTCGTCGGTCCTGCCGGCCAGCTCGTCGCGGCGCTCGGCGGCGTCGAGGCGGCGGCGCGCGCCCTCGTGTTCGGCGGCGAGCTGCTCCGCGCGCGTGGCCGCGCCCTGGGCCTCGTCGACGCGGCGCTGGAGGCCGCCGCGCAGAGCGTCCCAGTCGTCGAGCCAGCCGGCGGCCTCACGCAGCACGTCCTCGTCGGCGCGGGACTCCTCGTCGAGCGTGGCGAGTTCACGGGCGATCCCGGCGCTGCGGGCCGCGGCGGCGCGGGCGGCGTCGAGGGCGCCCAGCTCCTGCCGGGTGCGGGCCTCGTGCGCGTCGAGCTGTTCCGGGCCGCCGCCGGCGACGGTGCCGGGCAGCGCGGCGCGGGCCGCCTCCTCGGCCGCGGCGGCGTGGCGGGCCGCGGCGGCGGTCCGGTCGCGCAGCTCCAGGGCGGGTGCCACGGCGGCGGCGTCGCGGGCGCGGCGCAGCGTCTCGCCGAGCGCGGCGCGCTCCTGCCGCCGTTCCGCGAGGGCCTGCTGCCGCTGCCGGGCGGCGGCGTGCAGCCGCTGCAGCCGGGCGAGTTCGCGTACGGCCTGAAGGTGTCCTTCCGCCGCCGTGTGGGCGGACTCGGCGGTGTGCAGCCGCAGCTCCGCGGCGTCCGCCAGCTCGCCGGCGGTGGCGCGGGCGACCGCGGCGTAGCCGAGCACGCCGTCGGCGAGGTCGGCCTCGCCCGGCTTGGCGGCGTCGGGCGACCAGCCGTCCGCGTCGCCGCCCGCGGCCGGGCCGCCGGCCTGCCGGATGCGCTGGGCGAGGTGCAGCAGCCGCTCGTCGCCCTCGCGTACGGCCTCCTGGGAGCGGCGGCGCAGCTCGGCGAGGTGGTCCTCGACGGCGGCGAAGCGGCCGGTGTCGAAGAGGCGGCCCAGCAGCTTGGCGCGGGCTTCCGCGTCGGCGCGCAGGAACCGCGCGAAGTCGCCCTGCGGGAGGAGGACGACCTGGCAGAACTGCTCGCGGGTCATGCCCAGCAGGCCGCCGATCTCCTCGCCGATCTCCTGGTGCGAGCGGCTGAGGCCGCGCCACTCACCGGCCGCCGGGTCGTGCTCGCGCAGCAGGGTGGTGGCCCGCTCGGTGGTGACGCCGGTGCCGTTGCGCTTGGGGCGGGGCTGGGCGGGCCTGCGGGTGACCTCCAGGCGGCGGCCGGCGAGGGTGAAGTCGAGCGCGACCTCGGTCGGGGTGTGCGGCTCGGCGTGGTGGCTGCGCAGGGTGCCGCCCTGGCGGACGCCGGGCACGCCGCCGTACAGCGCGTAGCAGACGGCGTCGAGGACGGAGGTCTTGCCGGCGCCGGTGGCGCCCTGGAGCAGGAAGATGCCGGCGCCCGACAGGGCGTCGAAGTCGACTTCCTGCGTGCCGGCGAAGGGGCCGAAGGCGGCGACGGCGAGCCGGTGGAGCCTCACCGGGCGGTCTCCTCGCGCGCGTCGGCGGCGCGCACGGCGTCGAACGCGGCGTGCAGCACGGCCCGTTCGTCGGCCGTCGCGGTCGCGCCGGGTCTGACGTGCGCCACGAAGTCCGCCGCGATCTGGCGGTCGTCGCGGCCCTGGAGCCGGTCGGCGTACGACGCCGCGGCGGCCGTGCCGTCCGCGGGCTCGGGGGCGAAGGCGAGGCTGACGACGTGCGGGAAGCGCTCCGCGAGGCGGGCCATCGGCTCGTGCGGGCGGGCGGTGTCGGTGAGCGTGGCCTCGACCCAGGCGCCCTCGACCGGCGTGAGAGCCGGGTCGGCGAGCAGGTCGGCAAGCCGGCCGTGCAGCCGCGCCAGCGGCCGGGGCACGGGGGCGTCGATGCGCTCGGCGGTGACGGCGCCGGCCGCGTCGAGGTCCACCAGCCACGTCGACTTGCGGTGGGCGGCTTCGGAGAAGGAGTACGCGAGCGGGGAGCCCGAGTAGCGCACGCGCTCGGCGAGGGTCTGGCAGCCGTGCAGGTGGCCCAGCGCGACGTAGTCGACGCCGGCGAAGACCGAGGTGGGCACGGAGGCGACGCCGCCGACGGTGATGTCCCGTTCGCTGTCGGAGACCTGGCCGCCGGTGACGAAGGCGTGCGCGAGGACGACGGAACGGGTGCCGGCCGGTCGGGCGGCGAGGTCGGCCCGTACCCGGTCCATGGCGGCGGAGAGCACGGCTGTGTGGCCGCCGCGGGGGGTGGCGAACTCTTCGCGCACCAGCGCCGGTTCGAGGTACGGCAGCCCGTAGCACGCGACGTCCCCGGCGTCGTCCCGCAGCAGGACGGGCTCGCCGACGCCCGCCGGGTCGGTGCGCAGGTGGACGCCCGCGCGGTCCAGCAGCCCGGCGCCGACGCCGAGCCGGCGCGCCGAGTCGTGGTTGCCGGAGATCATGACGACCGGCACGCCGAGCGCCCCGAGCCGGTGCAGCGCCCGGTCGAACAGCTCCACGGCGGCCAGCGGCGGCACCGCGCGGTCGTAGACGTCCCCGGCGACGAGCACGGCCTCGACCCCGCGCTCGGCCACCACCGCGACGAGGTGGTCGAGGAACGCGGCTTGGGCGTCGAGCAGGCTGACCCGGTGGAACGAGCGGCCCAGGTGCCAGTCCGAGGTGTGCAGGAAGCGCATGAGGCCCGACTGTAGCGGCGGGGTACGACAACCCGGGCCGGCACGCGCGTCTCACCCGGTGCCGTACACCTCGTCGCCGGGCCGGAGTTCGGCACTGCCCGCGGTGGCGTCGGCGAGCCAGGAGCGGAAGGCGTCCAGTTCGGCGGCGGGCACGGCGACCTCGATCCCGACGCTCTCGCCGTACGCCACGCCGCGTACGTCGCGCCCCGCGGCGTGCAGATGGCCGAGCACCCTGCCGGCCCGCCCGTGGTCGACGGTGACGGTGACCAGCCGCATCCGCAGCCGCGTCGCGGTGCCGAGCGCGTCCACGGCGGCGCCGACCGCGCCGCCGTAGGCGCGGATGAGGCCGCCGGCGCCGAGCTTGGTGCCGCCGAAGTAGCGGGCGACGACGGCGACGACGTAGCGCAGCTCGCGGCGGAGCAGCAGTTGCAGCATGGGCAGTCCGGCGGTACCGCCGGGCTCGCCGTCGTCGCCGGACTTCTGCACGCCGGCGTCGGCGCCGATGACGTACGCGAAGCAGTGGTGCGTGGCGTCGGGGTACGCGGCGCGCACCCGGGCGAGGACGGCCTGCGCCTCGGCCTCCGTGGCCGCGGGGGCGAGGGTGCAGACGAACCGGGAGCGGTTCACCTCGGTCTCGTGCACGCCCTCCCGGGCGACGGTCAGGTACCCCTCGCGCATCCCGCCACCCTAGCCGCGCTCCCGGACACCCCTGCCCCGGGCCGCCCAGGGAATCCGGGCCAGGCCCGCGTCGTTGTAGGGATCATGTACGCAGACCAGGAGACCATCCGCAGGATTCTGACCTCGACCGGCGACACCTGGGCGGTGGTCGGCCTGTCCAACAACCCCTCACGTGCCGCCTATGGCGTGTCCCGGGTGCTCCAGCGCTTCGGCAAGCGCATCGTCCCGGTGCACCCGAAGGCGGAGACGGTGCACGGCGAGCAGGGGTACGCCTCGCTCGCGGACATCCCCTTCCCCGTCGACGTGGTCGACGTCTTCGTCAACAGCGACCTGGCCGGCGGGGTGGCCGACGAGGCGGTCGCGGCCGGTGCGAAGGCGGTCTGGTTCCAGCTCGACGTGATCGACGAGGGCGCGTACGAACGGGTGCGCGCGGCCGGTCTCGACATGGTGATGAACCGCTGCCCTGCCATCGAGATCCCCCTGCTCGGCTGAGCGGAGGCAGGCCGAGGGGCAGGCAGCGAGGCCGGCGGGCGGATCAGGCGCCGAGTCCGTCGAGGACCACGGCGCCGGGCAGTCCGGCCAGCATCTTGCCGGGCACGATGAGCTTGCCGCGCCGCCGGCCGCTGCCGACGACCAGGTGCGGCGCGTCCGCGACCCGGGCGTCCACGAGGATCGGCCAGGTCTCCGGCAGCCCTACGGGCGTGATGCCGCCGTACTCCATGCCGGTCTCGGCGGTGGCGGTGTCCGCGGGCGCGAACGACGCCTTGCGCACGCCGAGATGGCGCCGGACGGTGCCGTTGACGTCGACGCGGGTGGTGGACAGCACGACGCAGGCGGCGAGGGTGACGTTCCCGCCGCGCTTCCCGGCGACGACGACGCAGTTCGCGGACTGCTCCAGCAGGTCCTGCCCGTACGTCTCGCAGAAGACGGCCGTGTCGGCGACCCCGGGGTCGGAGTCGACGTGCACCAGCTCGGCGGCGGGGACGGCACCGTCCCAGCCGCGCAGGGCGGCCGCCACGGGGTCGGCGAGCAGCTCCAGGCGCTCGGTGGCGGGGGCGGCGTCGTCGAAGTCTCCGATGGGTGCGCGCATGTCCGTGACCTTAACTCGACTCAGCGCGCGGGCGGTACCGAGACCGCCATCACCAGCTCCACCGGGTCCTGGCCCTCGTTCCGGTACGCGTGCGGGGCGCTCGCCTCGAAGCTCGCGGACGTGCCCGCGGGCACCAGGTGCGCCTGGCCGGCGACGACGAGCGTCAGCTCGCCCGCGGTCACGTGCAGCAGTTCTGTGGTGCCCGCAGGGTGCGGGTCGGAGCCGCTGCCGTCGCCCGGCATGAGCCGCCAGGACCACATCTCGAACGGGCCGGGGCTCTGCGTGCCGACGAGCAGCCGGCTGGCGCTGCCGGCCGTCGTCGTCCACATCCGCACAGCCCGGTGCGGCGGCACGAGCTGCACCTCGGGGCCGTGTTCGTAGTCCAGCAGCGTCGTGATGCTGATGCCGAGGGCGTCGGCGAGCTTGACCGTCGTGCCGACGCTGGGGTTCGTACGCGCCTGCTCTATCTGGATGATCATCCCGCGGCTGACGCCGGAGCGGCCGGCCAGCGAGTCCAGCGTGAAGCCGCGCTCGTTGCGCCAGTGCTTGAGGTTCCTGGCGAGCGCGTGGGTGAGGACGTCGAAATCCGCCAAGGCTCCGTCCAACTCCGTCCAATATTTTTGATGCGGTCGTCCAGTGCACTGAACTACACTGCGGAGAACCACAGCGTTCATCACAGTGTACTCGGGGGCTTCGTCGTGACCGCACTCTTCGCCTTGGCCACCAGCATCCTCTACGGGCTGGCCGACTTCGGTGGCGGGGTGCTCAGCCGGCGCACCCCCGCCCTCACCGTGGTCGTGCTCTCGCAGATCGCCGCGACGGTGGTGCTCGGCGGCGTCGTGGTGGCGACCGGCGCCTGGAGCGAGGCCGGTCCGCTGCTGTGGTTCGCGGTCGCGGCCGGCGTCGCCGGGCCGGTCGCGATGATCTGCTTCTACAGCGCGCTGGCCCGGGGCCCGATGGGCGTGGTCTCGCCGCTCGCCTCGATGGCCGTGCTGGTGCCGTTCGGCGTGGGCCTCGTGGCGTACGGGGAGCGGCCGGGCCCGGTGCAGTACGCGGGCGGGGCCATCGCGCTGGCCGGTGTGGTGCTGGCGTCCGGCCCCGTACGGGGTGCGCCGGTGGCGCGGCGGACGCTGCTGCTGACGCTGGGTGCGGCGGCGGGCTTCGGCGCGGTCTTCGCCTTCATCGCCGAGGCGTCCACGACCGTCACGGGGCTCTTCCTCGCGCTGTTCGTGCAGCGCGCGGTGAACGTCGCGGTGGGCGGCGCCGCGCTGTACGCCGCGGTGCGCCGGGGCAGCACGGCGCTGCCGGAGGGCGGTTGGGACACGATACGGGCGGCGGTGCCCGGGCTGGTGTTCGTGGGCCTGGCGGACGTGGCGGCCAACGGGACGTATGCGATAGCCGCGCAGCACGGCCCGGTGACCCTGGCGGCGGTGCTGTCGTCGCTGTATCCGGTGGTCACGGCGCTGGCGGCGCGGGGCGTGCTGCGGGAGAAGCTGCGCGCGGTGCAGGCGGCGGGCGCGGGTCTGGCGCTGGCGGGGACGGTGCTGCTGGCGTCGGGCTGATGCTCTTCGCGGTCCCGGGCGCGGCTCAGAAGTGGTTGCGGATCGTGTAGAGCAGCAGCCCGAAGGCGTGCAGGGACAGCACGACGGCCAGGACGACCCACAGCTTGCGGTCCGTGCTCATGCGGCGCCTCCCCTCGGGCGTCGGCCGGTCGCGGTCATGTCGCGGTCTCCAGTGTGCCCGGTGGCGCCGGGCGCAGCGGCGGGTGCCAGCCGGACTCCGGGTTCCAGCGGCGTACGATCCGGGCGGGCGCACCGGCGACGACCGCGTGGTCCGGCACCTCGCCGCGCACCACGGAGCCGGCGGCGACGACCACGTTGCGGCCGAGCCGGGCGCCGGGCAGGATCAGCGCGCCCGCGCCCAGCCAACTGCCTGCGCCGATCTCCACCGGCGCGGAGCGCGGCCACTGCTTGCCGACCGGCTCGTGCGGGTCGTCGTAGCTGTGGTTGGTCGAGGTGACGTACACGTACGGGCCGCAGAAGACGTCGTCGCCGATGGTGACGGGCAGGTCGGCGATCACGTGGCTGCCCCGGCCCAGCACCACGCCGTCGCCGAGCCGCACGGCGGTGTCCGGGCCGAGCGGGGCACCGGGCGCGAGGCCGACGGTGAGCGTCACCTGCTCGCCGATGATGCAGTGCGCGCCCAGCTCGATCCGCCGCTCGCCGAAGATCGTGCCCTGCGGGAAGGCGAGGACCGTGCCGGCACCGAGCCGCCGGAAGCGGTACGGGCCGGGACGCGCCGCACTCACCGCTCCGGTGCTCCGCACCCACCGCCAGCCGCGGTGCACGGCGCGCGAGAGCAGCCTGCTCGTCACGGAGTTGCGCTGCGGGTTCGGCACCCGGTCACCGTACCCCTCCCGGATCTCGCCTACGCTCTGAGCGAGCGCGGCCGCGGCCCCGGACGGCGACGGGCCGCCGGCGGCTCACCAGGACGTACGACGGCGGGCGGCGCGGGCCGCCGCGAGCACCGGGAGCGGACGACATGTCAGGACGGCCGGAGCCGCTGATCGCGGCGGTGGGCGGGCGGGAGCCCGCGGTGGACCCGAAGGCGTACGTGGCCGCGACCGCGGTGGTGGTCGGGGACGTGACGCTCGGCGCGGAGGCCAGCGTCTGGTACAACGCCGTGCTGCGCGGCGACTGCGAGTCGATCTCCCTGGGCGCGGGCAGCAACGTGCAGGACAACTGCACGGTCCACGCCGACCCGGGCTTCCCCGTCGTCATCGGCGAGCGCGTGACCGTCGGCCACAACGCGGTGGTACACGGCTGCACCGTCGGCGACGACGTCCTCGTCGGCATGGGGGCGACGCTGCTCAACGGGGCCGTGATCGGCGCCGGTTCGCTGGTGGCCGCGCAGGCGCTGGTGCCGCAGGGCATGGAGGTGCCGCCGGGCTCCCTGGTCGCCGGGGTGCCGGCGAAGGTGAGGCGGCCGCTGACCGGCGAGGAGCGCGAGCACATCCGCCTCAACGGCGCGGGCTACGTGGCCCTGACGCAGGTGCACCGCGAGTCCCTGGGCGGCTGAGCCGCGGGCTCCGGGGGCGCGGGTGCCCGTACGGACCGGGCCGCCGGCGGGTACGGCACCCGCGGCGGCGGCCCGGCCCGCGACCGCAGGTCTCAGTCGTTGGGGCGCAGCGTCCACAGCACCGTCATCCGGCCGCTGACGGCGCCGTCCCCGCGGACGATGTCGACCTCGACCGGGAACTCCGGCCGCTTTCCGGCGTCGAGTTCGGCCAGGACCTCGGCAACCGGCCGGCCAAGCCGCGCCTTGGCGGTGACGTCGCCCCTGGCGACCTTCAGGAAGTCGATCTCCGCCCGCACCGGCAGCGGCACGGCCCGCTCCATCTGGTCGCCGAACGCGGCGAGCACGACGGCGCCCGTCGCCGACTCGGCGAGGGTGAACATCGCGCCGGCGTGCGGGCCGCCGACGTGGTTGCGGTACTCGGGCTGGTCGGGGAGGCGAAGGGTGGCGGCCTCCGGGGTGATCTCGTCGTAGATCAGGCCGAGCGTGCGGACCATGGGAACCGATGCCTGAAGGAGCTCGCCCAGCGGCGGCATGGTGTCTGACATGCGGCCACGTTACCAACGGGTAATAAGTGTGGCCACTCCCCGTCGCCAGCTATGTTGTTCCGCATGTGGCCAGGACAGCAGCCCGGGGGCGAGCAGCACCAGCAGCAGCCGAACCCGTATCAGCAACAGCCCGCCCCGCACGGCCCGCAGGGCTACGACGGACAGCAGCAACACCAGCAGCAGGAGCAGTGGGGCCAGAGCGCGCCGCCCGGTGCGCCGGTACCCGGCAAGAGCGGGACGAGCCCCCGTGTGGCCGTCGCCATAATCGGCGCCGTCGCCCTGATCGCCGCGGCGGCCGTGACGGGCGTCGTGCTCCTCAACGAGGACGACGGCGGCGGTGGCAAGGCGAGCCCCGCGGGCGGGGGCGGTTCGCCCTCCGCCTCGTCCTCGCCGTCGCCGTCGCCGTCGGAGAAGCCCGTACTGCAGGACGACCCCGACAACCCGCGCGGCGTCGCCGACGACCAGAAGATCGAACCGGTCGTCTCCGGCTGGAAGGCCGTCTACAACGCCAAGCGCCACAACGTCTACGACGTGCCGCCGGAGTGGGAGGTGCAGTCCCCGACCATGACCATCGGCTTCGAGGACGACTCCGGCCCGCTGGTGTCGATGACAGGGGCCGCGCTCTACAAGGACGGCATCTGCAAGTACGCCAGCCGCGCGGGCGCCGGCACCAAGGGCGGCATCGGCGCGAAGAACACCAAGGAGGCCGTCGAGAACGAGGCCGGCGCCTGGGCCGAGGCCGCCTTCAACACCAGCAAGAAGGCGACCGTCGAGCAGACCGAGCCGGTGGCGTTCTCCAGCAAGCACGGGCTGAAGGGCCACATGGCCACCGCGACGGTCACCGGCGTGCCGCGCGAGACCAAGTGCTCGGCCGACGGCAAGGTCGTCGCCTTCACCTACACCGACGTCAAGGGCGAGTTCGCCACCTGGGTCCTCTACACCGACACCGGCGTGGACGACGAGGTGCCCGAGGACACCATCGCCAAGATCATGGACAGCCTGCGCCCGCTGGAGGGCTGAGCACGGAGAATCCCGGTTGCGGCGGGCCGGTGGACCCGGCATAGTCCGCGGGTGACCCAACCGTCCGCGGCCGACGCCGATTCCCCGCCCGATCCCGTACGGGACCCCGCAGCCGCCTCCGGGCCCGCACCCGGCCGCCACTGGGCGGGGCGCAACTACACGCTGCTGTCCCTCGCCGCGGTCATCACCAACCTCGGCGCCTTCGGCGCGCTGATCGCCTCGGCGTTCGCCGTCCTCGAAGCCGGCGGCTCCGCCACCGACGTCGGCCTGGTCGCCGCGGCGCGGACCACGGCGCTCATCGTCTTCGTGCTCGTCGGCGGCGCGGTCGCCGACCGGATCCCGCGACACCGGGTGATGGTCGTCGCGAACGCCGTCAACTGCACCTCGCAGGGCCTCTTCGCGGCGCTGGTGATCACCGACCAGGCGCACGTGTGGCAGATGGTGCTGCTGTCCGCGGTCGGCGGTACGGGGCACGCGTTCTTCGCGCCCGCCGCCGAGGGCATGGTGCTCTCGTCGGTCACCGGCGAGCAGGCGGGCCGCGCCTTCGCACTGTTCCGGGTCGGCATCAACGGCGCCGGTATCGGGGGGGCCGCGCTCGGCGGCGCCATGGTCGCGGCGGTGGGGCCAGGGTGGGTGCTGGCCGTGGACGCGGCGGCGTTCGCCGTCGCCGCGGCGCTGCGGGCGTTCCTCGACGTCAGCGGCATCCCCGAGCGGCAGCCCGGCAGCGGCATCCTCACCGATCTGAAGGTCGGCTGGCGGGAGGTGACGGGGCGGCCCTGGCTGTGGTCGATCGTGCTGCAGTTCGCGGTCGTGAACGCCGTGGTGGGCGCGGCGGAGGCGGTGTACGGGCCGCTGGTCGCGCGCGAGCACCTGGGCGGCGCGGGGCCGTGGGGCCTGGCGATGGGCGCTTTCGCCGCGGGGACGCTCGCGGGGGCGCTGGTGATGACCCGCTGGAAGCCGCAGCGGGTGCTGTTCGCCGGGGCGTTGTGCGTCTTCCCGCTCGCGCTGCCGCCCGCGGCCCTGGCGGTGCCGCTGCCGGTGGCGGGGCTCGTGGGGGTGATGTTCGTCTCCGGCCTGTGCGTCGAGGTCTTCGCGGTGGCGTGGATGATGGCGCTGCACCAGGAGATACCCGAGGACAAGCTGTCGCGGGTCTCGTCGTACGACTGGCTGGGCTCGATCGCGCTGATCCCGGTGGCCACCGCGCTCGCCGGGCCGATGCAGAACCTGGTGGGCCGGTCGGCGGCGCTGTGGGGCTGCGCGGCATTGGTCGTTGCGCTGACCGCGGCGGTGCTGTGCGTGCCGGACGTACGGCAGTTGCGGCGGCGTACGGAGCCCGCGGCGGCCGGATCCGCGGGCACGGACCGCGGGGACGGTTCGGATGCCGGGGACGGTACGGACGGCGCCGCGGACGCGGAGCAGCCGGCGGATCAGCCGATCGTGAAGGCGCCGTCCGGCGGCTCGGGCGACGGCACGGCGTCGGCGTCCCCGACCGGCTGAGCGCCCGCCATCAGCCGCCGCAGCGCCGGCCCGTACTCGACGCGGGCGGGGAACGGGTCGGCCGCGGTACGCCGGGCCAGCTCCGCGAGCGGCAGCCCCCGGCCGGCTTCCGCGCCGTGCTTCGCCGCCACCACCAGGATGTTGCCGAAGCGGCGGCCGCGGAGCACCGACGGCTCGGCGATCAGGCACAGCTCGGGGAAGACGGCCGCGGCGGTGGCCAGTTGGGAGCCGAGGAAGCGGAACGGCACGCTGTCGGCGAGGTTCGCGACGTACAGCCCGTCCGGGCGCAGCGCGCGGGCGGCGGCGCCGACGAACTCCAGCGAGGCGACGTGCGCCGGCACCCGCGCGCCGCCGTAGACGTCGGCGATGACCAGGTCGCAGCTCGCCGCCGGGCGCCGCTCCAGCGCGGCGCGGGCGTCGAGGGCCCGTACGGCGACGCCGCAGTCCTGCGGCAGCGGCAGGTGCTCGGCGACCAGGGCGATCACCCCGCGGTCGGACTCGGCGACCTCCTGCCGGGAGCCGGGCCGGGTCGCCGCCACGTACCGGGGCAGGGTCAGCGCGCCGCCGCCGAGGTGCACGGCGTCCAGCGGGCGGCCGGGCGGGAAGCCGAGGTCCACCACGTGCGCAAGGCGGCGCGCGTACTCGAACTCCAGGTGCGTGGGGTCGTCGAGGTCGACGTACGACTGCGGGGCGCCCTCGACCGTGAGCAGGTACGCGCGCGGGCGGTCGACGTCCGGCAGCAGCCTCGCGGTGCCGCCGTCCACGGCGGCGACGACGGGGACGGGCTCCTCCACACCGGCCATTGTGGCGGAGGAGGCCCGCCTTCCGTACCCGGATGCGCCGATGCGCGGGTACGGAAGGCGGGCGGCGGACCGGGCCCGGCGTGCGCCGGGGTCAGTCCACCCCGGTGACGGTGCCCGCGCCGACGGTGCGCCCGCCCTCGCGGATCGCGAAGCCGAGCCCCACTTCAAGCGGCACCTCGCGGCCCAGCTCGACCGCCATCGCGACGGTGTCGCCGGGCCTGGCGACGGCCGTCACGCCGAGGTCGACGTCGCCGACGACGTCCGCGGTCCTGATGTAGAACTGCGGCCGGTAGCCGGTCGAGACGGCCGTACGCCGGCCGCCCTCGGCCGCGGACAGCACGTACACCTCGGCCGTGAACCGCCGCCGCGGCACGACGCTGCCCGGCGCGGCGACGACGTGCCCGCGGCGCACCGCGTCGCGCGCGACGCCGCGCAGCAGCAGCGCGACGTTGTCGCCGGCCTGCGCGGAGTCCATCGGCTTGCCGAAGGTCTCCAGACCGGTGACGACCGTCTCCACCTCGGCGCCGAGGATCTGCACCCGGTCCCCGACGCGCACCGTGCCGCGCTCGACGGCGCCGGTGACGACCGTGCCGCGGCCGGTGATGGTGAGCACGTTCTCCACCGGCAGCAGGAACGGCGCGTCCAAGTGCCGCTCGGGCATGGGCACGTAGGTGTCCACCGCGTCGAGCAGGTCCGCGATCGCCTGGGTCCACGCCGGGTCGCCCGCGAGCGCGCGCAGCCCGGAGACGCGGACCACCGGCACCTCCTCGCCCGGGTAGCCGTGCTTGGTCAGCAGCTCGCGGACCTCCAGCTCGACGAGGTCGGTCAGCTCCGGGTCGCCGGCGTCGGCCTTGTTGAGCGCGACGACCACGTGCCGTACGCCCACCTGGCGGGCGAGCAGCACGTGCTCCGCGGTCTGCGGCATGACGCCGTCGACCGCGGAGATCACCAGGATCGCGCCGTCGAGCTGGGCCGCGCCCGTGACCATGTTCTTCACGTAGTCGGCGTGGCCCGGCATGTCGACGTGCGCGTAGTGGCGGGTCGCCGTCTCGTACTCGACGTGCGCGATGTTGATGGTGATGCCGCGCACGGACTCCTCCGGCGCCCGGTCGATGCGCTCGAACGGGACGAAGGTGCCGGTGCCGCGGTCGCTGAGCACCTTGGTGATCGCGGCCGTCAGCGTGGTCTTGCCGTGGTCGACGTGCCCCATCGTGCCGATGTTGACGTGCGGCTTCGTCCGCACGTACGCCTGCTTGGGCATGATTCTTCCTCGCGGATCGCAGTGGCTGCGCGGACCCCGGGGCCCGGCCGGCCCTCCCCCGCTGGGGTCCGCTGGAGCGATCACGGGAAGGGGCGGATTCGGGCGCCGTCGGCTGCGGCTGCCGGCACTGCCGCGAGTGCGGCCGGCACAGCCTTCGGCGCGTCCGCTGCCGCGGACGTGTGCGCGAGGAAGGCGTACCGGAACATGCCCACCATGATCGGGTACGGGTCCCCCGCACGTCGACCGGTTTTTCCGGCCGCAGGGCCGGGGAACGGCGGACGGGTGCGGCGGGGTCAGAAGTGCTTGAGCGCCTCGCGTACGGACAGCGGGGACAGCTCGGCGCGGTGGGCGTCGACGAACGCGCGGACGGCCCGCGGGTCGGTCTTCGCGTACTCGCGCAGGCACCAGCCGACGGCCTTGCGGACGAAGAAGTCGCGGTGGCCGGCGCGGCGCAGGCAGTAGCCGAAGAGCCGGCCGGTGTCGGTGGCGTCCTTGAAGCGCAGTTGGTGCAGCAGGGCGGTACGGGCGACCCACAGGTCGTCGTCCTCGATCCACTCGTCCATGGCGCCGGCCAGCGCGGGATCCGCGGCGACGAGACCGCCGACGACGTGCGCGGCGAGCGCGTCGACGGTGTCCCACCAGGAGGTCGTGACGACGAGGTGGCGCACGGCCGGCAGAGAGCCGGAGGAGCAGCGGCGCACGTGGCGGCGGAGGTAGTCGACGGCGAAGTAGTGGTACTCGCGCTCCGGCAGCCGCCAGCAGCCGAGCGCGATCGCCACGCAGTCCGCCTCGGCGGGCCGCGCCGTGCCGGCGAGGACGGCGCGGGACAGCTCGCGGCGGCGGGGCGCGGGGATGCCGAGGAACGGGGCGACGCCTCGCAGGTACGCCGCCGAGCGCGCGGCGCGCTCGGGGTCGGCGGCCGCGGGATAGGCGGCGGTGAGGCGGTCGAGGACGGTGTCGGCGAGGGGACTGGCGGGGGCCACCGGGACGCCTGCGCCCACCGCGGCTCCCGGGGCTGCCGAGGCGTCCGGGGCAGCGGCGGCGCCGGGGTGCTGCTGGGCCATGACGCCCACGATAGCGACCGGAGTTGAGGGGGACGTCACGGTGCGGTGACTGCCCCGTCGGTTAGGCTCCCACCGTGCCCGAAACCGCCGAGGCGCCCGTCGCCGGCCGCGCCGTCCGCTGCGGCCGGGCTCTGCTGTCCCCGCGCTCCCGGCTCGCCCTGCTCCTGGTGCTGCTCGCCGGCGCGGCGGTCGTGGTGATCGTGTGGCGGCCGCACCGGCTGCTGGCCGACGGCCTGCCGCCGCAGTTCACCGGCCTGTCCGCGGTGCTCCTCTTCGCCGTCGCGTACGGGCTGTGCACCGCGGCTCTCGTACCGCGGCCGCTGCTCAACCTCGCCTCCGGCACGCTCTTCGGCGCCCAGGCGGGCCTGGCCGGGTCGGTGTCGGGCACGGTGCTGGGCGCGGGCGTCGCGTTCGGGATAGGCCGGCTGCTCGGCCAGGATGCGCTGCGTCCGCTGCTGCGCGGGCGGCTGCTGACGGCGGCTGACCGGCAGCTCAGCCGGCACAGCTTCCGCTCCATGCTGGTGCTGCGCACCTTCCCCGGCGTGCCGTTCGCGGGCGTGAACTACGCCGCCGCGGTCTCCCGGATGAACTGGACGCCGTTCCTCGTGGCCACCGCCGTGGGCTGCGTGCCGAACACCGCCGCGTACGTGATCGCCGGCAGCCGGGCCTCCGACCCGCTCTCCCCCGTCTTCCTCGGGGCCCTCGGCTTCATCGTCGCCAGCATGGCCGGGGGCGCCGCGGTCGCCATGCGCCGCCGCCGGCGCTCGGCCTGCCGGACCGCCCCGGGCGGAGTGATCTCTTCCGCCACGCCCGCGGAAGAGCCCGCCGCCGGCCCCGCGAGCATGGCCGCAGCCGACCCTGGGGCCACGCGCCTCATGTCGGGGCCTTAACATCTCCTCCAACCCGTCGGCCGAACTCAAGGACATGTGCAGCCCCGTATGAGCTGGATCGAAGCAGTCATCCTCGGACTCGTCCAGGGGCTGACGGAATTCCTGCCGATCTCCTCCAGCGCCCACCTCCGGCTCACGGCGGCCTTCGCCGGCTGGGAGGACCCGGGCGCGGCCTTCACCGCGATCACCCAGATCGGCACCGAGACCGCCGTGCTGATCTACTTCCGCAAGGACATCGCACGGATCGTCTCCGCCTGGTTCCGCTCGCTGACCGACAAGGCGATGCGCTCCGACCACGACGCCAAGATGGGCTGGCTGGTCATCGTCGGCTCGATCCCCATCGGGGTGCTGGGGCTGACGTTCCAGGAGTCGATCGAGGGTCCGTTCCGCGATCTGCGGCTGATCGCCACCACGCTCATCGTGATGGGCCTGCTCCTCGGCTTCGCCGACTGGCGCGCCTCCACCGGCGGCGGGAGGCACCGCGCGGCGGTGCAGCGCAAGGAGCTGAAGGACCTCAACACCCGCGACGGCCTGCTCTTCGGCTTCGCCCAGGCGCTGGCGCTGGTGCCGGGCGTCTCCCGGTCGGGCGCGACGATCACCGGCGGCCTGCTCCTGAACTACAACCGCGAGGCCGCGGCCAGGTACTCGTTCCTGCTGGCCATCCCCGCGGTGCTCGCCTCCGGGCTCTTCGAGCTGAGGAAGGTCCCCGGGGCGACGCACATGAACTGGGGCGCGACCGTGGCCGCAACCGTTATCGCATTCCTTGTCGGATATGCCGTAATTGCATGGTTTATGAAATTCATTACAACGCGGAGTTTTGCACCCTTTGTCATCTATCGCGTGCTGCTGGGCATCCTGATCTTCGCCCTGGTCGCGGCCGGCGTCCTGGAGCCGGACGCCGGCGACACGGCCCACTGACCCGCGCGGGCCGCCGGCCGTCCCGCGGCGTCAGAACGACGCTTCCCTCAGGCCGTCCTCCGCCGCGCCGCGGCTGAGGACGGCGGCCCGTACCCGCGCGTGCACGTCCGGGTACGTCTCGGGCGTCGCGGGCACCACGCGGAACGGCGGCCCCGTCTCCGAGTGCTGGGCCAGGAACTCCGCGCGGGTCACCTGCCAGCCGTCGCGGGCGGGGGTGAAGGTGAAGCGGGCCGCGGAGCCCTCGTTGCCGCGGTACATCGACGGGATGAAGCTGGCGACCTGGTCGCCGAGGCCGTAGACGACCCAGGTGCCGTTGACCTTCTCGTACGGCTGCGGCACGTGGTTGTGGGTGCCGACGATCAGATCGATGTCCTTGCGGCCGCCGCTGCGCGAGCGCGTCAGCCGGTCGGCGAGCCGCCGCTGGGCGATGTCCGGCTCCTGCTGCCACTCGGTGCCCCAGTGCACGCTGACGACGACCACGTCGGCCCCGGCGCTGCGGGCGGCCCGGGCGTCGGCGACGACCTGGCGGGGATCGAGCATCGCGAGGGACCAGGGCGCGTCGGCGGGGACGCCGGCGTTGCTGCCGTAGGTGTACGAGAGGTGGGCGACCCGGGCGCCGCCCGCGGACATCAGGGCGGGGCGGCCGGACTCGGCGCGGGTGCGGGCGGTGCCGGCGTAGTGCAGGCCGGCTCCGTCGAGGGCGTCCAGGGTGCGGCGTACGCCGTCGGCGCCGGAGTCGAGCGCGTGGTTGGAGGCGGTGGAGCAGCCGTCGTAGCCGACGTCGCGCAGGGCGGTGGCGAGTCCCGGCGGGGACTGGAAGGACGGGTAGCCGGTGAACGGGCCCTCGCGCGGCCCGAGCGGGGTCTCCAGATGGCACAGCGCGAGGTCCGCCGCGGCGACGGTGGGCGCGACGGCGGCGAACATGGGGCGGAAGTCGTAGTCCTCTCCCCCGGCGTCCGTGGCCGCCTGCGTCATGATCGAGGGGTACGGGATGACGTCGCCTGTCGCCAGCAGGGTGAACGGGCGGGCGCCGGGCCCGGGTCCGGCCGCGGCGGGCGCGGCGGAGGGGTCGGCGGGCGCGCAGCCCGCGGCGATCAGGGCCGCGGCGGCGAATGCGGTGGCGGTGCCTGCGGCTGCGGTGAGCCGGATACGGCGCCGGGGCATGGGCGCCCCCTTCGTACGGTCGGAGCACGAACGGGGAGCAGCTTGCCCCTTTTTGTATGATTAACTGCTTATCAGTCCGGCTTTGTCCGGCATGCGGGTGGCGAAATCAACCCGCCCGGCCCACCTCGCGGACGATCCGCTCGCACAGCTCGTGGGTGGCGAGCGCGTCCCGCGCGCTCAGGAGCTCCCCCGCCCGTACCGCGTCGAGGAACGCGAGCACGACCTGCTCGATGCCGCGCTGCCGGGCCACCGGCACCCAGTCGCCGCGCCGCCGCACGCTGGGCTGGCCCTTGTGGTCCACCACCTCGGAGAGGTTGCGCACCTCGCGCTTGGTGTCCTGCCCCGACACCTCCAGGAGCTCCTCGGCGGAGCCCGACAGCCTGTTCATCGCGCCGATGGCGGTGAAGCCGTCGCCGGACAACTGCAGGACGACGTGGTGCAGGAGCCCGTCGCGGACGCGGGCGCGCACGTCGGCCTGCTCGACGGGGCCGGGGGCGAGGAAGCGCAGTGTGTCGACGACGTGGATGAAGTCGTCGAAGACCATCGTGCGGGGGTCCTCGGGCAGCCCGACGCGGTGCTTCTGCAGGATGATCAGCTCGCGCGGGTGCTCCAGGCACTGCGCGTAGCCGGGGGCATAGCGGCGGTTGAAGCCGGTCATCAGCGAGACACGACGCTCCTCCGCGAGCCGTATGAGACGGTCGGCGCCCGCGAGGTCGTACGCCAGCGGTTTGTCGACGTAGACGGGGACGCCCGCCTCCAGCAGCGCGGTGGCCAGTTCGACGTGCGCTTCGGTGGGGGCGTGCACGAACGCGGCGTCGAGGCCGGCGGCGAGCAGCGAGCCGAGGCCGCGGTGGCGGTGCGCGTGCGGGATGCGGTGGGTGTCGCCGACGCGGTCGAGGGTGGCAGGGGTGCGGGTGTGCAGGTGCGGCTCGACGCCGGGCAGCGACGCGAGCACCGGCAGGTACGCCTTCCGCGCAATGTCGCCGAGCCCGATCACACCGGCCTTCAGGGGCGTGGCTCCCGTGGTCATGTCCGCTCCCGTCCCCAGCCGTCGGCCCGCGGACCGCCGCGGCGCAGGAGGACCTGCGTCAGGGCGCCGCCTGTGCGGGGGAAGCATACGGGCCGCCCTGGCCGGCACCGCCGCCGGGCGGCTGCCAGTCCGCGATGCCGTCGAGACCGCGCAGCACGACGCGGGGGCCGAGCAGTCCCACGCCGCGGATGAGGGCGTTGCGGGTGCGTACGGCGAGCGGTCCCGTCAGGTTGATCAGCCGGCCGGCGCGGGCGGAGCGCAGCGCCACGGCGCGGGTGCGCGGGACGCGGTCGCGGGTGTAGCGCTCCAGGGCCTCCGGTACGGCCGCGGGGTCGGCGGCGGCGTGGTGGGCGAGGACGACGCCGTCCTCGACGGCCTGGTTGCCGCCCTGACCGAGGTTCGGGGTCATGGCGTGGGCGGCGTCGCCGAGGAGCGCGACGCGGCCGCGGTGGAAGGCGGGCAGCGGCTCGGCCAGCCAGCGCACGTCGTGGTGGAGCACCTGACCGGGCTCGGCGGCGGCGAGGACGGCGGGCACCGGGTCGTGCCAGCCGGAGAAGCGGCGGCGGAGTTCGGCCAGTTCGCCGTCCGGGGCGCGGCGGCCCGCGGGTGCGAGGGCGGCGGCGTACGCGTACACGCGGCCGTCGGCGAGCGGCTGCGAGCCCCACAGCTCCCCGCGGCCCCAGGTCTCGTGCGGCGCGAACGCGACGGGCCCCGCGGGCAGGACCAGCCGCCAGGTGGTGCAGCCCGCGTACGCCGGGCCGGGGTGGTCGGGGAAGAGCACGCGGCGGGCGGGCGAGCCGATGCCGTCCGCGGCAACGACGAGTTCGGCCTCCAGCACGCCGTCCGGCACCGCGACGCGCGCGGGCTTGCCGGGGCCGCCCGGGTCCTCGACCTCGGCGGCGGCTCCGGTGCGGATGGCGCCGGCCGGCAGCCGGGCGGTGAGCAGCGCGGCGAGGTCCGCGCGGTGCACGAGGGCGATGCCGCCGCCGAACCGCTCGGCCACGGCCGCCGCGTCGGTACGGGAGAGCCAGCGGCCTTCGGGCGTGCGCAGCCCGCCGCTCCCCTCCCAGGCGGCGAGGTCGCGCACGGCGTCGCCGACGCCGATGGCGTCGAGGGCGCGCTGGGCGTTGGCGGCGAGGGAGATGGCGGCGCCGACGGGCTCGATCGAGGCGGCCTTCTCCAGGACGGTGACGGACCAGCCGCGGCGGTGCAGCGCGGCGGCGGCCGTGAGCCCGCCGGGTCCTGAGCCGATGACGAGGGCGCGCGGCTGCTTCAAGGGAGCCTCCTGGAACTACACCTGTAGTTACGCGGCCGAGGGTAGCACGCGCGCGACTACGGATGTAGTGACAGCCGACACGGGAGATAGGTTGGGGCCGTGCCCGACCCGAACGCCCCTGCCCCTCCCGCCGGTCCGCCCGCGTCCGCCGCGTCTTCCGCCTCGGCCCTGTCCCGGCAGGAAGTCCTCGCCGACGCCGCCATCGCGCTGCTCGCCGAGCGCGGCATGCGGGGCCTGACCCACCGCGCCGTGGACGAGGCCGCGGGTCTGCCGCAGGGCTCCACGTCCAACCGCGCCCGCACCCGGGCCGCCCTCCTCGAACTCACCGTCCAGCGCCTCGCGGAGCGCGAGGGCGGGGTGCTGCGCGTCGGCGAGCTGCCCCCGCCGGCCGCCGACCCGGGGCCGCTCGCCGACGCGCTGGCGGGACTGCTGCACCGCTTCCTCACCCGGCACCGCACCCTGCTCGTGGCCCGCTACGAGGTCGCTTTGGAGGCCACCCGGCGCCCCGAACTCCGGGCGATCTACGACCGCGCGGGCACCACGTTCGCCGACGCCGCGCACGCGCTGCTCGCGGCCTGGGGCTCCGCCGACCCCGAACGGCACGCGCAGGAACTGATCGCCTGGACCGACGGCATGATGTTCCTGCACACGGCGGGCCGGGTGAACGGGTCGCGCACGCCGACCAGGGCGCGGCTGCGCGCCGGGTACGAGGACCTGCTGCGCGGCATGCTCGGCGGCTGACCGCCGGGCGGAGGCGGCAACTCCGCGGGGCGGGTGTCACCCTTGCGGGGAGTACCGGGGCGGCGCCGGGCGCAGCAGTGTGGCCGGGTGCGCTCCACTCCCGCGGCCGGCGCCCTGCTGACCGGCCTCACGACGCTCGCCGCCGTCGCCGACTGCGTCGCCGTCTCCCCCGACCCCGGCACCGGCACCCGGCAAAGCCCGGGCCCCGGGTGGCCAACCACGACCGCGCCGGAACCCGCCGCGTCGCCGCTGCCGGGGCGCGAGGAGTTGGCGACGATCGGCCCGGTGCCACGCCCGCGGCGCACTTCCGCCTCCCCCGCACCGGCACCGTCCACGGGCACGGGCACGGGCACAGGCACAGGCACGGCGCGGCCCGAGGTATCCGCTCCGGACGGCCCCCCTCCGGCGCCGGAGGCACCGGCCCCCCGTACGGCGCGGGACGGCCCGGTCCGTACGGCACAGCCGGCCCCGCCGCCACCGCCATCGGCCGCTTCCGGCGGGGGCGTCGATCTGTGCGCCCTCGCCGGGGACTACGGCCGGTGGGCCCCCGGCAGCCGGGAGGACGCGGCCTGCACGGAGTACTTCGAACGCTAGGCGCCGCGCCCCGGCCCGTACCCGCGACGCCCGGACCGTACCCCCGCGGACGAGTCCCCGGCCTGGCCTCAGTCCCCGGCCGCGGCCAGGTCCGGGATCCGCCAGTCGATCGGCGCGTGTCCGTGCGCCGCCACCGCCTCGTCGATCTGCGAGAACGGGCGCGAGCCGAAGAACTTCTTCGCCGACAGCGGCGACGGGTGCGCCCCCTGGACCACCACGTGCCTGGCGGTGTCGATGAGCGGCAGCTTCTTGCGCGCGTACGCCCCCCACAGCACGAACACCGCCGGATCGGGCCGCTCCGCCACGGCGCGGATCACCGCGTCGGTGAACTCCTCCCAGCCCTGGCCCTTGTGCGAGTTCGCCTCGCTCTCGCGCACCGTCAGCACCGCGTTCAGCAGGAGCACTCCCTGCTCGGCCCACGGCATCAGATAGCCGTTGTCCGGGACCGGGTGGCCGAGGTCGTCGCGCAGTTCCTTGAAGATGTTGCGCAGGGAGGGCGGGGTGCGCACCCCGGGACGCACAGAGAAGCACAGCCCGTGGCCCTGCCCCGCCCCGTGGTACGGGTCCTGGCCGAGGACGAGCACCTTCACGCTCTCGTACGGCGTGGCGTCGAGGGCGGCGAAGACCTCCTCCCGCGGCGGGTACACGGGGCCGCGGACGCGCTCCTCCTCGACGAACGACTCAAGGCGCGTGAAGTAGGGCTTTTCCAGCTCCTTGCCCAGGGCGTCCTGCCAGGACGGGGGCAGCATCGGGGACACGGGTGAGGGACCTCCGGTCGGTGCAGAAGATCGGTTCAGCGGGTCGTTGCGCAGCAGACAGTACCGCCGGGCACTGACAACTCCCCTACCAACTGGTCTTCTTGTACAGCTCCCACATCCGCATGATCGTCGAGGCGTCCAGGCTCCACTCCACCCCGGCCACGTCGTCGTCCGCCGCGATGTACTGCCGCGCCTGCCACAGCGGCAGCAGCCGGGCGTCCTCGGCGAGGATGTCCTGCGCCCGCGAGAACTGCTCGTTGACCCCGGCCCGGTCCGCCTTCCGGCGCGAGGCGGGCAGCAGGTCGTCGGTGATCTCCTCGTTCTCGTACGGCGTGCCGAGGGCGTTGCGCGCGCCGGTGAAGGGGGCGATGTAATTGTCCGGGTCGGGGAAGTCCGGGGACCAGCCGCGGCCGAAGACCGGGTATTCGCCCTTGTTGTACGCGGCGGCGAACTTCTCCCACTTGCGGCCCTTGACCGTGACCTCGAACAGCCCGCTGTCCTCCAACTGCCGCTCCAGCTCCTCGAACTCCCGCGCCGTCACCGAGCCGTACCGGTCGGTGGTGTACCAGAACGTCAGCGGCACGGGCTCGGTGACGCCCGCCGTCTGCAGCGTGACCGCCGCGGCCTCGGGGTCCGGCTCGCCGTAGCGGTCGAAGAAGGGGGTGGTGTGTCCGGTGATGCCGCGCGGGATCATCGAGTACAGCGGCTCGGCGGTGCGGCCGTAGACCTTGCGTACGAGCGCGTCGCGGTCGATCACCTGGGCGACGGCCTGCCGCACGGCGAGGCTGTCGGCGTACTCGTGCTCGGGGTTGAAGACCAGGTAGTGGATCTCCGGCATGACCACCCGGCTGAGCGCGATCGACCCCTTCTCGTCCGCCGTCTTCTCCAGCTCCGGCACCCGGTCGGGCGGCAGCCCGCGGTACGTGACGTCGATGTCGCCCTTCTTGAGCGCGTCGGTCATCGCGTCGGAGTCGTCGAAGTAGCGGATGCTGACGGAGTCGTTGCGCAGCTCCGCGTCGCCCTGGTAGCTGGAGTTGCGCTCCAGCTCGGCGACCGACCCCTTCTTGTACGACGCGAGCGTGTACGGCCCGGAGCCGACCAGGGTCCCGGGTTCTGCGAGCTTGTCCGCCGGGTACTCCTCGGGGTCGACGAGCGAGGTGGCAGGCGCGGCGAGGATGAACGGGAAGGTGGCGTCGGGGCGCTTGAGATGGAAGGTGACGGTCCGGTCGCCTTCGGTCTCGACCTTCTCCAGGCTGTCCAGCAGCCCCGCGGGGCCGGTCTCGGCGTTGATGGCGAGCACCCGGTCGAAGGAGTGCTTGACGGCCGCGGCGTCGAGCGCGTTGCCGTTGGAGAAGGTGAGGTCCTCGCGGAGCTTGCAGCGGTACGTGCGGCTGTCGGCGCCGGTGAACCCGCAGCTCTTGGCCGCGTCGGGCTGCGGCACGGTGCTGGTGCCGGCGTAGTGCATGAGCGTCTGGTAGACGTTCCGGTACAGCTCCCAACTGCCGTCCCAGGCGGCCGCGGGGTCGAGCGTGCTGGGCGCGCTCGTCGTACCGACGTCTATGTGCCGCTCGTCGTCGCCCGACGCCGACAGCGTGCCGCAGCCGGCCAGCATCGAGACAGGTATCAGCACCGCGGCGACCCGCCGCGGGCCCGACCGGAAGAACACGTGCCAGTCCCCCTCCTTGCACCTGTTCGATGGGGTGCGCAGACCCTACCCCACGGCCGGTGGATCACGGATCCCCCGGGACGGCGCTGTGACCCGGGGGAACGCGTGGGGCGTGTGTGACTGCTGGTTCAGCTCCAGCCGGCGTTGAGGAAGATCCCGCCCTCGATGGCGAGCGTCTGCCCGGTGATCCAGCTGGCCTCGTCGGAGAGGAGGAACGCGGCGGCGCCGCCGATGTCCTCGGGCACCCCGAGGCGGCCCAGCGGGTAGCCCGCGGCGGCCTCCTCCTCGCGGCCCTCGTACAGCGCGACCGCGAACTTCGTCTTCACCACGCCGGGCGCGATGGCGTTGACCCGGACGGCGGGCGCGAACTCGTGCGCGAGCTGCAGGGTCATGTTGATCATCGCGGCCTTGCTCATGCCGTACGCGCCGACGAACGGCGACGCCGAGAGCCCGGCGACGGAGGAGACGTTGACGATCGCGCCGCCGTGCTCGCGCTGCCACGCCTTGTACGTCTGCTGGGCGAAGCCCAGGGCGGACAGCACGTTCGTCTCGTAGACCTTGCGCACCGCGTTCAGGTCGACGTCCGCGATGGGGCCGAACACGGGGTTGGTGCCGGCGTTGTTGACCAGGTAGTCCACCCGGCCGAACGCCTCCATGGTGCGCGCCACCGCCTCGGCCTGGTGCTCCTCGTCGTGGGCCTTGCCGGGTACGCCGATGGCCCGGTCGGCGCCGAGCCGCACCACGGCCTCCTGCAGCGCCTCCTCGCCGCGGCCGGTCACGCACACCCGGTGGCCGCGGGCGACCAGGGCTTCCGCGATGCCGTAGCCGATGCCGCGGCTGGCCCCGGTGACCAGGGCGACCCGCCCGCTGCCGGCGCCCTGCGGCGCGCCGGCGCTCTCCTGCTGCGTCATGTTCTCGTCCCCCGGCCTCAGTCGAGCGGCCCGCCGGCCACGTACAGCACCTGGCCGGAGACGAAGCCGGCGTCATCGCCCGTGAAGAAGGCGATGGCGCCCGCGATGTCGTCGGGCTGGCCGACGCGCTGGACGGGGATCTGGGAGGCGGCCGCGGCCTGGAAGTCGGCGAAGTCCATGCCGACCCGCGCGGCGGTCTGCGCAGTCATCTCGGTGGCGATGAAGCCGGGCGCGACGGCGTTCGCGGTGACGCCGAACTTGCCCAGCTCCTTGGCGAGGGTCTTGGTGAAGCCCTGCAGCCCGGCCTTGGCGGCGGAGTAGTTGACCTGGCCGCGGTTGCCGAGGGCGGAGCTGCTGGAGAGGTTGACGATGCGGCCGAAGCCGGCGTCGACCATGTGCTTCTGGCAGGCCCGGGACATCAGGAAGGCGCCGCGCAGGTGCACGTTCATGACCGTGTCCCAGTCGTCCTCGGCCATCTTGAACAGGAGGTTGTCGCGGGTCACGCCGGCGTTGTTGACGAGGATGACGGGCGGGCCGAGCTCGGCGGCGGCGCGGGCGACGCCGGTCTCGACGGCGGCCGCGTCGGAGACGTCGCAGCCGACGGCCAGCGCGGTGCCGCCTGCGTCGGTGATCTTCCCAACGGTCTCCGCGCAGGCGCCCTCGTCGAGGTCGAGCACGGCGACGGCGCGCCCCTCGCGGGCCAGGCGGACGGCGGTGGCCGCACCGATGCCGCGCGCGGCGCCGGTGACGATCGCGACCCTTCCGGTGGTGGACATGCTGGTGTTCTCCTCGCGCTGGCTGGGGCCGGGGTGCCGTCCGACGATCGGTGAGCAACCGCTTAGTAGGTACGGCTCACGTGACGCTAGAAGTCCGGCCCCGCCGTGTCAACGGGGCGCCGCGGCGGGGTGTCCGTACGCGGGTGCGCCCCGGCCCGTACGCCATGTCACACGGGTACGCGCACCAGCAGCCCCAGCAGCCGCTCCACCTCCGCCTCCGGGTCCTCGGTCAGCCCGGAGTGCACCGGCCCCGGCTGCACCACCGTGCTGCGCGGGGCGACGAGCCAGCGGAAGCGCCGGCCGGCGTCGTCCCCGGCCGCCTGCCCGGCCCGCGCGCCGCCGCAGCCCACCTCTTCCACCGCACGCAGCGCGGCCCGTACGCCCGCGATGTCCACCTCGGGGTCGAGGGCCAGCAGCCGGCGCTCGTCGAGGTAGGTGCGGGCGCACAGGTAGGAGTGGGCCCGGCAGTACACCAGCACCCCGGCGTTGATCTGCTCACCGCGTTCGACCCGCGGCACGACGCGGAGCAGCGCGTACTCGAAGACCTCGCGCCCGCTCATCGCTCCCCCTTCCGCGGCGCCTTGCCCGTCAGCCACTCCGGCGCCTTCGACGGCCCGTCCGCGCTGCGCTCGCCGACGGCGATCCGCTCCCCCACCCGCGGCGCGCGGGCGGCCAGCGTCTCGACGTACGCGGCCCGTACCTCCGCGGGCGACCCGAACCCCGGCTCGTCCGCCAGCCACTCGTCCGGCACCTCGGCCACCGTCTCGGCCAGCAGCTCGGCGGTCACCCGCGGCGCCAGCTCCGCCGCCGCGGCGGCGACGTCAGGACCGAAGGGGGCGAGCGCGTGGTCGGAGGCGTCGTACGGCTTGTCGGCGGCGGAGGCGGCGGCGGGCCAGTTGTGGTGCCAGATCAGGGTGGCGCCGTGGTCGATGAGCCACAGGTCGCCGTGCCAGACGAGCATGTTGGGGTTGCGCCACGACCGGTCGACGTTGCCGACGAGCGCGTCGAACCACACCACCCGGCCGGCTTCCGCGGCGTCCACCCGGAAGGCCAGCGGATCGAAGCCGAGCGACCCGGGAAGGAAGTCCATCCCGAGGTTGAGCCCGCCACTGGCCTTGAGCAGCGCCTGCACCTCTTCGTCCGGCTCGGAACGCCCGATGACCGGATCGAGCTGCATCCCGACCAGATCCGGCACCCGCAGCCCGAGCCGCCGCGCCAACTCCCCACTGATCACCTCGGCGACGAGCGCCTTGCGGCCCTGCCCGGCGCCGGTGAACTTCATGACATACGTACCGAGGTCGTCGGCCTCGACGACACCGGGGAGCGACCCACCCTCACGCAGCGGTGTGACATAGCGGGTCGCGGTGACTTCTCGCAGCATCATCCCAGGCCATCCAACGTTTCCACCTTGCAATCGCCGGAGGGAGCGGTGAAGGTAAGACGAGGAGATCGGCACCGATCAGCCCTGGGGAGAATCTGGGGAGTTTCGGCTGCCATCCTGACCCTCCCGCCTCCCCAGCAACCCGTCGATGGCGGTGCGCCCTTTGCTTCCGGCCTCCGGCATGAAGTGAGCATAGTAACTGAGTGTGATGGCCGGAGAGGAATGCCCGAGCCATCGCGCCTGCGTCACCACGGACTCCCCCGCCTCCAGCATGACCGAGGCATAGGTGTGCCGCCGTGAGTCTCTTCAGCGTTGCAACTCCAGGGTGAGAACGGCCTTGGCGATTGACGTCATGCGGTGGGGCTGCATCGGGATCTGCGGAGATCCGCCATGACTCCAGGCGGGACACGATCCGAATGATTCGGTGGGTGCGGGCGGCGGTCAGGTCGTGGGTGGGGCCCGGCAGTGCGGGTGAGAGCCACAGCGGCCGGCCACCGGAATCAGTGGCAACCTGCACGTCCACGCCGTGGCGCCGGTGCTTGT